>JAFAID010000220.1 GCA_019236925.1 Mycobacterium sp. | reverse complement strand
ACGACGGGCCCGATGAACGCCCGGATGCCGTCAACCGCCGTCAGCTGCTCCGACTGGCCGGCAGCGTCGGTTTGGCGTCCATGGTCAGCGCCTGCTCAAGTAAGACCCCGGTGGACTCTGTCTCGGCGTCTACGTCAGGTCCGAAGGCGCCTCCGATTCCGACTCCTGCGGCGATATCGAGTACTAGTGCCAGCCTGATTGCTACCACTTCGGCACTGTTGCTATGCCGAGACGCTTGGGGCGCGCGACCTGCCCGTCCCGGAGGAAGGCCGCACACCATCACCCGGATGACCCTGCATCACGAGGCCGTGGTCCTCGGCGACAACCGCAACGCCCCAGGTCGCCTCCGCGAGGACCAGCGGTACCACCAAGACCAAAAGGGGTGGATCGACATCGCATACCACGTCGGCGTCGACCGCAATGGCAACATTTACGAACTGCGGAGCACCAAGATTGCAGGCGACACTGCGACGGACTACGACACAACAGGCCATCTCCTCGTCCTCTGCGAAGGAAACTTCGATCAAGAGGTTGTGTCGGAGGCCCAGCTCCACGGCGCCGCTCTCGCGTTCGCCTGGGCCGCCCAGAACTTCGGCATCGCAACCAACACGTTGGCGGGCCATCGCGACCTAGCCCAGACTTCGTGTCCGGGTGCGAACCTCTATGCCCACCTATCCTCAGGTGACCTCAAGCGCCGCATTGACGATCTGCTTGCCGCCGGCGGGGTGAACCTCCAGCATTTTTGCGGATCCGACGCTGCCGCAAGAGTCGCGGCGATCGAGGCCGGCAATTAATCGGCTGTTAATTTGACAGTCAGACAGCGCATTCAGCCGGCAATCAAGTTCGCGCGACCGGGCTTTCGCGAAGCTCCAAACCTGTCAAGTTCAAGCGGACGAATGTCGAGGATCAGCGTGAATCGCAGTTTGAGAGCGAACAGCAATCAACGGGTTCGTATGCCGTTGAGGATCGTTGCGAGGGCGAAGTCAGCTAATCCGCGAAGTGACTCAGGCTCAACGACTTTGCGATCCGTGCGCCACCCGAGCGCAAGGATCCCTTCCATCATTGCCCACATCGCAGTAGCTGCCGCGGAGGGGTCGAGAGTCGAGATGAAGGTTCCGTCAGCGACGCCGGCCGCCAGGATGTCGGCGAGTTTGCCAATCTGCTCGTCGACCTTGTCCGCGATTCGTTCCAGCGCCTCGGGTTCACCCGGTGGAGTGTTGAGCAACCGGAACTGCTGCGGCCGGTCCCGCGCGAAGCTGACGTAAGCGTGGGCGGCTGCGAGGATCCGGTCGAGTGGCGTCCCGTCAGACGCGAATGCCGGTTCCATGTAGCTCCGGTTTTCATCCACAGCGCGTTCTGCGATGGCTACCAAAACTTCCGGTCGGCGACCAACCCGGTTGTAGACGGTCTGGATCGCGACATCGGCACGCTCGGCAACGGCCTCCACCGTGACAGCGCCCAGCCCACCCTCGGCTAGCAGTTCTTCAGCGGCGTCGATGATTGCCTCACGATTTGCGGCCGCACGCCGAGCCATCCTGCTCGGGTTGGTAGTGGGCTTCGTCTCAGTCACATCCAAGATTTTACTTGACTCCATAATTGGAGTAGATTCCAATATTGGAGGTTATTCCAACACATGCGACATCGAGTTAGGAGTTCGACCATGTGCAAGCGCGCCGAAGTGCTCTACCGTGACCAACAGGCATGGCGAGACTTGCAGCAGCACCTGCCCGAACGACTACGTCTAACCGACGAGACGGCATCAGCCGAGGAGTTCTGGCAATGGCGCGGGAACCGCATCCACCTGGACCGTTACGCCAACCCCGACGCTCCCGCCAAGATCGTGCAGCACCACGGAGTGGGTACCAACGGGCGACAAATGAGCCTGATCGTCGGTGCTCCACTGGCGCGGCGGGGATTCGAAACCGTCGCCCTGGACAACCTCGGCTATGGACTCACCCAAGTCAAGCCCGGCACTGTCCCGACCTACGAGGACTGGGTCGACCTGGTCGTGGACTTCCTGGCCTACGAGCAGTCTCGTGATGACCGCCCGATTGTGCTCTACGGCCTCAGCGCGGGCGGAATGCTCACGTATCACGTTGCAGCCAAAGCCCCCAAAGGGACCCTGCGCGGAATCGAAAGTCCGCGACGACACCTCACACGACAAGCTCACCGCCCGCCTCGGCGCACCCTTGATGGGCGCATTAGCGCACACGCCTGCGGCTCATATCCCCTTTCCCATGACAGTGGCATCCAAGATGTCAGCACTGGTGAACGACCAGGCCGCGCTCAAGGTCATGACGGCAGACAGGACATCCGGCGGAAACTGGGGTCCCGATCCGGTTCCTGGCCAGCTACATGAACTACGTCCCAGCCGTCGAGCCAGAGAACTTCGACGCATGCCCGATCCTGCTCACACAACCCGCCGAGGACCGCTGGTCCCCACTGGAATTGAGCCAACCCGTACTGTCCCGAATCACCCAAGTCCCTGTGGACACCGTGATGTTGACGAATGCCGGCCACTACCCCATCGAAGAGCCAGGGCTACAACAAATGCAGGACGCCATCGCCGAGTTCGTGAATGCGCACACGTAAATCAGCTCACGCGACGAAACGACCCAGAACTCGAACGTTGTGGAGCTGCCGGGAATCGAACCATGGACCGTCGGCCACTTCAACGGTCGTGGTCGCAACCGTGCGGTGTCGGAGTATGGCGTCAGTCTTGGGAGAGGAAAGCGTTGAGCGACTCGATGGCCTGGTCGATGGTGAATGACGCCGCCTTCTGGCGCGGCGGGAACTCTCGGAAGGTGTCAAGGAACCGGGTGGCGAGCGCCTGACCGTAGATGAGGAGGAAGACGCGCTCAATCATCCACTGCCAGTAGCTGTTCGAAGTGATGTCGGCGCGCTCGTAAGGATCGGTCCGCAGATTGAACATCTTCGGCAGCCGCAACCGCGTGAACGGCTCAGCCCACACCTGCATCGTGCCCGGGCAACGCTGCTCCAAGAAGACCAGCTTCCAGTTCTCGGCGCGGATGGCCAGCACGTCGCCGTCATCAGAGAAATAGACCATCCCGCGGCGCGGGCTCTCGTCCACCTCGCCGGTGAGGTAGGGCAGCAGGTTGTAGCCATCGATGTGGACCTTGAACTCCTTGTCACCGGCCTTGTGACCACCTTTGAGCTTCTCGACGATGTCCGGCTCGCCGGCAGCGGCCAAGAAGGTCGGCAGCCAATCATGGTGCTGGACGATCTCGTTGGAGACCACACCGGCGGGGATCTTCCCGGGCCAGCGGATCACCTGCGGCACCCGGAAGGCGCCTTCCCAACAGGTGTTCTTCTCGCTGCGGAATGGGGTGGTCGCCCCGTCGGGCCAGGAATTGGCGTGCGGGCCATTGTCGGTGCTGTAGATGACGATGGTGTCCTCGGCGATACCCAAATCATCCAGCGCATCAAGCACTTGTCCGACGTTTCTGTCGTGGTCGACCATCGTGTCGTGATACCGGGATTGCCAGCGCCCGGCCTGGCCCACGCTCTCCGGTTTGGTGTGGGTGAACAGATGCATGTGGGTGAAGTTCAGCCAGATGAAAAACGGTGTGTCGGAACGGTGCTGACGTTCGATGAAATCGATGCACGCCACGGCGATGTCATCGTCGATAGTTTCCATCCGCTTTTTGGTCAGCGGGCCCGTGTCTTCGATGCGCTGCTTGCCCGCCGGCCCGAAGCGCTCATCGACTTCGCCGTTGTCCAGCTCAGTGGCCCAGCATTTGAGTACGCCGCGCGGCAACAACGCGTTGTAGAGCAGCGGCGCTTCTTCTTCGGTGGGGTAATCAGGGTGCTCGGGTTCCTCCTCGGCGTTGAGGTGATACAGGTTGCCGAAAAACTCATCAAAGCCGTGCACCGTGGGCAGGTACTTGTTGAGGTCGCCGAGGTGGTTTTTGCCGAATTGCCCGGTGGCATAGCCGAGCGGCTTGAGCAGCTCGGCGATGGTGGGATCCTCGGCCGACAGCCCGATGTCGACCCCGGGCATGCCGACCTTGCTCAGTCCGGTGCGATACACACTTTGTCCGGTGATGAACGATGAGCGACCCGCGGTGCAGCTCTGTTCGCCGTATGAGTCGGTGAACAGCATCCCCTGATCGGCGATGCGGTCGATGTTGGGGGTGCGATACCCCATCATTCCGTGGCTATAACAGCTCAAGTTCGAAATACCGATGTCGTCGCCCCAAATGACCAGGATGTTTGGGTGTTCACCAGGCATAGTTCGTCCTCTCTATCAACCGGTCAGTGGCACAAGGTGTTGTACACATGCCAAACGCAAGCACTGTGAGCGGGCGGACGCACTGCTTATCGAGAAACCGACAGCCAACGGACACCCGCAAGCAACACGACGCCGTTTCAGCCCAATGGGCTTCGAATAAGAAGTCGGGCCGATAATGTCTTTGTTGTCGTCGTTGACCGACTGATGGAGGCGATATGAGCTATCGGACAATTATCGTCGGGACGGACGGCTCGGAGTCGTCGTTACGTGCGGTCGATCGCGCCGCCGCGCTCGCGGCGCAAGTCAATGCGAAGCTGATCATCGCGAGCGCGCATCTCGACACTTCGGAAAAGGGAGGCTGGTCACGAGCACCCTCCCCCGATCGTCTGCTCGACGGCCGCGCCGCCGACAGCCTCGGGGGCGAGGGCTACAGGATGCATGGGAGCGCTCCCGTATATGAGATCCTGCACGATGCCCGCGAACGAGCGCATGCCGCCGGCGCCCAAAACATCGAAGAGGCGGCGCCCGTCGGCGCGCCAGTCGCTGCGCTGCTGCACCTGGCCGACGAGGTCAAGGCGGACCTGCTCGTCGTCGGCAACTTGGGATTGGGCACAGTCGCCGGGCGTCTATTGGGCTCCGTGCCCGACACCGTCGCCCGCAGGGCCAAAGTAGACATCCTCATCGTCCACACCGTCGGATAGCCTCTAGCGCCAGCGGTTTCCTGGCATGAAGCTTTGACCGGCCCGTCTCTGTTGTCGAGCTGGCGCGATCGAACTCGCCGCGGATGGCCTTTTCATAACTCGCTGTCGGCTTCGTCTTCATACTCGCCAAAGTTCCGCCAACTACTATTACGGCACGCGACATGCACCCTCGAAGGCAACAGATATGAGCACCGCGCTGGCTGGCTGGTCTCTCTGGTTGGCCATGGTTCCCAACCACGTACCCGACTACAACAACTCCCAACGGATCATCGGGGTTGCGGTTTACGTCGCCATCATTGTCATAGTGATTGGCATTGTCATTTTCATCATCCGGCGGCGACGATGAAGTACTCGTTATCGCCCACTGAGCTGCACAGCTTTGACGATTAGTAGGACGGCGCCGATTACCAGGTAACTGCGCAGCGCGATCATGCCGAGTCGCGTGCTCGGTGACCAGCGGACTGGTTCCAGCAGGGCCAGCGGCGGCATACGCCAGGTGTTGCGATCGACGGGCCGCACGGGCGCTGGTGCCGCCGGGGGTGGGGGTTGGCGGCGGCCCATCCACCGCAGTACCGGTATCGCGGCGACCGCAAGGAGAATCAAGGCCGCAGCGAGGTAGGTCGCAACCGCGACGACGTTGAGGTCGGGGAACAAGGTGGTGGCCATCAGGATTCCCGACAACAGCAGCAGCGTGCCGACGATCAGCGCGGCGACCAGGTTGAGCCAGGTCCGGTTTACCCACGGCCCCAACACTTGTGGGTCGTTGCACAGCAGCAGGAGGAAGACGCTGGCGCTGGGCAGCAGCAGGCCGGCGAGAGCCTGCACCGCGGTGGTGATCAAACCCAGCGGGGCGCCGGGGATCAGCACGATGACCGCGGCGAGCACTACCATCGCGGTGTAAGAGAGGTAGAACTGTTTGGCGTCGGCAAATCCGCGGTGTAGCGAATGCCTCAGCCCGAACACGTCGCCGAAGGCGTAGCTGGTGGCCAGCGTCACCGCAGCGGCGCCGATGATAGAGGCGTCCATCAGCACGATCGCAAACAACCAGCCAAGCACCGAATCATGTTGACCAAGCAGGTGTGCGATGGCGCCGGCGTCAATGAACTTGCCGACAGTATTGGTGGAGCGCGCCGCCCAGTCGCCGGTCATCACCAAGGCCGCGGCACCAATCACCACGACGAAAGCGCCGAGCACGGTGTCGGCGCGCTCGTAGGCCATAAATCGCGGAGTGATGCGTTTGTCCACGACGTTGGACTGCTGGAAGAACAGCTGCCAGGGTGCCACGGTGGTGCCGACTATGGCGATGATAAGCAATACTGCGTCGGAGGTAACGCCGCCCGAGATACCAGGCACCACAAATGATTTAGCCGCATGAACCCATTGCGGATCCGACATCAGCAGCATTGGGATCTGTAGCAAGGTGATGGCGATAAAGATGAACATGGCTTGCTCCCAGCGTCGGAAGCTGCCGCTGGCCATGATCGCTACCAGTGCTACCGCCGAAATCGGCACCACCACGTATTTGGAGACGCCGATGTATTCGGCAGCCAGGCTGATGCCGATGAACTCGGTGACGATCGTCAAAAAATTGAGCAGGAACAGATCGCCGACAGAAAACCAGCCCCAGCCGCGGCCGAAGCGTTCGTTGATGAGTCGGGCGTGCCCGACACCGGTGACCGCACCCAGCCGCACCACCATTTCCTGGTTGACGATCAGCACCGGGATCAGCAGCAGCAGCACCCACAACAGGGAGTAACCGTAGTTCTGGCCCGCCTGAGCGTAGGTGGCGACCCCGCCGGCGTCGTTGTCGCCGACCATCACGATGATTCCGGGGCCAACGATGGCCAACAGAGTCATCAGCCGAACCTTCAGCGTCCGAGGGCGGTCCGTTTCTCCGATGCTGATACGCCCGAAAGCGCCCTCGATGTCACCGAGGTGAGCGGAGTCGAGCACGGCGCTGCGCGGCGCCGGGCCAGCCTCCGTCCTGGAATTCCGGGTGTTGTCGACGCCCGAGGTCACGGTGTCTCGCCTCGCGGCACTGGGACGTCGTAATCACTTTTGGGCGCGGTGATTTCGCGGACCGGACGAGGGGCGGGCTCACGGCGCCGCCAATCTTCGGGGATGGTGGCCTCCAGCACGTCATCGACGGTGACCACGCCGAGCACACGGTCCGCGTCGTCGACGACGGGGATGGAGTAGAGGTTGAAGTCGGCCATCAGCAGTGCGATGTCGGTCAGGTCGGCTTCGGCGCTGACCCGCACTGGATCGGAATCCATCAGTGCCGCAACGTTTTCCCCGGATTGGGCCTGCAGCAAGGCGATTACCGACACGACGCCCGTAAGGCGCTGGTTCTCATCGAGAACATGCACCTTGATCAGCGCCTCCGGCTGAACGGTATGGGCGGCCGCGATAAGTGTCAGCGCTTGGGCCACGGTCGCTGTGGTTGCACAGGAAACGAAGTCGAGGTTCATCAACCCCCCCGCGCTTTCTGGGTTGAACCCCATCAGGGTGATCACCTTGGTGCGCTGCGGGGCGGGCATCAAGTCCAGCACGCGACGCCGCCGCGATTGACGCAGGTCGGTAATCGCATCGGCGGCATCATCGGAACGCATCCTGCCCAGCAGAGCGGCGACCTCTTCATCGGGCATGTGGTCAAGCAGTCGGCTCGCTTTGTCGGGGTCAAGTTCTTCGAATACGTCGGCTTCCAGCTCCGGATCGCTATGGACCCGGTCGAGGATTTCACCGCCCTCTGCGTTATCGGCCTCCTCGATGAGATCGGCGATCTCAGCGGGCTTGAACCCGCCGAACCGACCCGACAAGCGCCGAACGGCGTCGGTGTGAGCGTGACCGATCAGCGGCTCAAACGCCTTCCAATCACGCGGCGCGTGGCCGCCGGAAGTTTTGATCAAACCGAACAGCCGCGGTGGGCGCCGCGTGTCCAGCCTGGCAAGCACCCAACCGGACTCGGTGTCTTCCAGCTCAACGTCGTAGGCGCGAACCAACTCTACGGCGGCCACATCGATTAATCGGTGGCCCAGCACGTCGGCGCGAAGCAACACTTCGCCATCGCGGCGCTCGAAGCCGCGGAGGTCAATCTTGTTCTTCGCCAAAACGACTCGATCCGAGCGGTACTCCTCAATCGAGTTAGTACCGACGAACACCTTCCGACCGCCGACGCTCGCCACGATCCCAGTCACCAGCGGATACTCTTCGGCGCCGCGCAGTCGTACGATCACATCCTCGACCCGACCCACGGTCTCGCCGGAGCGTGCCAGGACGGGCGACCGCAACAGCTCGGAGAGGTGGATGACCGTCCGCTGCGTGCCCCGCCCAGCCGTGTTGCTTGATTCACTCACCTGTCCTCCTCACCGTGCGATAGACCCACGAGCGCTGTTCATCAGATCCTGCGTCACGAGGTCACCGGGTTCGTCGGCGCCGGAGTTACCGCCTATCAGCCCAGCTGCAAAATCGTAGGCTAGGACCGTCGGCCGGAGCCACCCTGAGCAGGTGAATACCTCGCCGACCGCCGTGTTTGCCGCCGCGGTAGCAGCCGCTTCGCCCTACCGAGCGGACGCGCCTGCAAGCGCGCGATGCGTATGCTGCCTCCGATCAGCACGACCGCTAACGGCAGCTCCCCGAGTAGGGCGGTTGCCAGGGACATCGCAAAGTCGCCGCGCTTGGCGGTCATCACGTCAAACCAGGCGTCGCACAAGAGCAGAACACCTGTTGAGAACGCAAACAGGGCCAGCAAGTGGTGTCGGATGAAACCGAGTGTCGCCGTGGCGATCATGAATGCCAGTAATAAGAGATCGAAACCCACCCAAGTCACCGGCCAATGCTGAGCGGTGTAGCTCTGCGGAAGCGTAAACCCTAGGTAGATTGTCCAAGGAACCAACGCGACCGCCGCAGTGAGCGCCAGCCACTCCCTGATCCGACGAATCTGGACCAAACGCCGCGGCCGCATCACCGAATGATGCCGCACGCATCAACGCGGGTCGATGCCAACTTCCGAGTTCACTGCTTCGATTGCACGTGAATGATCCCTCGAGCGCGGCGGATCGAACCTTGACCGATCATTCCTCAAAACAGGATGCGGGACGATCGGCGTCGCCATACGATGCTGGGGATGGTCCGAAACTTGTTGCGCCGCAGTAACCGTCCGATCTTGGTCGTTCCTGAGTCCGGAACGGTCCCGCAGTGACCGCAATTGCCGATCGCGTCTTTCTGGCCAGACACGGCCGCACCGCGCTCAATGCAGAGGGGCGACTGCGCGGGCTCAGCAACCCTCCGTTGGACGAGGTCGGGATCGCTGAGGCGGCTCGGCTGGCCAATGCGCTCGAGCCCAAGCACCCCACCGCGGTGATCTGCAGTCCGCTACAACGAGCCGTCGCCACCGCACAGGCAATCGGCACTGCCAGCGGTGCGCCGGTGACGGTCGACGTCCGACTCAACGACCATGACTACGGTCCGGTGACCGGCCAGGTTCGCGATGAGGTCGAGCGTCAATACGGCAGCGTCGATCTGGCTCCC
Organism: Mycobacterium sp.; assembly: GCA_019236925.1. Classification (GTDB taxonomy): domain Bacteria; phylum Actinomycetota; class Actinomycetes; order Mycobacteriales; family Mycobacteriaceae; genus Mycobacterium. Next base: position 8,350 of record JAFAID010000220.1, on the reverse strand, counting down.
GGTGTGGAGCCACTGAGCGCCCTGGCCGCCCGCGCCCGCCAAGCGTTCTTCGAGCTGGTGGCCGACTATGGGCCCGGACCGCTTGTCATGGTGTCTCACGATGCATTCAACCGCGCACTGCTCGGACAGCTCGACCCCGCCCTGAGCGACGTACGCCAGCGAACCGCGTGCTGGAACCAGCTCAGCCGGGTCGACGGTGTGTGGCGAGTCGACGCCTACGACCTCGTCGCCGACTAATTGCGGCGACCGAATCGATGCTCGACGCGGAAGAGTCAGCCGCCGGGCTCGGTGCCCTCATCGCGGTTAGGCGCGTTGAGCATCGCCTCGCGCACGCGTGCCGCGCCGGCCAATCGGGCGAGTCTGCCAACGAGCACCGGCGCGACGCCGCCGATCATCGCGCTCACCCGCACGCTGCCTGCTGCAACAGTGATCTCGGGCCGATCCTGTTCGACGGCCCGGGCCACCGACCGAGCGACATTCTGCGGGGAAACCGTACCGGCGCCCCGTGGCAGGGCGACGTGTGTCCGAGCGAACATCCCGGCACCGCGGACAGGTCCGGGAAAGATTGTGGACACACCAATACCGGTGCCGTACAGCTCTTGTCGCAGCGCGAGCCCAAGTCCACGCAACCCCCACTTGGTGGCCGTGTACACCGTGCCGTTGCCGGATGTCGCCACCAGTCCCGCAACCGACGACATGAATACGATGTGGCCCTCGCCCCGCTTTTTCATCGGCGCTAGAGCAGCCCGCGCTAGCGCGGCCGGGGCAAGCAGGTTGATGCGGATCGCTTCCTCCAGCTCCGCCTCGCTCACCACAGCCAGATCCTGTGGAATCTCGACACCGGCGTTGGCTACCAGCACATCGATGGGCCCTGCCCGGGCTAGTAGCTCGCGAGCCTCCTCGAGGTTGGTCAACTCGGCGATACAACCGCGCGCGGGCGGACCGAGTTCGCTTACCAACCGCTCGAGATCGCGCTCCCGTCGACCCGTGACCGTGACGGCACAGCCCCGCGCCACGAACTCGCGCGCGATCGCGCCGCCAATGCCTCCGGTAGCACCGGTAATCAAAACGCGCCGACCTGCGAGTCGCATGCTCTTTCCTGACCGGCCTGATCCTATCTGTGATCCTCGTCGGCCTCGGTCCAATCAAAGAAGGACGGCGCTAAACGCGATACTTGTGGTGGAGCCTGCCGGGAATCGAAGCCGCAGCTTTAGCGACCGGTGAACGTTGGAGCGCGGCGCTGCGCCGCTGCCGCCGTGCCCTCGCGGAAGTCGGCGGTCGCCTGTAGTCGGGTTTGTTCTTCGAGCTCGCGGGCGGTGGCCGCGGCGACAGCCTCGGCGAGTCCCGCGCGCATGGTGGCACGGATGCTTGTCAGCGCCAAGGGAGCCGAGGCGGCAATACGCTCGGCGAACCGAACCGCCGCTGGGCGCACGTCACCGTCGTCGGCCAATTCGTCGACCAACCCTGCAGCGTGGGCGAGTTCACCACCGAAACGCTCACCAGTGAGCATCCACTCGAGTGCTTTCTGCGCGCCGACGACACGTGGCAACGTGGCGGTCAGCCCGAAGCCGGGGTGAAACCCGAGCCGGCTGAAGTTGGCCGCAAATTTCGAGGAGGGTGCGGCCACCCGGAAGTCTGCGCTAAGGGCAAGCCCGAGTCCGCCGCCGATCGCGGCGCCGTGCACCGCGGCCACAACCGGCTTGCTGGTGCGAAACAACCGAATGGCCTGAGCGTAAAGCTCGTTGGGCGACACCCGATCCTCGGCGGGCCGGGAGAAGTCGGCGCCGGCACAGAAGTGTTTTCCCTCCGCGCACAACACGATCGCCCGGCATTCGACGTCATCGTCCAGTCGCTCATAGGCGTCGGCGATGCCCTTGATCAAGGCGGTGTCAAAGAAGTTGTTCGGGGGACGATGGATCTCTACCACGGCCACGTGGCCGGCGGATTCGACGGTGACATCCGGAGCGGTCACAGCTGGTCCAATAGTTCGCGCACTGCCGCATTGAACACCTCGGGCTGGTCCATATTCGCCGCATGCCCCGCGTCGTCGATGACAACCTTGCGAGAGTTGGCGATGTGGCGGTGCATGTAGTCGGCCCCGGCTAGAAAGTCGGTGTCGTCGGCGCCGACGATCACCAACGTGGGCACGGTGATGTCGTCGAGCGAGGTGATCACGCGAGCGTCGTGCTGAGCCATGACACCGCGGGCGGCGCGAGGCAGCCCCTCCGGATGCTCATGCACCGCCTGCACGAGTTCCGCTGACATGTCTGCCGGCATTTCGCCCCGCTCAAGTTGTTGGGCACGTCGTTCTACCCACGCATTCCACTTGTCGCGGGCTTCGTCGTTGCGGTAGCCCGGCCCGGTGTCGACCAGCACCAGCGCGGCCACTCGCTGCGGGTGCACGAGGTGAAAGGCCAGAGATAGGTAGCCGCCCAACGACATTCCGCCGATCACGGCTCGATCGGCGCCCGCGGCGTCCAGAATGGCCGCCATGTCGGCGACGCCGATCTGCTCGCTGTAAAGGTTCATGTCGTCGGGCGCGTCGGTGCCGCCGTGGCCACGCTGGTCCCAGACAATGACCGGGCGGTCGACGCTCAGGGCGTCGATATTGGGGCCCCACATGCCCGCGGTGGCGCCGAAGCCGTGCGTGAGCAGAAGTGGCACACCTGGCGCCTGCGGGTTGTGCACCTGAAAGGCCAACGTGACCCCGTCTGGGCGCTGCAGTCGGTTCACTGCATCACCTCGGACCCGGACTGGATGGCGGGGTACAGGGCGTCGGGACCGCAGGCGACCAAGGCCTCGCCGAGCAGGTCCGCCCAGCGATGATGCCCTCCGGCTTCGTCTCGCCAGGCCCAGAGTCGACGGGTCAGATAATGCAACGGGTACTCCTTCGTCATACCGATAGCGCCGTGCGTCTGATGGGCGGCCGACGTCACCAGCTGCGCGGCCCGGTCGGCAAGCAGTTTGGCGCAAGCGATTTCGAAGCTGCCCCGGCCGAGTTCGACCGCTTCGACCGCACCGTCGACAGCCGATGCGACCACGGCGGCCTGCTGGTGGATGGTGACCAAATGGGCTTGCACGGCTTGGAAACGACCGATGGGGCGCCCGAACTGCTCACGTTGGTTGCTGTAGCGCAAAGTCATTGCCGCGACGGTACTTATCGCGCCGGCCATCAACGCGGCGCGCCCCAGCGCGGTGCGCTCCCACAACGATTGTTCGGTGACGCCGGCCGGCGCGTCGGCGCGTGCGGTTACCGGCGTGCCGTCGAAAGTTATTGTGTCACGCGGCTCGTCGGCAAGATTGACTCCGCGGCTGACGGTCGGACCTGGTTGCGCCGCAGGCCCGGGTGCGAGCACGACGACGCCATCGACGAGACCGACGACGTGCTCGGCGCGGTGACCCCATGCCACAGCGGGCGCGCTACCAAACAACCGATCATCGTCAAGACGGAGTGTGGCATTGAGCGGCAGCACCGTACGAACACCTTTGGGCAGTGTCAGGCCGGCCGAGGCCAATAGCCACCCACCGACGAGTCCGGCCTCGGCCAGCGGCACCGGCGCCGCGTGCGCTCCCGCGGCACGGAGCAGCTGGACCGCGTCGGCAACGCTCCCCCCGGCTCCACCCAGCTCCTCCGGGACGGGGACGTCACTGAACCCGCTCTGCTGCAATGCTTTCCATAGTTGTTGCGCCCACCCGGTAGCTTCGGCTTCGCCGATGTCCTCCCACCGGCTGTACGCGGCAAACAGTTTGGCAGCGGCGCTATACAGTTCGTTGTCACTCATGACAAGCCTTTGACGGCGACCGAGCGGAGCACCTCATTGGTACCGCCTCGGATGGTGAACGACGGCGACTCCAGCACAGCGCGACGCAACAACCGGTCGAACAACGACGGTGTATCCGCAGGCGCCAGGCCACACACGAGCTCACGCTCCAGCAACTCCCGCAGCGCGCTCACGACATGCTGTTCGAACCGGGTGCCCATCTCCTTGATGAGCGCCGCCTCGGCCGCGAGCGTGCCGCCCGCGTCGATCGCCCTGGCCACGGTCAGCGAAAGCCGGCGCAGCACCCAGTACTGCGCCGCGAGTTCGCCGATCAGCCGACTCCCGGCGGGACCGGCGGCCAGATCCGGCCACTCGCGGATGAACTCCTGGACGAGCAGGAACGTCGAGATCCAACGGTCCGGCCCGCTGCGCTCGAAGGCCAACTCGTTGGCGTTCTGCGCCCAACCCTGCCCGATTTCGCCGATCACCATCTCGTCGGGCACCAGCACGCCGTCAAGGACCACCTCGGCGAAGTGGTCGGTACTGCCGTTGAGGAACGGGATCGGCTTGACCGCCACTCCAGAGCTGCGCATATCGATCAGGAATCGGCTCAGTCCCTGATGCCGGGCGCCCTCCCCGGTTCGGCACAGCGCGATCATGAAGTCGGCGCACATAGCGTTGCTCGTCCATACCTTGACGCCCGACACCCGCCAGCCGTCCCCGTCGCGCACACCCCGCGTCCGCACCGACGCGAGGTCGCTTCCGGCATCCGGCTCGCTCATGCCGATGCAAAAACACAACTCTCCCCGGCAGATTCGAGGTAACAGCCACCGCTTCTGTTCCTCGGTGCCATAACGCAGGAGGACCTGGGCGATCTGCCGGTCGGCCACCCAGTGATGCCCAACTGGGGCGCCCCAGCGCAGCAGCTCTTCGACGACGACAAAGCGGTCCACGGCGGTGGCGTCGCGACCGCCGTAGCGCGCGGGGACCCCCATGCCGATCCAGCCACGCTCAGCCAACGCGGCCGAGAACCTTGGATTGACCTCGGCGCCCATCCCCAGGCCGGGCTCGAATGTGCCCCAGGGCAGCTTCTCGGCCAGGAATGCGCGAACATGCTCCCGCAATTCCAGCTCTGGGGCGGTGAGCGCAGCAGCTAACGTGACCATACCTGGCACGCTAACCTAAACCCGCGATGACAGACGCGGGCCAGCGAGACTCCTGGATGCACGATGGTGATGGTGCCGGTCCAGATTCATAATGGCGGGCCAGTTCCACTCAAAGCGGCAGGGACGAAACGGATTCGAAATGAAGCTTGCGACATTTGATGGACCCGCCCCCGACGAGTCGCGGGTAGCACTGTGACCGACCGCCACCTGGATATCCCGGCGAGTCAGTGGCGCCTACAAGACATCACCGCAGTGCGTGAAGTCCTGACCCACGTTGGCGCCGATCAGGCCCTGGCCCGAGACTGGCGCGGATCGGTTGTCCTGAGGTTCGCGGAGGTCGAGGAGAGTCATCCCTACTTGAATCCGGCGATTGCAGGCTTCCTGCAGAATGTGTATTCAGAGTTCCCACATCTCTTGTACTTTTTGAGTCCAGATCCGGCGAAGGGTGCGCTTGACAGCTTTTACGTGACAATCGGCGCCCTGCAAGAAGACCAAAACGGAGTATGGGTCATTTGGTCCGATGATGCCGCAACCGCGTTCTACCGAGCACTCGCCGAGGCTGCCGAGTTCGCGATCAACCAAGGCGATGACTGGGTCGCTGTTGTCAAGGGCTACGAGTACGGCGAGAGCCAAACGAGGTTTTCGGAAATACGGGACATTCTCATCGGTCGTGGAGTCATAGGGACGTGAGCCGGGATGTCAATCCTTGAGTTCGATGATGATCTCGAAATGCGGCCGGCCGCCTGCTGCCGTTCGATGCCGCGCCTGTTGCACACGATCGCGCCCGGTGATGCCCGCAATCGGGAACCTGCTTGTTAAGGCATATAGCTTCCCCTCACCGGCTGGTGCGGATTATTTTCGGGGGAGGTCCGCGCGGGCATCAAAGCCGACAAGGACTCCCCGCGCAAGCTGTTACGGGAGGAAGACATTGCCAGAAGAGACGCAGAACCTGCGACCGCGCTTCGAGGATGTGCAGGCCCATTACGACCTCTCCGATGACTTTTTCGCGTTGTTCTTGGACCCGACGCGGACGTACACCTGCGCTTACTTCAAACGCGACGACATGACGCTGGAAGAGGCCCAGATCGCCAAGATCGACCTGGCGCTCGGCAAACTTGGCTTGCAGCCGGGCATGATGCTGCTCGACATCGGCTGCGGCTGGGGTTCGGCGATGCTTCGTGCGGTGGAGAAGTACGACGTCAACGTCGTCGGCCTGACGCTGAGCAAGAACCAGGTTGCCTACGCCGAGCAGCTGCTCGCGGCATCGGATAGCCCCCGCTCCAAGCGGGTGCTGCTCGAGGGCTGGGAGCAGTTTCACGAGCCGGTGGACCGAATCGTGGCGATCGGCCCGCTCGAGCATTTCGGCTACGACCGCTACGCCGCTTTCTTCAACATGGTGTATGGCCTGTTGCCGGACGATGGCACGATGCTGCTGCACACGATCACGCAGTTGAGCACCAAGGAGAACGACGAGCGCAAACTGCCGGTAACGATGCGACATGTGCGTTTCTTCAAATTCATCATGGACGAGATCTTCCCCGGCGGCCGGTTGCCGACGGTGGCACTGATCGAGGAGCACGCAGCGAAGGTCGGGTTCACGATTACCCGGATCCAGCGGCTACAGCCGCACTATGCGAGGACGCTCGACTTGTGGGCGGCGGCTTTGGAGGCTCATAGGGCCGAGGCGATCGCGATCCAGTCGGAAGAGGTCTACGACCGGTACATGAAGTACCTGACCGGCTGTGCCGAGTTGTTCCGCGACGGCTACACCGATTTATGCCAGTTCACGCTGGAAAAGCGAACCGGGAACCAGGAACCTCGCGCCGTCCCCGTGCCGGATCAAGCGTGACACTCTGCAGGGTGAGATGGTGATGAACACCAAAGGCTGATCGGATCTTACGCTTTCGACCAGCTCGTATTCGGCGTCAAGGTCAAAGCGCCGCTCCGAACAGCGCGAGAGGCAATATGCCGATGTCGGCGGCGATCGGAATACCGATAGCGTCGAGGGGGTCGTTAGCCGCGAGTTCGGTGGTGAAGACGTTGTAGTCGAGTTCGGGCAGGGTGACCAACAACGCCTCGGCTATGTCCAGAGGCGGGTAGCCGGTGTGGGGCGGGAAGGTATCGAAAAGATCCTGGAAGGTCGTGGGCACGATTGAGAAAACCGACAACTTGGTACCTAAGAGATCTTCCAGTGTCGTGCCGAGTTGGTCGGCCCAGGATGGCAACGAGTACACGTAGTTGCTTGGATCGGTTAGATCCTTGAGGGCATCGGTGATCCCCAACTGCAGTCCGTTGGCTAAAGCTTGCGGGATCTGCTCAAGGACACTGGTGCTCGGCAAGAACCCCAAAGTTGTTGGCACGTCGGCATCGCCCTGACTCCAGCCGCCCAAGTAGTTGTCGGCGACGTCGCCGTAGCCCAGGTTCACCAGCACCGACAGGTCAGGGTTCAGTAGATCGGCCAGCGGGTTGCCGATGAAGGGGATCAGTTGCAACGGATCTAGCAGCGGCAGAGTGTTGACCGGAATCTCGTAGTAGTTGGTCAAGGTGTCGGCCGTCGACGTCGGTAGTTGAATGGCGTCCGCGACCTGCTCGGCCGTGAGGGCCGGATAGGTGGCGTGCTCGAATGCGATGCCCAGCATGGCGTTCAGGTCGGACAGCGGGTCGATGGGGTACTGCGGGAAGTCGGCGAAGCCGTCGTATTCCTGCGTGTACACGTCGGTCGGGTAAAGGTCAGACGCTCCTGGGCCGCTGAACGTCACGCCCAGGCTGGGGATGGTCGGCTGCGTGCCGGCCGGCAGGTCGAAGCGTTCCACCAGGCCTCCGTTAGGGGCGCTGACATCACCCATCAGCACGAAGTGCACATCATCACTGGGCACACCCTGGCTCGCAAGCTCCGGCATCAACAGCGACGAGATCACCGCGCTCTGCGACCAGCCGGAGACCACCACAGGGTTCGCGGCGTCCACATCTCCTGTGGCAATTTGGTTCAGGATCGCGGTGTCCAGGATCTGTTGCCCCTGGGCCTCCGACTGGTCGAACGTCTCGGTAAACGGACCAAGGAACGGGTACAGCGCCTCGGGTGTGGTCAGGACCTGCGTTGTGCCGGTAAAGTCGCGCGGCGCCAGATACTCCGCGTCGATAACATCCGCGTAGGTCTGACCAGGCGTCTCGAGGCCACTGCCGCCCAGGATGAATGCCGTGCCATCCCCGAGCGGGGAATCCGCGGTGTCACCGCTGGTGAGCCGTACCGCGCGTACCTGCACGTCGGGTGACGGCGCGACCAGCGGTGGGACGGCGATCAGGCCGGCGCCTACGAGGGCGACACCGAAGGTGCGGTGCAGACGAAGCATCGGGCCCCTCCCTTGGCGACGTCCGGGCTTGGAACAACATGCGCACGTCCGCTCGGCGTACACGAGTACACCA
>JAFAID010000642.1 GCA_019236925.1 Mycobacterium sp. | reverse complement strand
TACGCCGAGTGCACGTAGCGGTGGGTTGGGCCCAGCGCCATCGCCAGCGTGTGGTGGTCGGCGGGGACGGAGCCGCGGTCGCAGCGGATGAAGCTCATCACCGGTCCACGCTCACGCTGGCCGGGGTAGTAGCAGAAGTCGCTGACGATCAGCCCCAGGTGGTCCAGGTACCAGTTCAGCGCCTCGATGTACTTGGGGGTTTGCAGCACAATGTGCCCGAGCCGCTGCACATTAGCGGGCACCCGCGGAGGACGCTGGGTCGAGTTCGCCCGGACCGTGTCGTGGCTGGGCCCGAAGTTGAACGCATGCGGCTTCTGGGACGGCAGTTCGGGCAGTTCGTGCACGCCCGACACCACCTTCAGGGGGATGCCGCTGGGGTCGACCAGGTCGACCGCGACCCCGCCCAGGCTTTCCGGCAGCGCGTGCACGGTGGTCCCGGTCGCGTCGGCCAACCGCAGCAGGTCGGAGTGGTCAGCGGTGACGAACGCCGGGCCGACAAACCGCGAGCGCGGGCCACGGCGGATCAACACACACGGCGCGCCGGCGTCGCTGCCGCGCAGGTGCAGCTCGTCGTCGGTGCGCAGTACGACGTTGAACCCAAACGCCACCGCGAACGCCTCGGCCTTGTTCAGGTCCGGCTTCTCGAACTCCAGCCAGATGACGTCGTGAACCTTGATCACCGGGTTGGCCGAGCGGCCCGGGTGCTCACCCGGCAAGGCGCCCTGCTCGCTGTGCAGCCCGTTGTGGGCGCCGATGAGTTGGTCAGTCATTGTTCGCTCCTAAAACAAACCTCGATGGACGGCACGATGCTTCCTCTCGCTGAAAGACATGTAATGCCAAGGCTTCCGGCGGGACACGCACGGGCGCACCGCATTCGTAACTAAGCATGGCGCCGGCGCGGGGTTATGTCGTTGCCGCTGACGGCAATCGACATACCCTGCTAGCAGGTATTCACGGTCTGACGAATCGTCACAATTGCAATGAACTACAAGCAGTCCCAATACAAAGCGCGCCGACCGATGTAGCGACGCGCTCTCCACCTGCCAGCCGAAACACTTGGGGCACGCTGCCGCCGCGTCCCGGCGAACCGCCCGCCTTAACGCGTTTTGATTAGACGCGCTCGGATTCCACAATTTTGGCCAGTAGTGATGACGCTCATGGCTCTTCGGCGGTTTACTTGTGCACACATAACGACGACAGGTATTACAAGCGTTGGTCGGTCGGGAGGAGTGACCGTGTGACCACAAGACGCAAGCGCCGAAATAGCCAGCGTGTCCTCGGTAAGCTCTGGCAGCCCGCCGTGATTGTTGCCGTGCTTGCGGTCGTCGCTTACGGTGTCCATGGCATTCGGGGCAGCAACGAGGTGATTAGCCATCCGCCCGCGACAAGCACCATCCCCGCCACTGTCGTCGAGATAAATCCCAAGCACGTCACCTATGAGGCGTTCGGGATCCTCGGCGGTGGCGGCAAAGTGGTCTACGCCAATCTGGACAGCCAGCCCATCGAGGTCAGGCTGACCTCGCTGCCGTGTCACATTCCGAGACGACGATGTCGCCCTCGGCGACATTGAGCCTCGTCATGCAGGTCGACGGAGATTCCGCCGGCTGCCGCATCCTGGTCGACGGCGCGGTCCGCGACGAGCACGTCGTCTCCCACCCAAGCGCCGCTGTCGCATGCACGGTGACCGCAGCATGAACGAGCCGCCGACCACGCCCATCAAGACGGCAGATCCGGTCGAGCGTCCCCGCGGCGCGAAACTGGCCCGGCAATTCGCGTTGCCGATTGTGATTTTCTGGGTGTTGCTCGCGGTGGTGACCAACGTGTTCGTACCGTCCATCGAGGAGAACACCAAGGCCAACGCAAAGTCGCTTGTTCCCCGGGATGCGCCGTCGTCGCAGGCCGCGCTGGTCCAAGGCCACGCATTCGGGGAATCCGACTACACCAGTGCAGTCGTCATCCTTCTCGAAACGCAGGGCCGCAAGCTCGGCGACCTGGACTGTCCCCGCTACTAGCGGAAATGGCCCCCGGAGACTCCTCCGGGGGCCATTTCCATGCCCGATGGCCACGTATTTGGACACATTAGCTAGGTTTACTAGTTAACTGACCTGTACCTTCGTTGCTAGATTCCAGCCTTTTGCCGAGCATATGACCGTTCCCTTGCTCCGGCGGCGCTTCGGTCATCGTTTGCCAAGGCGCGATTTACTCAGAAGCTCAATGCTAGATAGCCGAAAGTCGTCGAGATGGCAACGCGAGCCTCTGTGCGCCCTCATGGCAGGCGAAAGGGCAGGTCAGGGACTTGCGCGGCGGGGCTGGCGCGGCCCAGAGCGCGGAGCGGAAGCGGCTCAGATCGACCCACGAAAACGTCAGTAGATCCGCAATTAACCGCCGATTACGGCTACATCGAGACCACGGTAACGGTGCCCGACCAATAGTCGCTGACATAAAGACGACCGCCATCGGGGCTGACCGCCAACCCTTCGGGATGACCGCCGACGTCGATGGTGTTGACGACGCACTGGGTGACGGTGTCGATGACCGAGACGCTGTGGTCACCGAAATTGCTGACGTACGCTCGCTTGCCGTCCGGACTGAGCTGCACGCTTCGCGGCAGGTCGCCGACCGTGATGCACGCCGCTTCGTTGGTAACCGTGTCAATGACCGACAGCGAGCAACAACTGGTCACATACGCCTGCAAGCTGTCTGGCGTAAGCGTCAAGGCAAGTGGCGCGTCACGCAGCGCAATGGTCGTGAGGCAGCGGCTGGCGAGGTCAACCGCCGACACGAATTCGGTGTCGTAGTGCGTCGCGTACATCGTTGACCCATCCGGGCTGACCGTGATGGTCTCCGGCGAGACAGCTATGTCGATGTCATCGATCACGGCATACCTCGCGGTGTCGATCATGCTGACCAAGCCAATACAGTGCTGGTAATAGGAGCTGTATCGAGACAATCCGGCGTACACGCGGGTGCCGTTGGGGTCCACGGCGAGGTCGGTGATTGCGTAGCCGCCTACACCGGGAATGGTTGCGACCGTGGCGCCTTCGGTGTCGTTCACGGAAATCCAGCTGGTGCAACGACCATCATGTTTTGCGTTGTGTGCTGTGTAGATGAGGGCCCGATCTGCGGTGACGACCTCCTGCGCACAAGAAGCACCGGGAAGAACACGCATCCAGTGGTCGGCGACGTCGACGACTGAAACGGAGCCTTCGTGGTCTGTGACATAGAGCCGGCTGCCGTCGGCATTGATCGTTAGGCCCTTCGGATCTCCGCTGATCGGAATAATGCCCAGGATGTTGTTGAGGCGGCTGATCACCGCGATCGAGTTGCTCCGGGCCACATACGCACGGGAGTTGTCCGGACTGATGACGACGTCGCCCGTCCGGCCGCCCATAGGAATCTTCCCGATGACGGTCGGTGCCGGCGCGCAGTAACCCAACTCCAGGCCGTAGTCCTGGCGCATGATGATCCTTTTCGGTTCGTCGTATGACACCTCTGATGGTTCGGGTGCTGGCCACAACGGACATAGGGACGAAAGTCATTCAAATGACCGGCGTTCGTCCTCCTCGCGGCGCTTCGATCATGCTCAAATGCGGCGTGCCCTTCGTCGCAACCGGAATTGAGGTCACCTCGTTCAGGGGATCTGTGAGTTTTTGTGGTGCGGGTGTTGCAGTTGATGAAGCCGACCATGACTTTGGCCCGCTTTGCGTGTTCAGCGCTTCGGCCTCGGGGCCCCATCCGGCCTTTCATCGATGAATGCAAATCTGCCGTCGCACTGGGAGGTCGATGATCGGCCGTCTTTCCGGGCGCAGAGCTGCCCCTCCTCGACCTGGATGTTGTCGAGATGTGCGGTCGGTTCGTCAGCCAGAATCAGCGGCGGATCGAGGGCGATCGCGCGCGCCACGGCGACCCGTTGTTGTTGCCCGCCGCTGAGATCACCGGGACGATGGGCCATTCGGTCCTGCAAACCGACACGGGTCAGCAGCTCCTCGGCGCGCTCGCGCGCCGCGCCGCGCGACTGTCCGGCCACGCTCAATGGGACGCGAGCTACGGTGCTTGACCGACGATGACGGCGGCCGCGCCAACTGTCATCACTGACGCCGCAGCGCAACCGGGACTAATCGCGGAGGCGACGGTTCGGCCAGAGACGCGGCCCGATCCCGAAATGTGTTGATTGATCGATGTTGCCCGTTGGAATCGTCATCGTTGATTCAATGCCTTTACCGCGCTGGGAAGGGTCATGAAGATTCTGCCTTCGACGATCTTTGTCAGCATGCCTGCGGCCCATAGGCCATCCCGCAGGTCTTGTTTGACCCTGCATCGCGAACACGATTCCGCGGCCGGCACAAATCGCCGAGCACGGTCGAGTACGTCAAGTGCGGTCAAGTTGCCGCACCAGGCAGATCAGGCCCGCGACGTCAGCGGGGCCGCACCACAATGACCGGGACTTTCGTCGACTGCGCTACCGCCGAGCTGACCGAGCCCAACAGCATGCCCGCGAATCCGCCGCGGCCGTGACTACCCACGACCACCACCTGACTGTGTTCAGACTCCTGGCGCAGCCAACGGGCAGGGTCGTCACGCACGACCCGTCGATGCACCTGCACGTCGGGATACTGTTGCTGCCAGCCGGCCAGGCGTTCGGTGAGGAGTTCGCGTCCCTGATTTTCGTGCTCGGGCCAGTCTTTGGTGAAGATCCCGACATCGCTCCCGGCGTGCAAGGCCACCAGATCAACGCCCCGGCGCGATGCCTCCTCGAAGGCAAGCGCGGTGGCCGCTTCGGAGGCAGGCGATCCCTCGATGCCTACCAGCACCGGCGCATCGGCCGCGGGGGTTCCCTCGGCATGCACGATCGCGATCGGCCCATGGCCGTAGTGAAGCAGGCCCATACTGGCCGAGCCGAGCAGCAGCCGGTCGAACGCACCATGCCCGCGACAGCCCACCACGGTCAGCAGCGCCTGCCTGGATTCAGAGACCAGTGCCGCCACGATGTTTGAATACAGCGTCCGGGTGTGCACCTCGGGGTGGCTGGACCCGGTCAAGCTGGCCTCAAGTGTCTTGCGTGCCTGCTCGACGGCGTGGCCGGCGTTGTCGTGCTGCCACCGGGTGATGTTGCCCTGGATCCGACCCACGGGCCAAGCAACAACCAGCGGGGCGACGACATGGACCAGAATGATCGGCGCAGCGCGCAGCGTCGCTTCACCGACTGCCCAACGGATGGCCGCGTCTGATCCCGCCGATCCGTCTACCCCGACCACTATCGCGTTTTTCGGTGTGGTCTCTGACATCGCGCAGCTCCTTCGACTGGGTATCAGCGACTTCCGCGATAACCACGAACCTATCGCCCACCGCAGCCTCGGCCAGTGCCCAACGGACACCGGCGGCAGGGTATTTAGTCCCGACTCGGAGCTCCGGCGCACGCCGCTTAGGCCTCGACTGTCAGTCATTGGTCTATTGACCAGCCACCGTCCGGAGTTACTTGGATCCTCGACCGTCAAAGCCGTAACCTGAGCCGCACAATTCTGCGGTATGAGCCCCGCAGAAGTACGCGGAACCACGGCTGCTTACCAGAAATCATGGGGTTCCCCAGGAGGTGTTGGCGACAGCACGTGAAACGACCACGATCCGCCATACAACTCCAAGTTCGGGACCTGAGGCATCCAACCCGGGGCCAAAGGTCCCTATCGCGAGTGGGTCCGCACCAGCGATCGTGGTCGGTGCAAGAGATCACCGCGGGTCGGAGGTCCGGCATGCACGACGGTCCACACAATCGGGCCGGTCGACGCTCTGCCCCCGCCGTCGATACCGGCCTCATCGCCCTCTGCGACATGACCAGGCGCCTTTTGATTGCACTGGCTTGGTTCGGTGGGCCGTCGATCGCCCCAACACTTGTACTCGCTTGGGGCAGAGTGCGTTAGGCGAAAATTTACACCTGACATCAGGAAAAGAGGTTGACGCCATGACCCGGGTGGAGAGCATGGGTGGAGACACGTCGGCGGATTTCACAAGTGGCGACGGAAGCGGGGAGACTCTCGCACCCAAGCCCTATGTTCTCAGCGAGGTAGCGGGCCCGTTGAGCCGCGATGAACTGGTCGCCATCGACGCGTGGTGGCGTGCCGCGAACTACCTTGCGGTGGGGCAGATCTACTTGTTGGATAACCCGTTACTGCGCGAGCCGCTGCAACCGCAGCATATTAAGCCGAGGTTGCTGGGGCATTTCGGCACGGTTCCCGGCCTGAACCTGGTGTGGGTGCATGCGAACCGCCAGATCGTGGAACGAAACCTCAACGCGGTGTTCGTGGCCGGCCCCGGTCACGGTGGGCCGGGACCGAACGCGTGTGGCTGGTTAGAAGGCACCTACTCCGAGCTGTATAGCCACATCAAGCAGGACGAGGCCGGCATGGCGGCCTTTTTCCGCCAATTCTCCTTCCCCGGTGGAGTGCCCAGCCACTGCGCCCCGGAGACACCGGGATCCTTTCATGAAGGAGGCGAGCTGGGGTATTCCCTGCTGCATGCCTATGGGGCGGCGTTGGATAATCCGCACCTGACGGTGTTTTGCATCGTCGGTGACGGTGAGGCCGAAACGGGGCCGTTGGCCACCAGCTGGCATGCGCACACGTTCATCAACCCGGCCCGCGACGGTGCTGTCCTGCCGATTCTGGCGCTTAACCAATACAAGATCGCCAACCCGACCATGCTGGCGCGCATTCCCGAATCCCAACTATTGGAGCTGATTCGTGGCTGGGGTTACCACCCGCACGTGGTCGCCGGCGACGACCCGGCCGCGGTGCACCAGGAGATGGCCGCCACGCTGGAGGCCTGCCTGGACCGCATCGCCGAGATTCAGCAGGCCGCGCGACGTGACGGTGCCAGCGGCGCGCAGTTGTGGCCAATGATCGTCCTGCGCACACCGAAGGGCTGGACGTGCCCCCCGGTGGTGGACGGTCAGCAGGTGGAAGGCACCTTCCGCGCGCATCAGGTACCGCTGCCGGAGGCGCGGACCGATGAGTCGCACCGCCGTGTACTCGAGCAGTGGCTGCGCTCCTACCGGCCGGGCGAACTGTTCGACGACACCGGGCGGCCCGCCGGTGAGCTGCTGATGATGGTCCCGTCCGGTGCGCGGCGGATGAGCGCCAACCCGGTTGCCAACGGCGGGGGGCTGCGCGACCTGCAGCTACCCGATTGGCGGACCTACGGTGTCGCGGTGGCGGTGCGGGGAGCCGCCGCACATGAGGCAACCCGAGTGCTCGGCGCACTCCTGCGCGATGTCACCGCCGCCAATCCCACCAACTTCTTGACGTTCGCTCCAGATGAGCTGGCCAGCAACCGATTACAGGCCATCCTGGAGGTGACCGGGCGTGACTGGCAAGCCGAAATCGGGCAGTTCGATGAGAAGCTCGACCGCAACGGGCGTGTCATCGAGGTGCTCAGCGAGCACATGTGCCAGGGGCTGCTGGAGGGCTATCTGCTCACCGGCCGCCACGGTGTGTTCACCTGCTATGAGGCGTTCATCCACATCGTCGATGCGATGTTCAATCAACACGCGAAATGGCTGGAGGCCAGCGCCCAGGTGCCGTGGCGGCGCCCGATCGCCAGCCTGAATTATCTGTTGTCCTCGCACGTGTGGCGTCAGGACCACAATGGGTTCACCCATCAGGACCCGCGTTTTCTTGACGTCGTGGTGAACAAACGCGCCGAGGTGGTGCGGGTATATCTACCGCCTGACACGAACACGCTGCTTTCTGTTTACGATCACTGCCTGCGGTCCAAGCACTATGTGAACGTCGTCGTTGCGGGCAAACAACCCCAGCTCGACTACCTGACCGTGGACGAGGCGGCG
>JAFAID010000613.1 GCA_019236925.1 Mycobacterium sp. | reverse complement strand
ATTCCGGCATTGTTGAACATCAGGTCGAGTCGTCCGGTGCGGGCGACCACAGCGTCGATGGCGGCTGACACCGCGGCCGCGTCGGTGACGTCGAGGGCGGCCGACGTCGCGCTGCCGGGGCCGTGCAGGCCCTCGGCGGTGCGGGCCGCTGCGGCGGGGTCGATATCGGTGCAGACGACGTCGGCGCCCGCGGCGACCAGGGCCCGGCACAGCGCCGCGCCGATGCCCGAGCCCGCGCCGGTGACGATCGCTTGCTTGCCGGTAAAAGTATCGGTGAAAGTCATTGCGGTGCCGCCAGCTTCATCACATGGCTGTAAATGTCGGGATACCGCTTCATGTGTGCGCCGCCGTTGAGGTCGAGTACCTCACCGGTCAGCCACGGCGCCTTGGACAGGAACACCACGGCCTCGGCGATCTCCTCGGGGGTGCCGGCGCGACCGAGCGGAGTGTTCTCCAGGTATTCGTCGAGCACGCCCGGAATCTGGGTGGCCGGCTCGGTGAGCGGCGTGTGCACGAATCCGGGGGCGACGGCGTTGACCCGGAGACCGCGCGGCGCGAGTTCGAGTGCGGCGACCTGGGTCAGCATCGACAGCCCGGCCTTAGCCGCGCAGTAGGCGCTCATCGCGGCAGCGGGCTGGCGCCCGTTGAGCGAACTGAGCGACACCAGCGCCCCACCGTCGCGCAGCCGCGGCGCGGCGTGCTTGATGACCAGGAAAGCGCCGGTGAGGCAGACGTCGACGACCGAGCGGAAATCTTCGACGGCCAGTTCGGTGATCAGCCCGACGCCGCTGTAGCCGGCGGTGTTGACCACCACGTCGAGCGTGTCGGCCTGCCCGAAAAGTGCTCGTACCGAATCCTCGTCGGTGACCTCGACCGTCGCGGCGGTGTGCGGGTCGCCGAGTTCGGCGGCGACGGCACGCGCGCCGTCGGTGTTGCGGTCGGCGACGGTCACCCGGCAGCCCTCCGCGGCGAGCGCATGCGCCACCGCTCGGCCGATGCCCGAGGCGCCGCCGACGACGACAGCCGTGCGATTAGTCATGCTGGCTCTCTATCGGGTCGAGGGTCATTCCATTTGGCTGCGATCACCCGCCACGGGTCGGCGTAACGCCCCGGGTAGCGGTAGTAGGGCGAGCGACGTTTGAGCACCGCATGCGCGAGCGGAGCGGCCAGCCGCGCCGGATAGCGCCGCCAGCCCATCCGGTCGGCGGACTCGGCAAGCATTTGCGGCCACGAAACACGTTGGAATTTCAGGGCTTCCGTCGAGCGTGCGGTGTCCATCCAGTCGGTGGCGAACCAGTCGGCGTCGCTGTCCGGGTTGCCCTTCCGCCCGGCCGGCACTCCACCGACCAAGCCCATCGCCGCGGCGCTGGCCGGGGCGATGTCGCCCTGGACGTGCCGGTGCGAGTCGTCGCCGCCGATCAGCAACGTCTCGCCGATCACCGGCGCGGTGGTGGCGGCGACGAAGGCGCGGGCCACGTCGCGCACGTCGGCGGTCTGGATGCGCCCGTCGACCGGCAGCGACGCCGCGAAGTAAATGGTGTCCAGGTCGAGGTCGAACCGCGGCTCTGCGGTGAGCACGCCACCCAGCCGTAGCACCGCCCAGTCCAGCTCGGAGCCGCGCACCAGTTGCTCGGCTTCCACCTTGTGGCCGCCGTAGATGTCGGATGGCCGCAGCGGGGTGTCTGAGGTGAGCACGTCGGTGATGTGGTGCGGGTTGCGGGCGCCGTAGGCGGCGACGCTCGAGGCTTGAACGAATCGCGGCGGCGCCGGCAGCGTTTTCGCCGCGTTGATCAGAAATCCGGTCGCGTCGACATTGACGCGGCGGGCCAACGCCGGCCGCGCGTAGCACACCGGCGGGATGATCGCGGCGAGGTGGATGATCGCCGCCGGAGCGACGTCGCGCAGCAGCGCCGCGACGGCGTCCGGATCGGTGAGGTCGGCCCACCGTACGTCGGCGGCCGGCAGCAGGGCGGCTGCCTTCTTGCGGTTGGCCGGTATGTCGAGGTCGGTGCCGACGACGCGGCGGCCGTCAGCGCGCAGCTGTCGCACCGTCGCGGACCCGACCAATCCGAACGCCCCGGTGACCAGCACAGTCTCGGTCATGGGCCTCCTCGCTCGCGAAACAAGGTATTCCGCGACGCACCGCCGCAGATATGTGCGCCGCTCCTCCTCATCGCTGCGCTCTGCATCGTCGCCGGCGCGGAATATACCGTTATTCGGCTACGGCAGGAGCGACAACGGCCACTGGATGGGGATTGCCGGCGGCTTTCATCCGGTCGAACAGCTCGGTGTAGTAGGGCAGGCATTCGGCCATCGCCTGCTTGGTGGTGAACAACGGCCGATAGCCGAGGTCGCGGGTGGCCTTGGCGACTGAGAAGTAGTTGTCCAGATACAGCCGCTCGACGGACAGCGGTTCCAGTGGGGGTTTCGGCAGCCCGAACCGGAAGTGCAGTCGCTGCCAGCCCGACATCGCCGCGCGGACCGCGGCGCCGGAGATCCGCAGCCGGGGCAGCCGATGTCCGCACGCCGCCACCACCGGCCGGGCGAACTCGAACATGTTCACCGGTTCCGCATCATTGATGAAGTACGCCTGCCCGGGTGCGGTGCCGCCCAGCACCAGGTGCTCGGCGGCCAGGATAAAGCCGTGAATCAGGTTGTGTACGTAAGAGTTATCCAGCCGGGCGGCCTTGCGGCCCACCAGGATCTTGACGTGACCGGCCTGCGCGCTTTCGAACACCTTCCGGAACATAGTCTGGTCGCCACAGCCCCAGATTCCGCTTGGGCGTACGGCGCACGTCAGTAGGCCGTCAATCCCGTTCTGCGACAGTACAAATCGCTCGGCCACCACTTTAGTCTCGGTGTAGGGGTCGTTGAACCGGTCGGTGTAGGGCAAGGTCTCGTCGCCGCCGGCGATGGGCTTGCCGCCCATCACCACACTGTTGGACGACGTGTAGACGAACCGCTGCACCCCGGCCGCCTGTGCGGCGTGCACCAGGTTCTTGGTTCCTTCGACGTTGACGGCGAAACTGCGCTGCCGGTATTCCTCGGTGACCGAGGCACCGCCCAGCAGCTCGATGAGCGCCGCCGTGTGAAAGACGGTGTCGATGCCGTCGACCGCGGTCGCGACCATGTCCTGGTCGCAGATGTCGCCCTCGAGCACCTCCAGCCCCGGTTGGGCCGGGAGCGGCGAGGGCGCGCGGTCGAAGGACCGCACCTGGTACCCACGGTCGAGCAGGGTGGTTACCAGGTTGGCACCGACGAATCCCGAGCCGCCGGTGACCAGGATCTGGCCCAACTGAGTGGTCGGCGATGTTCCAGAAGTGTCAACCATGCCGACGAGGATAACTGAAACATGTTCCAGTTTAGAAATAAACCCGTCAAGCTGCTTTTGTTTTCAAGAACCTTCCGGGTCCTCAGCGGCCAGCGCATCGGCCACCCGCTTACGCGCTCCAGCTAAGTGCTCTTCGCACCGTTTAGCGAGCTGTTCACCTCTTTCCCACAATGCCAGCGATGCATCGAGGTCCAGCCCGCCCTGCTCGAGAAGACGCACGACTTCGATCAGCTCGTCTCGGCATTTTTCATACCCAAGGTGACTAATAGGTGTAGCATCTTCGGGCTTGTCTTCCCTGTTAGGCTCCATCGGTTCGTCCTTCACTGATCGCCGCGATCGCCCCATCGGCAACCCGCACCCGCAGCTTGGTGCCCGCCGGGGCGTCGTCGGCACAGCGGAGCACCGCCGAGGGACCCGCTGTTGCAACCGTCTGCACCACGGCGTAGCCGCGGGCCAGGGTGGCCGCCGGGCCCAACGTAGCCAGCCGGGCGGACAAGTGACCGACGCGCTCGGCCTGCACGTCGATCATTCGGGTGATATCTCGGCGGACCGCCGACCGGGCGCGGTGCACCTCCTCGGCGCGCACCCTGAGTCCGGCCAGCGGCGCGGCCAAGACCGGGCGGCTGCGCAATTGCGCGAGCGCGCGCTGTTCGCGAGCCACCCAGTTGCGCAGCGCCTGCGCGCTGCGCCGGCGCAGGTCGTCGAGCAGGTGTTGCTCTGCCGCGGTATCCGGGACGATTTTCTTGGCGGCATCGGTCGGAGTGGCGGCCCGCAGGTCG
>JAFAID010000144.1 GCA_019236925.1 Mycobacterium sp. | reverse complement strand
TGGATGTACATCGGGCGTCCGCTGCAATACCTGAAGATCACCTACGGCTGGTCACTGCTGCTGATCGTGGTGTTCACCGTGCTCTACTTCCGCTACCTGGACGCCAAGGCCGAAAACAGGTTGGACGACGGGATCGATCCGGCATGGCTGACGCCCGAGCGTGAGCGCAGCGCGGTGATCGCAAGCGCGGCGGAGCCGGGCGCAGCGGGTCACCGCCATTAGCGCTAGCGTGGATGCATGACCTCCCAACAGCCGCACGTGCAACTGACCGACGACGAGTGGCGTCAAAAACTGACTCCAGACGAGTTTGCGGTGCTGCGACGGGCCGGGACCGAGCGCCCGTTCACCGGCGAGTACACCGACACCAAGACCGAAGGCGTCTACGAGTGCCGGGCGTGCGGCGCCGAACTGTTCCGCAGTTCCGAGAAGTTCGAATCCCATTGTGGCTGGCCATCGTTTTTTGACCCGGCCAACTCCGACGCGGTGATCCTGCGCCCCGACCACTCGTTGGGCCAAACTCGCGTCGAAGTGCTGTGCGCCAACTGCCACAGCCATCTGGGCCACGTCTTTGAAGGTGAGGGCTATCCGACCCCGACGGATCAGCGCTACTGCATCAACTCGATCTGCCTGCGCTTGGTGCCGTCGGGCTAGTCCAGTCGAGTGGCGTGCATTGCCCAGAACGGGGCGTAGGCCCGACCGTTGGTGAGCCAGGGTTCGATGATCCGGAATCGTTCGACGAGCGGCTTGAATTGGTCGGCCATGTCGGGGTTGCGGGCAAGCATCAGCTCAAGGGTTTCCGTGCTCATGTTGATCACGTACGTGGTTGGCCCCAAATACGTTATCTCCCAACCGGCGTCGGGGAACACCTGACGAAAGTCGTCCTCGGACAACGATCGTGGCATCTGGAAGCCGTTGACATTGCCGGTGCCGAACTCGAACATGTAGAGCCGCGCTCCCGGCTTGGTCGCTCGGTGCAAAGCCCGCGCATAGGAACGCTGCAGCTCCGGCTCGGTCGAAAAGGTGTGATAGAAGGCGCAGTCGACGACGGTGTCGAATCGATTCTCCAGCCCGTCCAGCTTTGTCGCGTCGGCCAGCTGGAAGTTCACCGACACTCCGGCCCTCCGCGCGTTCTCGTTGGCCCGCTCCAGCCCGCTCGGTGACGCGTCGATGCCGGTGGCCGCGTAGCCCTGTGACGCGTAGTAGATGGCGTGGTGGCCCGGACCGGTACCCGGGTCGAGAACTTCGCCCTTGATCGCCCCCAGCGCGACAAGTTGCCGTACGACGGGCTGCGGGCCACCGATGTCCCACGGGGTGGCTGCCGGCAACCCGTGCGAGACCCGCTGATCGCGATACATCTCTTCGAAGCGACTGGGATCTGTCTGCGCTGGTTGATTCATCATGTTAACGATATAACGTGAACTATCGGCGATGCAACGGTTACGGGTCAGGGTAGCGAGGCGATGAGCTGCTCGACCGGCACCCGCGGGCC
The DNA here is from genome assembly GCA_019236925.1 of Mycobacterium sp. Taxonomy (GTDB): domain Bacteria; phylum Actinomycetota; class Actinomycetes; order Mycobacteriales; family Mycobacteriaceae; genus Mycobacterium. Next base: position 15,279 of record JAFAID010000144.1, on the reverse strand, counting down.
GGTGAAAAACGGCGTCTCCTCGCGGGTATGCCGCCGCGCGTCGGTGGCCCGCAGCTCGCGCATCAAGTCGACGATGCGGTGCAGTTCCGGAGCCTCGAACGCCAGGATCCACTCGTAGTCGCCGAGCGCGAACGCCGGCACGGTGTTCGCCCGGACATCCTTGTATTCGCGGGCCGCCATGCCGTGTTCTGCGAGCATGCGCCGGCGCTCCTCGTCGGGCAGCAGATACCACTCGTAGGACCGCACGAACGGGTAGACGCAGATGTAGGCGCCCGGCTCCTCGCCGGCCAGAAACGCCGGGATGTGGCTCTTGTTGAACTCAGCCGGCCGGTGCAGCGCCACACTGCTCCACACCGGTGTGCACGCCCGGCCCAACGTGGTGGTGCGCCGGAAATCCTCATAGGTCGCCTGCAGCGCCTCAACGGTTTCGGCGTGCGTCCAGATCATGAAATCGGCGTCCGCGCGCAAGCCGGCGACGTCGTAGAGGCCGCGCACCACAACGCCGCGCTCTTCCCGCTGCTTGAGGAAGGTCGCGGTCTCGTCGATGACGGCCTCCCGGGCCTCTCCTTCTGCACCAAGGTGCCCTGGGCGGACCGAGAACACCGAGAACATCAGGTAACGGACGGTGGCGTTAAGCGCGTCGTAGTCCAACCGGGCCATGAGAGCTATCGTGCCACGCTGTCTTCGACCGCCCGGATCGCGCTGGTGACCGCCCGGCCGGCCGCGGCGATGCACGCCGGCACCCCGATCCCGTCGAGATAACTGCCCGCCACCTTGCACGTCGGCGGCAGGCCTGCACGTAGCTCGGCGACCGTGTCGCGATGGCCGGGGCCGTATTGCGGCATCGCGTCCGGCCAGCGCTGCACGCGGACGTCCACCGGGTCGACGGTCAGCCCGAACACGGTGCCCAAGTCCGCTATCGCCCACGCCAGCAGCTCGTCGTCGGACGCGTGACGGGCCACCTCGTCGCCGAAGCGCCCGAACGAGAGTCGCAGTAACTCCACGTCGGTACGTCGTCCCCACTTTCGCGACGACAAGGTAATGGCTTTGGCGTGTAACCGTTCTCCGTTGGCTACCAGCACGCCCGAATTCTGCGGGAATTGGATACCGCGGGGCACGGCCATCGCCACCACCGCCGAGGAGGCGCTGGCGATGCGGCTCGCCGCGGCGGCGGTGCGCGGCGCGATGCCCTCGACCAGCCCGACCAGGCGCGCAGCCGGGACGGCGAGGATTACCGCGTCGGCGCGCCACTGGGCGCCGGTGTCGTCGCGCAGCATCCAGCCACGCGCAGGAGCTGCAGGACCTTCAGCGGCTTCAGCCGCCTCGATACCGTCCACCGCCGCCGATACCCAAGTGAGCCGGCTGCGACGAACCAATTCGTCGACCAGCACGGTGTAACCGCCGCCCACCGCGCCGAATATCGGGCCGGCGGTGACGCTCATCAGCGCCTGGCGGACCGCGTCGGTCAGGTGGGCGGCGCCGGCGTCCAGAACGGCCGCCAGGGTCGGGGCGGCCGAGCGCAGTCCGATGGTTGCGGCCGATCCGGCGTACACCCCGCCGAGCATCGGATCCACCGACCGCGCAACCACTTGCTCGCCGAACCGGTCTGCCACCAAGTCGGCCACGGCGGGATCGCCGCCCGACTGCCAGCGAAACGGACGACTCGGCTCGGAAGCGATATGCGCGAGGGTGGCGTCGTTCACCAGACCGGCCATCGACTCCGCGGACGACGGAATGCCATTGAGCGTGGCCGGCGGTAGCGGATGCAGCCGATCCCCGCTGTAGATGAGCGGCCGCGCCCCGGTGGTCCCGACTTGCCGGTTCGCCAGGCCCAGTTCGTCGAGCAGCGCCGGCACCTCGGGACGGCGTACCACGAACGCCTCGGCGCCAACGTCCACGGCAACCCCGCCGACTTGCTCGGTGCGCAGCACCCCGCCGAGCCGGTCGGCCGGATCGAACAGGGTGATGCTCGCCTCGTCACCGAGGGCCGCCCGTAACCGGTAGGCCGCTGTCAGACCCGAAATCCCCCCGCCAACAACGCAATACGAGTGAGCGCCGGACGTCATATCGAGTGGACCAGTGACACCAGGTCCGTGAGCACCCCGGGATCGGTTTCCGGCAGCACCCCGTGCCCAAGGTTGAAAATGTGCCCAGCCGCGCCGGCGTCCACGGCGCGTCGCCCGTCGTCGACCACCGCTCGCGCGGCGTGCTCCACCGCCGGCCAGCCGGCCAGCAACACCGCCGGATCGAGGTTGCCCTGCAGCGCCGCCCCGGTCTCGATCCGGGCGGTGGCGTCGGCCAGCGAGGTTCGCCAATCGACGCCGACGACCGTTGCCCCCGCCTCCGACATGGCCCCCAGCAGTTCGGCGGTGCCGACCCCGAAGTGCGTCATCGCGACGCCGCGGTCGGCCAATGTGCCGAATACCCGCGTGCTGTGCGGCAGGACGAATCGCCGGTAGTCGGCCAGCGACAGCGCGCCCGCCCATGAGTCGAACACCTGAATCGCATCCACCCCGGCGTCAAGTTGCACCCTTAGGAACTCGATGGTGAGGTCGGTCAGCTTTTCCATCAGTGCGTGCCAGCAGGTCGGTTCGGCGAGCATCATCGCCTTGGTGCGGGCGTGGTGTCGGCTCGGGCCGCCCTCGACCAGGTAAGACGCCAGCGTGAAGGGCGCTCCGGCGAACCCGATCAGCGGAACATCGCCCAGCGCGTGCACGAGCAGCGAGACCGCGTCCGACACCGGTTGAACACGTTGCGGTTCAAGAGGTTTCAATCCATCGACATCGGCGGCGGTGCGCACCGGCGCTGCGATGACGGGTCCAACGTCGGCAACGATGTCCAAGTCGACACCGGCACCGCGCAGCGGGATGACGATATCGGAGAACAAGATCGCAGCGTCGACGTCATGACGACGTATCGGCTGCAGGGTGATTTCGGTGATCAGCTCGGCATTAAAGCAGGCAGCCATCATGCTGTGCTGTGTGCGCAGCGCACGGTATTCCGGCAGCGATCGGCCGGCCTGCCGCATGAACCACACCGGCACCCGGTGCGGTTTGCGGCCGGTGGCCGCGGCCAGGTACGGCGATTCGGGAAGCGTTCGACGCGTACTCATCAGTATCAATGCTGCCACGGGCAGCGGTTGGGGTGCGGGTGCGGTACATCGCCGGTTCGGGCGTGCGTAACATCCAGATATGCCAGTGCGCCATTCACAAGTCAACTACGACGAATTCCCAAGTCTGCGAACCGAATCGGGTGAGAACGGTGTGCTGCACCTGGTTCTCGATGCCCCGGGGCTCAATTCGGTCGGGCCGCAGATGCACCGCGATCTCGCCGACATCTGGCCTGCGATCGGTCGCGACCCCGATGTGCGCGCCGTCCTTGTCCGCGGCGAAGGCAAAGCGTTCTCCTCCGGGGGCAGCTTCGATCTGATCGACGAAACAATGGGCGAGTTCAACGACCGGCTGCGCATCATGCGCGAGGCCCGCGACCTGGTGCTCAACATGGTCAATTTCGACAAGCCGGTGATCTCGGCGATTCACGGCGCGGCAGTCGGCGCGGGCCTGGTGGTGGCGCTGCTCGCCGATGTCTCGGTGGCCGGGCGAACCGCCAAGATCATCGACGGCCACACCAAGCTGGGTGTGGCCGCGGGCGATCACGCCGCCATCTGCTGGCCGCTACTGGTCGGCATGGCCAAGGCCAAGTACTACCTGCTCACCTGCGAGCCACTGTCGGGCGAGGAAGCGGAACGGATCGGGCTGGTCTCGATTTGCGTGGACGACGACGAAGTGCTCGGCACCGCAACTCGCATCGCGACGGACCTGGCGCAAGGGGCGCAGGCGGCGATTCGCTTCACCAAACACAGCCTCAACCACTGGTATCGGATGTTTGCACCAGCCTTCGAAACCTCCCTCGGCCTGGAGTTTCTCGGGTTTGGCGGCCCTGACGTCCGGGAGGGTCTGGCCGCTCACCGGGAGAAGCGGCCGGCACGTTTCTCCGCCGGCTCAGACTCTGCCGAAAACACGCAATGACCCGGTACCGCCGGTACCCTCCCCCGCGCAAACGGCGCGCCTTTTTCCGCACGTCGGCGGATAGGTCTAGCGTCAGAGGTTGTGCGCCCAGGCGACGATGCAGGGCGGAGCGGTGAGAAGGAGCGGCGCTTGTGAGCTCAGCGGAACCGGTCCCGTTCCGCGAAGCGGTCGCGGCGATGAGTGGTGCGACCGTGCGGTCGGAAATCGAGCTGGGCCCGATTCGGCCGCCCCAGCGGTTGGCGCCGTACAGCTACGCGCTGGGCGCCGAGGTCAAACGCGCCGAGCTCGACCTCGTGCCGGAGCAGTCCGACGGTGACGCGTTCGGCCGGCTGATCCTGCTTTACGACCCGGAAGGGGCCGACGCCTGGGACGGCACCATGCGGCTGGTTGCCTACATCCAGGCCGACCTGGACTCCAGCGAGGCCGTCGACCCGCTGCTGCCGGAAGTGGCGTGGAGCTGGCTGGTCGAAGCGCTGGACGCCCGCGCCGAGCATGTCACCGCGCTCGGCGGCACCGTCACCGCGACCAGCTCGGTGCGCTACGGAGACATCTCCGGACCCCCGCGTGCTCACCAGCTGGAGCTGCGCGCGTCCTGGACAGCGATCACCCCGGACATCGGTACACACGTCGAGGCGTTCTGCGAGGTGCTCGAGCATGCAGCGGGGCTGCCACCGATCGGGGTGACGGATTTGGGCACACGGTCCCGCGTCTGACATGACTTCCCAGCTGCCTCAAGCGGCAGACGATCCGCCCGACAGCACGGAACCAGACGTCACGCCGCTGCTTGCGCCCGCCGACGGTGTGCCCGAGCTGTCGACGACTCCCCGCCAGATCGCTGCGGCCGCAGAACTGCTGGCCGGCGGGCATGGAGCGTTCGCGGTGGACGCCGAACGGGCTTCGGGGTTCCGATACTCCAACCGCGCCTACCTGATTCAGATCCGCCGGGCCGGCGCAGGCACCGTGCTCATCGATCCGGTCAGCCACGGCGGCGACCCGGTGACCGTACTGAGGCCCGTCGCCGAGGTTCTCGCGGCGGACGAGTGGATTCTGCACGCAGCCGATCAGGACCTGCCGTGCCTGGCCGAGGTTGGCATGCGCCCGCCGGCGCTGTACGACACCGAGCTGGCCGGGCGGCTGGCCGGCTTCGACCGGGTCAACCTGGCGGCCGAGGTGCAACGGCTGCTCGGTCTGGGTTTGGCGAAAGGGCACGGTGCGGCGGACTGGTCCAAACGTCCGCTGCCGTCAGCGTGGCTGAACTATGCGGCCCTGGACGTGGAAGTGCTCATCGAACTACGGGACGCGATCGCGGGCTTGCTGGCGGATCAGGATAAAACCGATTGGGCCGCAGAGGAATTCGACTATCTACGGGCCGTGGGGCAGGACCCGCCAGCAACTCGACGCGACCGCTGGCGACGCACATCCGGCATCCACCGGGTGCGCAACCAGCGCGGCCTGGCCGCCGTTCGTGAATTGTGGACCGCGCGAGACGAAATGGCCCAACGCCGCGATATCGCGCCAGGCCGCATCTTGCCCGACTCGGCGATCATCGAAGCCGCCGCCGCCGACCCGAAAACGATTGACGACCTGATCGCGCTGCCGATATTCGGCGGTCGCCGGCAACGCCGTAACGCCGCCACGTGGTTGGCGGCCCTCGAATCAGCACGGGAAAACCCCGGTCCCGCGGAGGAGGCCGAACCGCCTAATGGGCCGCCGGCGCCGGCCCGGTGGCTCAAGCGCAGGCCGGAGGCCGCAGCGCGACTGGATGCGGCCCGTACCGCGCTGCGCGAACTCTCTCAGCAGGTCTCGGTGCCGACCGAGAACCTGGTCTCCCCCGACCTGGTACGACGGCTGTGCTGGGATTGGGAGGGCGCCGCCGATCCGGCGATGGCGATTGACGAGTTCTTGAGGGCCGGCCAGGCCCGTGGTTGGCAGCGTGAGTTGGTGGTTCCCGTACTGGCCGCGGCACTGACACCCGTTGCCTGACAGTGGCGGTCGCTAGTCCAGGTGTTCGCTGATCTCTGCGGCGGACTCGACACCGTTGCCCAGCTTCGCCGCCACCCAGCCGGTGATCTGGCGCGCCACATCCTGCTCGGTCAGCCCGGCTTCGGCGAGCACCTCGCCGCGCGACGCGTGATCGAAGAACTGTTGCGGCAGTCCGATATCGCGGCACGGCACGTCGATCTCGTTGCGCCGCAACGCCGCTGAAACCGCCGAACCGACGCCGCCGCTGACGCCGTTGTCTTCCACGGTGACGACCAGCTTGTGCGCGAGTGCCAATTCGGCCACCACACCCGAAACCGGCAACACCCACCGCGGATCGATCACCGTCACGCCAATGCCTTGGTTGCGCAGCCGCTCGGCCACTGCCAGCCCCATTGATGCGAACACCCCGACCGCCACCAGCAGCACGTCGGCGGTCAGTCCGTCGGCCGGCACCGCGAGGACATCCACTCCGGAGCGTCGCTGAAGCGCCGGAATGCCTTCGCCGACATCCCCCTTCGGAAATCTGATCGCCGTGGGACCGTCGTCGGTGTCGAGGGCCTCACCGAGCTCTTCGCACAGCCGGGCGCCGTCCCTGGGCGCGGCTACCCGCATGCCGGGGACGATGCCCAGCATCGACAGATCCCACATGCCGTTGTGGCTGGCGCCGTCCGGGCCGGTGATGCCGGTCCGGTCGAGCACCATGGTGACCGGCAGCTGATGCATCGCGACGTCCATCATGATCTGGTCGAACGCGCGGTTGAGGAAGGTCGAATAGATCGCCACCACGGGGTGCAGCCCACCCATGGCCAATCCGGCCGCCGACGTGATCGCGTGCTGCTCGGCGATGCCGACGTCGAACAACCGATCCGGGAAGCGCTGCCCGAACGCCGTCAGCCCGGTGGGCCCGGGCATGGCAGCGGTGATCGCCACGATGTCGCGGCGTTTGGCCGCGTGTTCGATCAACGAGTCGGAGAACGTCGCGGTCCAGCTCGGTCCCGGCACCTTCGTGGCAAGCCCGGTCGCCGGGTCGATCACCCCACAGGAATGCATCTGCTCGGCCTCGTCGGCCTCGGCCGGGCCGTAGCCCATGCCCTTGTGAGTGACGACGTGCACCAGCACCGGACCGCGGAATCCGCGCGCGCTGCGCAGCGCGGTCTCGACGGCATGCTCGTCGTGGCCGTCGACCGGCCCGACGTACTTCAAGCCCAGGTCGGTGAACAACAACTGCGGCGAAAGCGCGTCCTTCACACCGGCTTTGACGCTGTGCATGACGTGGTAGGCCAATTCTCCGAACACCGGCATTCCGCGGACCGCGGAACGGCCGCGGTTCAAGAGGTGCTCGTAGCTGGGCTGCAGCCGCAGGGCGGCCAAGTGGTCGGCCAAACCGCCGAACGTCGGGGCATAGCTGCGGCCGTTGTCGTTGACGACGATGATCACCGGCCGGTGCGCGGCCGCGATGTTATTCAGTGCCTCCCAACACATGCCGCCGGTGAGCGCGCCGTCGCCCACGACCGCCACCACGTGCCGGTTGCGATGCCCGGTCAGCTCGAACGCCTTGGCCAGCCCGTCCGCGTAGGACAACGCCGCGCTGGCGTGGCTCGACTCAACCCAGTCGTGTTCGCTCTCGGTCCGAGACGGATAACCCGACAAACCGCCCTTTTTGCGCAGCGTCTCGAAGTCTGTGGCGCGGCCGGTCAGCATCTTGTGTACGTAAGCCTGGTGGCCGGTGTCGAAGATGATCGGATCATGCGGCGAGTCGAAAACGCGATGCAACGCCAATGTCAGCTCGACGACGCCGAGGTTGGGCCCCAGATGCCCTCCGGTAGCGGCCACCTTGTGAATCAGAAACTCACGAATCTCGCCGGCCAGATCCCGCAAGTCCGCCTGGGAAAGGTATTGCAGATCGGCGGGCCCGCGGATCTGTTCAAGCATCCCGCCAGTGTACGCACGACCGCTAGCCCACAGCGCCGACCTGCGGAGATACCTCGCTGAGGACTCACACCTTCTATTAAGGTTGCGCGCAGCGCATTCCAGTTAACCCTGCTAAATTATGCCCCGGTGAGCCGGGAAGCCTGGTCGGCGTTTTTTTTCGTGCTACTCGGGTTTGCCTGCTATTCAGGCCTATTCAGGAGTGCACGATGAATTTCACGGTCGACGCGACCGCGCTTGACAGACGGACGTCTGGTGGGCCGGCGTAGTCAGGGCAGCCGATGAGCGTCTTTCATGCCATCTATGCGACGACAGTGTTCGTGGGCGCCTACATACTGATCGCCACGGAGCGTTTCGGACCGAGGTTCAGTATGGTGTGCGTGTGCGGGTAGAGGACCTCGAAGAGAAATTTCCCATCGTGCCCATCGATTCCGACGCAGTCGACGCTGCCCGCAAGATCGCCGATCACAGTCTGCCCGGACTCCTGGTCACCGACACCGCCGGGAAGCCATGCGCGGTGCTGCCGGCGTTCGCGATCCTGCGATCGATCCTGCCGCGCTTTGTGCAGGACGATCTGGCACTGGCCGGCGTCCTCGGCGAACTGACGCCTGACCAGGCAGTGCAGAATTTGGCGGGCAAGACGGTCGGCGACTTGTTGCCCGACTACCTGCGCGACATGCCGTCGGTCGATGCGCGCGCCACCATAACCAAGGTGGCCGCAGAGATGGCGCGGCAGCGAACCCCGCTGATCGCGGTGACTAAGGACGGGAAGTTGCACGGCGTGATCACCGCATCCCGCCTGCTGGCCGCGGCGCTGAAATCTTGAGCGCGGCTTCGTCGCGCATGTTCAGCCAGGCGCGTGCCCGACGGCAGGACAGCCGATGAGCGCCGTTTACCCCATCTACGCGACAGTGGTGTTCGTCGTCGCCTACGCGTTGATCACCACCGAGCGTCTCAATAAGACCAAAGTGGCGCTGGCCGGGGCGACGGCGATGTTCTTCTTGCCGGTGATCAATTCCGATGAGGTCTTCTACTCACGCGACACCGGGATCGACTGGGACGTCATCTTTCTGCTCCTCGGGATGATGATCATCGTCAGCGTGGTGAAGCAGACCGGCGTGTTCGAATACGTGGCGATCGTGGCAGCCAAGCGCGCCAAGGGATCCCCGCTGCGGATCATGATTCTGCTGGTGCTGGTCACCGCGGTCGGGTCGGCGTTCTTGGACAATGTCACCACGGTCTTGCTGATCGCTCCGGTCACCCTGCTGGTAGCCGACCGACTGGCGGTCAAGGCGGCCCCATTTCTGATCGTCGAGGCGTTCGCCGCCAACATCGGCGGCGCGGCGACCCTGGTCGGCGACCCGACCAGCATCATCATCGGCACCGGAGCCCGCCTGAGCTTCATTTCGTTCCTGGCCAACATGGGGCCGGCGGTAATCATCGTGCTGACCGTCCTGCTACTGCTGCTGCCCCGACTTTTCCCGGGCTTCTTCACCGTCGATCCCGACCGGGTCGCCGATGTCATGGCGCTTGATGAGAGCGAAGCGATCAGTGATCGGCGGCTGCTGATCCAATGCGGGATCGTCCTGGTCGTGGTGTTCGCCGGATTCGTCGCGCACAAAGAGATCCACATGGAGCCGTCACTGACGGCTATGGCCGGCGCGGGCATCCTCGTCCTCATCTCCGGCCTGGACCGCGAGTTCTACCTGTCCAGCGTCGAGTGGGAAACGCTGTTGTTCTTCGCGGGACTGTTCATCATGGTCGGGGCCCTGGTAAAAACCGGCGTCATCGATAACTTGGCCCATGCGGCCAGCCATGCGACCCACGGCAACGAATGGGTGACGGTGATGCTGATCCTCGGGGTGTCCTTCCTGTTCAGCGGCTTTGTCAACAACGTTCCGTACGCCGCCACCATGACACCGATCGTCGCCGAGTTCACCGAGTCCATTCACGGGCACGCCAACTCCGGTGTGCTGTGGTGGGCCCTGATACTGGGCACCGTCCTCGGCGGCAACCTCACCGCCGTCGGGGCCAGCGCCAATGTCGTCGTGGTTGGGATCGCCGAACGGGCCGGCAGCCCGATACCTTTTTGGGACTTCACCCGAAGGGGGGCGGTAGTGACCGCGATCTCGTTCGCAATTTCCGTCGCTTACCTGTGGGTGCGGTACTTCGTCCTGGCTTAGTCCGCCCGGCCGGCCGCTCGGGATCTGTGACCAATCGGCTCAGCCTTTGAAAACGGCTGAGCCGAACATGATCGCCTAACCCCCGGACGGACGTATTGTGTCTCTGTGCGAGCAGAGGATCTCGATGAGAAGTTCCCGGTCGTCAATATCGACTCAGATGCGCTTGACGCGGTCCGTCTGCTCGCCGAGCACCGGTTGAACGGGCTCGTGGTCGTCACCGACGAGACCGAATTCCCGTACGCGGTACTGCCGGCCTCCCAAGTCGTCCGGTTCATCGTGCCCGGCTATGTGCAAGACGATCCCGGCCTGGCCAGCGTGTTGACCGAGTCGATGGCCGACCACGCCGTGGAGAAGCTGAGCGGCAAGACCATCCGCGACATGCTGCCGAAGCAACGCCAGCACATACCCGTAGCCGAAGTCGACGACACCATCATCGAGGTGGCCGAGACCATGGCGCGCCTGCGAAGCCCCCTGGTCGCCGTGGTCAAAAACGGTAGGTTGCACGGGGTGATCACCGCATCACGCCTACTGGGCGCAGCGCTGAAAGAGTGATCGGGTTTACTTCGCCTTCTCCTGATCCTCAGCCAGATGTCAACCGAAGCGTCCAAAGAGCAACTGCGCGAGGCACTTCCGAGCGTATTTCGTCTTGGCGTGATTTTAAGTCGTCAGCGCGTCAACAGCGCGACGCACTCGATGTGATGGGTCAGCGGGAACGAGTCGAAAACCGAAATCTTGTCGACCGCATAGCCGTGGCGCTGATAGAGACCGACGTCGCGGGCGAACGATGCTGCCTCGCAACCGATGTGCACCACCCGCGAGACATCGGCCGCGGCCAGCAAGTCGATCACCTCGCGTCCGGCGCCGGCCCGCGGCGGATCCAGCACGGCCACATCCGCGCCGCGGCGTTGTGCGGTCAGCGCCCGGCGCACCGAGTCGGTGATCACGCTCACTTGCGTGAGCTCGGCCAACGTGGCGCGCGCCGCCCGCGACGCCGCCCGTGAGCTGTCGACGCTCATCACCTGTCCGGACTCCCCGACCGCGTCACCGAGCACCGCGGCGAAAACCCCTACGCCACCGTAGAGATCCCAGGCAGTCATGCCCGGGCGCAGCTGGGTCCAGTCGCTGACCAGCTCGCTGTAGGTCCGTGCCGCGTCGCGGTGCGCCTGCCAGAAGGCCGTCACCGGGACCTGCCAACTGTGCCGACCTGCCCGCTGCACGCTCTGGTAGTTGCCCTCGACCACCTCGGTCGAGGTTCGTCGGCCTTGTCGCACCGTGCACACCACGTGCCGCCGACTGTCGTCGTCAATGACGACGTGCAGTTGCGCGCCGGCCGGCCATTCGGTTCCGGCCAGACCGTCGGTCATGCCGGCCGGCAGCTGGCCGCAGTTCAGATCGGTGACCAGCTCGTCGCTACGGTAGCGATGAAATCCGGCGCGGCCGTCGGCGCCGATGTCGAGCCGGACCCGGGTTCGCCAACCGGTCGCACCGCCCGGCGACAGCGGTTGGACTGTTCCACGCCACTGGTAACTGCCAAGGCGGGCAAGCTGATTGGAGACCACCTCGGCTTTAATGGCACGCGCCGCCTCGGGCTCGACGAAAGCCAGGTCGCAGCAACCTGCACCGTTCACTCCGGCGATCGGGCACAGCGACGTCCTACGGTCGTCAGACGGCTCGATCACCTCGACCGCCTCGGCGTGCCAGTAGGACCCCCGGTCCTCGGTCACCCGCACCCGCACCCGCTCGCCGGGCAGCGCGTAGCGGACGAACACCACCCGTCCGTCGTGACGTGCGACGCAACTGCCGCCGTTGGCCGGCGCGCCGACAGTCAACGTCAGTTCCGCCAAAGCGGTTGGCGGGCCCGCGGTGGATTCGGGTGTCAATCGAAGATCCCCCGACGGGCATCGCCGGGAGCCGCATGCGGGTGCATCGCTTTGAGTCGCTCCGACGAATTAAGTTGCCAGGGAACCGATGTCACCATCACGCCCGGCATGAACAGCAACCGGCCCTTCAGCCGCAGCGCGCTCTGGTTATGCAGCAGATGCTCCCACCAGTGGCCCACGACGTATTCCGGCAAGAAGACCGTCACCACGCTCCGCGGCGATTCTTTGTTCAGTCGTTTTACGTAATCCAGTGCCGGGCGGGTGATTTCGCGGTACGGCGAAGCGATGACCTTGAGCGGTACGTTGATATTGCTCTCTCCCCAGCTGCGGACCAGATCACGGGTTTCCGCGTCGTCGACGTTCACCGTGACGGCCTCCAATACATCGGGCCGCGTTGCGCGCGCGTAGGACAGCGCGCGCAGCGTCGGCAGATGCAACTTCGACACCAGCACTACGGCGTGATTGCGGCTGGGCAGGACAACCTCATTGTGTTCGGCGGCCTGCTGCTCCAGTTCCCTGCTGACGGTGTCGTAATGCTTGCGGATCATTTTCATCAGGACGAAAAGCAGAACCATCGCGACGACGGCGATCCACGCCCCGGCAAGGAACTTGGTGATCGATACGACGAACAGCACCGTGCCGGTGGCCACGAACCCGATCGTGTTGACCACCCGGGAGCGCAGCATCGTGCGCCGCACCGCCGGATCAGTCTCATTGCGCAGCAACCGAGTCCAGTGCCGGACCATGCCAATTTGGCTCAGCGTGAACGAAATGAACACCCCGACGATGTACAGCTGAATCAGCGCGGTGACCTCCGCGCGGAATGCGATGATCGCCGCGAGGGCCGCCACCGCCAGGAACACGATTCCGTTGGAGAAGGCCAGCCGGTCCCCGCGAGTGTGCAGTTGGCGAGGAAGGTAACTGTGCTGCGCCAGCACCGAGCCCAGTACCGGAAACCCATTGAACGCCGTGTTGGCCGCGAGCACGAGGATGAGCGCCGTCACCACGGCGATCAGCAGGAACCCGATCTGGAAGCTGCCGAAGACGGCGTGCGCGATCTGAGTGACAAGGGTCTTCTGCTGATAGTCCCGCGGAATACCGATCAGCTGTATGGCGGGATCCTCGACGATCTGAACCCGAATCTCCTTCGCCAGCAGGATGATGCCCATCAAAAGGCTGACCGAAATCGTACCCAGCATGAGCAGTGTCGTTGCCGCATTGCGCGACTTGGGCTTTCGAAATGCCGGCACCCCGTTGCTGATCGCCTCCACACCGGTGAGGGCCGCGCAGCCCGACGAGAACGACCGCGCCACCAGGAACACCATTGCGAAGCCGGCGATCTCGCTGCGCTCGGCATGCATGACAAAGCCGGCCGATTCGGCCCGCAGCGGCTCGCCCAAGACGTGAATCCGGAACAATCCCCAGCCAAGCATGATGCCGACACCGACGATGAACGCGTAAGTCGGGATGGCGAAGGCCACCCCCGACTCACGCACACCACGCAGGTTCATCGCCATCACCAGCAGGATCGCGCTCACACAGAACAACACTTTGTGGTCCGCCACGAACGGAATGGCAGATCCGATGTTCGACATGGCCGATGCCGTCGAAACAGCCACCGTGAGAACGTAATCCACCATCAGAGCACTCGCCACGGTGAGGCCGGCGTTGGCACCCAGGTTGGTGGTGACCACTTCGTAGTCGCCGCCGCCGGAAGGGTAGGCATGCACGTTCTGCCGGTAGCTGGCCACCACGACCAGCATCACCGCCGCTACCGCCAGGCCGATCCACGGCGTCAACGAATACGCTGCCAGCCCTGCCACCGAGAGCATCAGAAAGACCTCCTCGGGGGCGTAAGCCACCGAGGACAACGCATCGGAGGCGAACACCGGCAAGGCGATCCGCTTGGGCAGCAGTGTGTGACTCAGTCGATCGCTGCGAAAGGGCCGACCCAAAACCAGCCGGCGCGCCGCGGTCGAAATTTTGGACACGAGAGCCAAGAGTAAGCCCATTCCGGACCGCCGGTACGGTTGCCTAGACGACAACGTTCTTGCCCAAACCGGCTGGCCACCATGGTTGGCGGTCGGACCCGACAAGTAACACGCACGCCGAGAGGACCCGCAAGTGCGAGTGGTTGTGATGGGATGCGGCCGGGTGGGATCGTCGGTGGCCGACGGGTTGTCTCGGCTCGGCCACGATGTCGCGGTCATCGACAGTGACGGCACCGCCTTCAACCGGCTCAGCCCCGACTTCGCCGGTGAGCGCGTTCTGGGCGTGGGCTTCGACCGAGACGTGCTGCTCAAAGCCGGTATCGAGGAAGCGGATGCCTTTGCCGCGGTGTCATCCGGCGACAACTCCAACATCATTTCGGCCCGGCTGGCCCGGGAGATCTTTCGGGTGCCGCGGGTTGTCGCGCGGATCTACGACGCCAAGCGTGCTGAGGTCTACGAGCGGCTCGGCATTCCCACGATTGCCACCGTGCCCTGGACGACCGATCGGCTACTCAACGCGCTCACCCGCGATACCGAAACCACCAAGTGGCGGGACCCGACTGGGACCGTCGCCGTCGCTGAGGTCGCGCTGCACGAGGACTGGGTGGGCCACCGCGCCACCGATCTGGAGACGGCCACCGGCGCTCGGGTGGCGTTCTTGATTCGATTCGGCACCGGCGTTCTTCCGGAACCGAAGACGGTCATCCAAGCCGGCGACCAGGTTTATATCGCCGCCATATCCGGCCGCGTGGCAGAGGCATTGGCCATCGCGGCGTTGCCGCCCAGCGAGGACCTGTAGCAGATGAAACGCGCCGACGACGATGCAGTGGGGGCACCCCCAGCCGCGTAGCGGCGAGGGGGACGAAGCGATGAGAAGGAGTGGCGCAGATGAAGGTAGCTGTCGCCGGAGCCGGCGCGGTGGGCCGCTCGGTCGCCCGCGAACTCGTGGACAACGGTCACGACGTGTCACTGATCGACCGCAACCCCGCGCACATCGACGTCGACGCCATCAAGGGCGCGCACTGGCGACTCGGAGACGCCTGTGAGGTGAGCGTGCTGCAGTCGATACGCCTGGAGGAATTCGACGTCGTGGTGGCAGCCACCGGCGACGACAAGGCGAACGTGGTGCTGAGCTTGTTGGCCAAGACCGAGTTCGCGGTGCCCCGGGTGGTGGCCCGGGTCAACGATCCCCGCAACGAATGGCTGTTCACCGACGCCTGGGGTGTCGACGTGGCGGTGTCCACCCCGCGGATGCTGTGCTCGTTGATCGAGGAGGCCGTCGCGG
>JAFAID010000304.1 GCA_019236925.1 Mycobacterium sp. | reverse complement strand
GGCCGCCTTCACCAGCGGCGGGCCGCCGAGGAAGATCGTGCCCTGGTTGCGGACGATCACCGCTTCGTCGCTCATCGCCGGCACATACGCGCCGCCTGCCGTGCAGGATCCCAGCACCGCCGCGATCTGCGGGATGCCCTCCGAGCTGAGCTTCGCCTGGTTGTAGAAGATCCGGCCGAAATGCTCCCGGTCGGGGAACACCTCGTCCTGACGAGGCAGGAAGGCGCCGCCGGAGTCGACGAGGTAGATGCAGGGCAGCCGATTCTGCCCGGCGATCTCCTGAGCGCGCAGGTGTTTTTTGACCGTAACCGGGTAGTAAGTACCGCCTTTGACCGTCGCGTCGTTGGCCACGATCATGCATTCACGACCGGCGATCCTGCCGATGCCGGTGATGATGCCGGCCCCCGGGCACTCGCCGTCGTACATGCCGTCGGCGGCAAGCGGAGCGATCTCGAGCAGCGGACTGCCTGGATCGAGCAGGCCGTCGACTCGGTCACGGGGCAGCAGTTTGCCGCGCTCGACGTGGCGTGCGCGGGCGCGTTCCGGGCCACCCAGCGCGGCGGCGGCCAGCTTCTTGCGCAGCTCCGCGACAAGCGCGCTGTGCGCTTCGCGGTTTTCCGCCGGAGAGGTCATCGAGTGCACGCCAATTTCGGTTAATGATCACTAACTCGTGATATGTTAGTGGCGATTAACCGAAGTGTCCAGCACGTGTTGCCGAGGGAGGCCGTCATGGCAGTGTCCGCGCCGGCTGACCAGAGTGATCGCGGTGCCCATAATGGCCGCGCCGAGACGCCGAATCGCCGCACTCGACGCAAATCGGACCGACGCTTGCAGCTGCTGTCGGCCGCCGAACGACTGTTTGCCGAACGCGGATTTCTGGCCGTCCGGCTGGAAGACATCGGCGCCGCGGCGGGCGTCAGCGGCCCAGCGATCTACCGGCACTTCCCCAACAAAGAATCGCTGCTGGTCGAGTTGTTGGTCGGCATCAGCACTCGCCTGCTCGCCGGGGCGCGAGAAGTCCGGTCCCGCGAGGCCGACGCCGCCGCGGCGCTCGACGGGTTGATCGACTTCCACCTCGACTTCGCCCTTGGTGAACCGGATCTCATCCGCATCCAGGACCGTGACCTGGCCCATCTACCGGCCGCGGCCGAACGCCAGGTGCGTCGTGCGCAGCGCCAATACGTAGAGGTCTGGGTGGGCGTGCTGCGCGAGCTCGAGCCCGGGCTTGCCGAGGCCGACGCGCGGCTGATGGCGCACGCGGTGTTCGGGCTGCTCAACTCGACTCCGCACAGCCTGAAGCCCGCCGACGGCAGAGCGGCGAGGGCGGTGCGGTCACGTGCGGTGATGCGGGCGATGACGGTTGCCGCGTTGACCGTTGACGCGTCGCGCCATTGACGCCAATAGTCTGATCTGACAAACCGGACATCGTGTACGGATCCTGGCTGCTCAGCAGATGTCCCGCGCCGGGCGTGGTGCTGCAGGTACCCTGCAGCCATGAGGTGGACATGAACGATCCACGTCGGTCCGAGCACGCCCGTTCGGCTCAACAAGGGACCGAACAAACCCAACGAATACCTCAGCCTTACCCGCAGTACGTCGACCCGGCCTACAGCGGGCAGTCGTTCTATCAACCCCCGTATTACGCCGGCTCGGCACCCAACGCGAACGCAACCCACCCGACAGAGAAGCTGCCCCGGTACTGGATGCACGGTCAGCCTCCGCCGGATCAGCCGACCGAAGAACCTCCACCTCGGCGACCGAAGACACCGCGCTGGTTGTGGATAGCCGCTGCCGCGGCGGTGTTGCTGGTTGCCGCACTGGTCATCGCCCTGGTGATCGCCAACGGCACCGCCGGGAAGCAAACCGCGGTCTCACCGCTGCCGGCGATGCCGAGTTCGTCAAACCCGCCGTCGTCCGTACCGACGTCGCCCTCGCCGTCCGCCGGGACATCCGCGCCGAGCAGCACCGAATCCAGTCCGCCCGGCAACGCGAGCGCGATGCAGACCGTGGTCTACGAAGTCAACGGCGACGGCCGCGCAATCAGCATCACCTACGTGGACGACGACGGAATGATGCAAACCGAATTCAACGTCGCATTGCCGTGGAGCAAGCAAGTCAGCCTGCCCGATTCGGGCAGCCGGACGCCCAACGTCACAATCGTGAACATCGGCCACGATGTCACCTGCTCGGTGACGGTGGACGGGGTTGAGGTCACCCAGCGCACCGGCGTTGGCCTGACGGTGTGCAACGGGGCGGGCTGACCCTCGTCAACGCACGCCGGCCGTGAGGCTTCGGTGTGGGGCCCGCACCATCAGCATGCCCAGCAGCCCGACACCCATGACCAAACACAGCCCGCCCATGCCGGCGCGAACGGCGCCGAACACGTCGACGAAGACCGAAAACAGCCACGGCGCCACGAACGACACCGCGCGCCCGGTCATCGTGTAGAGACCGAAGGCGACACCTTCCTTGCCGTCGCTGGACATCCTGAGCAGCAGCGTGCGCGCCGACGCCTGCGCCGGCCCGATGAACAGGCATAACAGCAGTCCGGTGGCCCAGAACGCGCGTGGACCGGACAAGGCCATCATGGTGAGACCGAACACGATGATGCTGGCCAACGATACGACGATCACCGGCTTGGATCCGATCCGGTCGTCGAGGAACCCGCCGAGCACAGCCCCGAGCGCGGCCACCACGCTTGCGGCCACCCCGAAAATCAGCACATCGGCCGACGAGATCCCGTACACATTGACACCCAGCACGCCGCCGAAGGTGAACAATCCGGCCAGCCCATCCCGAAACACCGCGGCGGCCAGCAGGAAGTACACCAGATTGCGATCCCGGCGCCATTCGGCAACCAGCTCCGTCCACAGCTTGCGGTAACCCCCCAGCAGGCCCCCCTGGGGACGAGCGACCTCGCCAACCGACGGCAGCCGATGCGCAGTGAGCAGCAGCGGCAGCCCCAACACCGCCAACCACCCCGCGGCAAACAACATCGCCATCCGGACGTTCATGCCGTCGTTGGCGGACAGGTGCAGCAACCCGCGAGTTGTGCCCTTGCCGGAGATGAAACCGAAGTAGGCCAGCAGTAGCAACATCACGCTGCCGCTAAATCCCGCGGCCAAACCGTAACCGGAGATCCGGCCGG
>JAFAID010000124.1 GCA_019236925.1 Mycobacterium sp. | reverse complement strand
CGTTGCGGCTGTCCCGCTCCGATGGTCGGACATCGACATGTACCAGCACGTCAACCACGCGACAATGGTCACGATTCTCGAAGAGGCCCGCGTCCCCTTTCTTTCGCACGCGTTCGGTGCCGATATCACCAGCATCGGTCTGCTGATCGCCGACGTGCGCGTGACGTACAAAGGTCAGCTGCGGCTGGCGGATTCGCCGCTGCAGGTCACCATGTGGGTGAAGCGTCTGCGAGCGGTCGATTTCACTCTTGGCTACGAGGTGCGGGCGGTCAACGCCGACCCGGAGTCGAAGCCCGCCGTGATCGCCGAGTCGCAACTGGCCGCATTCCACATTGACGAGCAGCGGCTGGTTCGTCTTTCGCCACACCATCGGGAATACCTGCAGCGGTGGCTCCGGTAGCCGAGCGAGGACTGTGGCTGGGTCCAGAATCCACGGCCGCCCACCGCGCGGACTTGACCGCGTTCGTCGAGCGGGCGACGCGACTCGACCCGGCCGCGGTGATCCGGCTGCGCGCTCGCTCGGGCGGCTTAGTCACCGCTTGGGCGGCCACCGGTTTCGACGTGCTGGCCAGCCGGGTGGTGGCCGGCACCCTGCGGCCCGACGACTTATCCGCCGGCGCAGACGAATTGGCGCGCGGGCTGGCTGAGGCAGACAGCTCCGGCTACGTCAATCCCGGCTTTCCGATGGATTCCGCCTGGCGGGGCGGCTTGCCGCCGGATTCAGGTTTCACCCACCTCGACGACGTACCGGCACGCCTGATGCTGGACTTGGCGCAGCGGGGCGCCCAGCTGGCCAAAGAGCACAGCAGCGCCCAGGGGCCGCCGGTGTCGCTGCTTGACCAGGAAGTGATCCGGGTCAGCTCGGCCGACGTCAGCGTGGGTGTGCCGATGCGGTGTGTATTCGCTTTGACTGCAATGGGTTTCCTGCCGCAGTCAGCCGAGGCTGTCGACGCCGACGAGATCGTCCGGGTCCGGACAATGCCGGCCTGGTTGCGCATCGACGCACGGTTCGGTTCGGTATACCGGCGTCGCGGCGACCCAGCGCTGGTGCTGCGCTGATCTGCGCGCGGCCAAAAGAATCAGGGTGACTTTATGGCGAGTGTGATGCGACCTGCCACCGCGCCGTCATTAAGGGCCGTAATGCAGCCACAGTGGCAGGACGGAGTCGAGATGATCCAAAAATTTCTTCAGGCCGACTCGGTATTCCACGTAACCGATGCGGTCTGCAGCGCGCGCGGGAAAAGCAATGCCGAGACCGAACAGCCCAGGAGCGAGAATGCCGTTGTTAGGGTTGTACTCTAGCCGGCCCCACTGTGGCGTCGCAGGCAGCGTTCTGGGCTCGAAGCCGACCGTATACACAGCGAAGTCGCATGCGGCAAGCTTCTCTTCAAAATCGGGGTCAGAAACCCAGCACCTCTCCAGACGGTCTGGATGGACGCCGTCGATGTTCTCTCGAGCCCAGACAGCCGCGTGTCCTTTGAGGCCAGAATCATCGAACAGGATCCAGTCATCCAGGTAGACAGCGTATCTGAGTGCGCTGCGGTAGAAGTTGATCACTTTCTCAACTGGGTGACGCAACAGATTCGGCAATGCGATCATCGAGGAGTGCGAAGAACCGAACACGGCAATCGTGGCGTTCTCCAACGGTTCTTCCGCGAGCTTCTCAGGATCGAGCGCGACTTCTAGCGGGATCTCCTTCAACTGGGGATAGCCGAGCTTCTTAGGAACCGCTCCAACGGCCAGGATCACGTTTTTGGAGGTAAGTTCCTGCTGCTCTGTTTCGATTCTCCAATGCCGTCGTTCCATGAAGAGAGCGGTTGCCGTCGTTGCAAACGCTTTCACCCGCTCACGCAGGTGTTCGGTGATCCACACCAGAGGGTCAGCGACCAAGTCGAGGGCGCAAGTATCTTCGGGGTCCACTTCCCGCAGTGGCATCGGAGGCGCTGCCGAGAATCGAAATGCCGAAGAACCATTCAAATAACTGAGGAAGAACCCGACCTGGGTATTACTGGAAACCGGCCGCCACTTCGTGCCGAGGTCGCCCGCCGCGAAGGCAGGATCGACCCAGGCGATCTCCTCGGGTGCTATCCCGTGATCGAGGAGTCGTCCCACTGCGGCAATCCCCGCAGGTCCTGCTCCGACCACTGTCCACGCGTAGGCCATGGGTTATGTATAAAGACGCGGGTGGCGATGCGCTACCGGAGGGGTCAGACCAGCCAGGCGGCGACGTTCGGCGGCAACTTCCCGTCAACCAACGGCGCGCTGGTCAGAATCAATTCGCCGTCCGGCAGTGGCAGTACCCGCTTGCCGGTGTTCAGCGCGCAGCGCAGCCCGTGATCACCGCGTTCAAACACAAACGCGCCGCGCGATGCGGACAGCCACTGGACTCGGTTTCCGGTGAATTCCGTACGGCTACGGCGTAATTCGAGCGCTCGCTGGAAGAAGGCCAACGTGGAGTCGGTTTCGCCGAGCTGCTTTTCGACGGTCAGCGCGGCCCATTCCGGCGGCAACGGCAGCCAGGTGTCGCGGGATGTGGAGAACCCGAACGGGGGAGTGTCGCCGCGCCACGGAATCGGAATGCGGCAGCCGTCTCGGCCGCGCACGGTGTGTCCCGAGCGTTCCCAGGTCGGATCCCGCAGCGCTTCGTCGGGCAACTCGACGTTGGGTAGTCCCAACTCCTGACCGTTGTAGACGAACACTGCACCGGGCAGGGCGAGCGTCACCATCGCCATCGCACGGGCCCGACCGAGTCCAACGGCGCCTCCGCCGTAGCGGGTGGGACCCCGCACGACGTCGTGATTCTCCAACGTCCATGTGGGAGTCGCATTTTCAATCGCCGCCGCGGCCAGGGTGTTGTCGATCGCGTCGTGGATCTCGGCGATGTCGAATTCCGCGCGAACCATGCGGAAATTGAATCCCAGGTGCAGCTCGTCCGCGCGCACGTATTCGGCCCAGCTGGCATTGTCGAAAACCCAGACCTCACCGATGGTTACCGCGTCGGGATAGTCATTCATGACCGTGCGGATATTGCGGTGAATCGCATGCACATCGGGATGATTGAACCGGGGATCACCGTCGAAGAGCATCCGCGGCCGCATCTCTACATCGGTGTCCGGTAGGCCCGGCGGCTTGGCCATGCCATGCGCCACGTCGATGCGGAAGCCGTCGACGCCGCGCTCCAGCCAGAACCGCAGCGTCTTCTCCAAATCGTCGAAGACCTCCGGGTTGTCCCAGTTGAGGTCCGGCTGCTCTCTGTCGAAGAGGTGCAGGTACCACTGCCCCGGCTTACCGTCCGGCTCGATCACTCGCGTCCACGACAGCCCGCCGAACACCGATTGCCAGTTGTTCGGCGGCTCCGTCCCTCCGGGCCCGCGACCGTCGCGAAAGATGTAGCGGTTCCGCGCAGCGCTGCCCGGTTCGGCGACCAGCGCCTCCTGAAACCAGGGATGCTGCGAGCTGGTGTGGTTCGGGACGAGATCAGTGGTGATCTTGATGCCGCGCTGATGTGCGGCGGCGATCAGTCGCTCAAACGCGGCCAATCCGCCGAACAGCGGGTCCACGTCGCGCGGGTCCGCGACGTCGTAGCCATGGTCGGCCATCGGCGACACCATGATCGGGCTGAGCCATATCGCGTCGACCCCCAACTGCTCCAGATAGTGCAGCCGCGACGTCACACCGTCGAGGTCGCCGACACCGTCGCCGTCGCTGTCGGCGAATGACCGCGGATACACCTGGTAGAAGACCGCGCGCGCCCACCACGGCTCGTGTTGTGACGTGCTCATCAGAAGGCGGAATTCACCAGTGAGTGCGCGGCCATCTCAAAGTACTCGAGCAACTCCTTGCGATGCGCGTCGTCGAGGGTGTCAGAGTCGATCGACGCGACCGCGGTGTGCATACACCGCAGCCAGGCGTCGCGCTCGAACGGGCCGATCTGGAACGGAGCGTGTCGCATCCGCAACCGGGGATGGCCACGCTGGTCGGAGTAAGTCCGCGGGCCACCCCAATATTGCTCGAGGAACATCCGCAGCCGTTCTTCAGCGCCCGCGAGGTCGTCTTCGGGGTAGACCCGACGCAGAATTTCGTCCTCGGCGACGAGTTCGTAAAAGCGCGACACGATCGCGCGGAAGGTTTCTGCGCCACCGACAGCGTCGTAAAAGGATTGTTC
>JAFAID010000643.1 GCA_019236925.1 Mycobacterium sp. | reverse complement strand
TTCCCGCATTGTCGCCGGGCTAAATTTTGCGCAAGCTGTGCACCGGCAGCGGCGCGAGCAGTTCGCGACCGCCCAGTGCGGTCAGCTCCAACACCACTGCTGCCGTCGTCACCACAGCGCCGGCTCGCTCGAGCAACTTGTGCGCCGCAGCCACAGTGCCTCCGGTGGCCAGCACATCGTCCACGACCACAACGCTGCGACCGGCCAATTCGATCCCGTCGGCAGGAATCTCCAGGCGGGCGGTGCCGTATTCGAGCTGGTACTGCTCGGCGCGCACCGGCGGCGGCAACTTGCCGCCCTTGCGGATGGCCAGCACGCCGGTGCCCAGGCGGGCGGCAACGGCGCCGGCGATCAGGAATCCGCGAGCGTCGAGACCGGCGATCAGGTCAGCGCCGGACGCCACGCCGGCCAGCGCATCGGTCACCGCGGCCAGCCCCCGGCGGTCGGCGAATAGCGGGGTCAAGTCCTTGAACTCGACTCCGGCCGCGGGGAAATCTGCGACCTCCCGGGTCAGCGATGCGATGAGATCCGCCACCGAATCGCCGTCGGCAGCGGTCACCGCACCAGGACCCATCGGTCCATGTTCCAGCCGGCACCCCACCGGCTGGGGTTACTGCTGACGGCATACATCTTCCTTGACGCCAGCAAGGTCCGCCGCTGGCGGAACAGCGGCAACGTCGGCATATCGACCCACAGCACCGGCGCGCTCTGGGCCAGCAACCGGACCAGGTCGGCGGGGTCGGCCGACACCGCCAGCGCGCTGATGATTCCATCGATCTGACCGTTGGTGTATCCGGACAGGTTGTTGCCGTTGCCGGTATGCAGGTCGTAGGCGTCCATTGCCGACGATCCGCTCGAACCACTGCCGGTTGCGCCGCCGGTGCTGGCCAACAGCACGTCGATCTTTCCGTCCCGCAGCGTTTGCGGGCCGGTGGTGTCGGAGGTGACGTCGGAGACGGTGATACCGGCCGGGGCGCAGGCTTTGGCGATCGCCCCGACGATGGTGGCCAGCCGCGCGTTGGGCGCGCGATAGCCGATCCGCACGGTCAGCGGCTTGCCGCCCAACGCGCCGCGGGCGGCATCGGGGTTCGACTTCAAGTACTGGCCCGCCTCTGGGACGTTTTCCGCCCGTCCGATCACGTCTTCAGAAACGGTGTGCAGCCGCGCGTTGGCGATCGGGGTCCGGGCGTCGCGCGCGATGGCATCACGCGGTGTGCACGCGGCCAGCGCCCGGCGCGCCGCGACGTCTGCCAGCGGGCCGCGCGGCGCGAAGATCAGCTGCTGAATGCCATCCGACGGCGAATCGGTCCGTAGGTAGTTGTCCGGGGTGGTCAACGTCCCCGACGAGCCGTCCGCGACGTCGACGACGTCAGCGCTCTTGTCGTTGATGCGGTCCTGGATGTCGACTTTCTCCGGCCAGACCGTGACCCGCTTGGTCATCGGCTTGGCGCCCCACCAGCGGTCATTCGCGACGAGCACCACCCCGCCGCCGTCCAACACCGATTCCATCTTGTACGGCCCCGACGACGGGTAATGCTTGGCGATGGTGCCCGACTCAATGCCGGGTTTGAGGTCCCATGTGGTGTTCCACAGCTGGGCGATGCGCCCGATGGCCGGCAAGTTGTTGCTCGTTATCGCTGCGGTGACGTCGATCCCCAGCTCTTCGGCGATGACATGCGACGGCATCATCGTGGTCCCCGCGAATAACTGGTTGTAGTCGACGATGTTGCGATCGGGATCAAACGACACTCGGGCTTTCTTTTGTCCCGGTTGGCAGTCGATCGCGTTGACATCGACATAGCCGGCCTGGCTGGCGGCGTCGAAGCCAGGGAACCGACCGGAATGGGCCGCCCACGCCAGTACCAGGTCGTCGCAGGTGATCGGCTTACCGTCGGAATAGACAGCGTTGTCGGCGATCTGATAGTCGAGCACCAGCGGCGAACCGCCGACCACCGAAATCGTGCCGAAGTCCCGGTCGGCGACGACCTGACCATCGGGGCCGTGGTAGCCGAATCCGGTGAGTGTGCGAGCGAAGGCCTGCGCGCCCGCTGACGCGGCCCCGGTGACGGTGTTGCTGTTGTAGGTGACCAGCGCACCATCGACGATGTAGTCGATCTGCCCGGCGGCGCTGCCGGAGCACGCCGTCAACGTGGCCGGCGCGGCTGCCACCAGCGCGGCCGCCAGCCAGCTGGCGGCCATACGCCAACTCCGGGCAGCCACCATGGCTACCGCTTGGTTCGCTTGCCGGTCGGACGGTGACGCCCGCCGCCCGGCCGGGCCGGACGCGCACCAGGAGCCGGCTTGTTCGCAACTGCGCCGGCGCTGGTGGCGACGGTTGTGGTGCTTTGTTCGCTGGGCTCGTCATCTTCCGACGCAGCGCGCGGCTGATCTTTTTCAGGACCGGGGCCGCGGCGCCTGCCCACCCTGCGGTTGTGCGTCCGCACCAAAGCGGTGCGTTCCCGCAGCGTGACCAGCAGCGGAGTGGCGAAGAAGATCGACGAATAGGTGCCGACGATGATGCCGACCAGCATCACCAGCGCCAGATCCTTCAGCGTGCCGACGCCCAGGAGCCACACCGCCACCACCATCAGCGCCAGCACCGGTAGCACCGAGATCAGGCTGGTGTTGATCGAGCGCATGAACGTCTGGTTGATGGCCAGGTTGGCCTGCTCGGCGAAGGTGCGCCGGGTGGTGTGCTGGAAGCCGTGCGTGTTCTCCTCGACCTTGTCGAACACGATGACCGTGTCGTAGAGGGAGAAACCCAGGATGGTCAGCAGGCCGATGACCGTGGCCGGGGTGACCTCGAAGCCGACCAGCGAGTACACCCCGGCGGTGACGGTCAGATCGAAACACATGCACGTCAGTGCCGAGATAGCCATATAGCGCTCGTATCGCACCATGATGTAGAGGCTGACCAGCACCAGGAAGACCGCCAGGGCGATCAGCGCCTTCTTGGTGATCTGACCGCCCCAGGTCGAGGACACCGCCGAGTCGGAGATGGCCTGCAAGCTGGGCTTGCCGTCGGAGCCCTTGGGCTGGAATCTGTCGAACAGGGCGTTGCGCAGCTTGGTCGTCTGGTCGTTGGACAACGTCTCGGAACGAATCTGCACGGTCGCTCCCGCGCCGTTACCGACGATCACGACGGACTCGGGATCGTTGCCCAGCGCTTGCCGGAAGACTTGCTCCACCTGGCTCACTTGGACTGTGCCTGTCGCACCTGCGACGGGCATTGACATCGTGGTGCCGCCCTTGAAGTCGATGCCAAAGGTGAATCCGCGCAACACGATGCTGACGATCGCGATCGCGACGATCGCGCCGCTGACCCCGTACCACAGCCGGCGCCGGCCAATGACCTCGAACGCACCGGTACCGGTGTACAGGCGCGATAAGAAACTGTGGTGGGGCAGGTCGGCGCCGGTGTCGTCACCGGTTGGGCGAACGACGGTTGCGTTGCCATCGCTGAGTTCCACGGCAGTCGTCTCGTCGGCCATCTCGCTATCCCCGTCCCGAAAGTTGGACTGCCCGCCGTTCGCGCGCGACCTGTTGCACCGCTCCCAGGCCGTTGTATGCCGGCTTGGCCAGCACCGTGGTCTTGGATGCCAGGTACACCAGCGGCCAAGTCACCAGGAAGACCACGACGATGTCGAGGATCGTGGTGAGGCCCAGGGTGAATGCGAAGCCCTTGACTTGGCCGATCGCCAGGAAGTACAGCACAGCAGCGGCCAAGAAGGTGACGGCGTTACCCGACACGATGGTCTTGCGGGCTCGCGCCCAACCGCGTGGAACCGCCGACCGGAACGAACGGCCTTCGCGTATCTCGTCTTTGATGCGTTCGAAGAACACCACGAACGAGTCGGCCGTCGTTCCGATACCGATGATCAGACCTGCGATACCGGCCAAGTCGAGGGTGTAGTTGATATATCGGCCAAGTAATACCAAGATCGCGAAAACCATTGCGCCGGAAGCTACTAGCGACAAAGCCGTCAGCAACCCCAGCACCCGGTAGTACATCAGTGAATACAGCAGCACCAGGGCCAGTCCGATCAAGCCGGCAATGAGGCCCGCCCGCAGTGATGTCAATCCCAGTGTCGCCGAAACGGTTTGGGCTTCTGACGATTCGAACGACAACGGCAGCGAGCCGTATTTCAGAACGTTGGCGAGCTGGCGTGCTGAGCTCGAGGTGAAGGGCGGGTCTCCGCCGGTGATCTGGGTGCGGCCGCCCGGAATGGCTTCACGGATCTGCGGCGCGCTTACCACCTGCGAGTCGAGGGTGAACGCGGTCTGAGTGCCGATATGGGCAGCGGTGAAGTCCGCCCAGGTGTTGGCCGCGCCGCTCTTGAACTGAAGGTCGACGACGTAGCCGCCGCTGTGTTGGTCCAGACCCGAGCTGGCGTCCTGGATCTGGTCGCCGCTGATGATCGAGGGCGCCAGCAGGTACGCCTGTTTGTGGTCCTTGTCGCAGGTCACCAGCGGCAGGTTGGGGTCGTCGTTGCCGGCTAGAAGGTCTTCCTGGTTGCACTGGGTGGCCATGACTTGCAGCGCTACGAACTGCACACCCTGATTGGTGCTCTGGCGCCATTCCCTTTGCTTGGCGATGCGCTCGGCGAGATCCATCCGCGGATCGGGTGGCCCGGGCGGCCCCGGGGCGGGCACCGGACCTGCCGGCGGGGCCGGCGCCGGCGTGGGCGCGGGCTTCACCGGCGTAGGCGGTGGATCGAGCGGATACGGACGGGGCTGCGCCGCAGGCGCCGGCCCACCCGGCAATGGCAGCTCGCCCGGCATGGGCAAGTCCCCCGGGGCCCCTCCGGGCACAGGTCCACCGGGCTCAGGTCCACCGGGCACAGGTCCGCCGGGGTGTCGCCCAAGCGGCAGCCGCGGCCGCGCGTGCGGCCCAGGTAGCTGTGGGTTCCGCGGCACCGGACCGCTCTCCGCCGGAAGCGCATTGATCACCGGACGGATGTACAACCTCGCGGTCTGGCCCAGATTGCGCGCCTCGCTGCTGTCCTTACCCGGCACCGTGATCACCAGGTTGTCCCCGTCGACGATGACTTCAGAACCCGAGACGCCCAGGCCGTTGACCCGGGCGCTGATGATCTGCTGCGCCTGAGACAGCGCCTCCCGTGTCGGCCGCGAGCCGTCCGGGGTTCGTGCGGTCAATGTGACCCTGGTGCCGCCCTGCAGATCGATGCCGAGTTTCGGGTCGGCCCGCTTGTCTCCAGTCAGGAACACCAGCAGATAGACGCCGATGAGCAGGATCAGGAATACCGTCAGGTAACGGGCAGGGTGCACCGGCGTCGATGGCGATGCCACGTGTTGAGTCTCCTCATTTGGTCCTCGCGGGTCATCGGCCCACGCTCGCTGGTCGCGCGTCGATCAGTTCGACTGCACTCGCAAAAGGGTACGTGGCGGGCCGCCAACTTCAGTCCTTGGGCAGGCGCTCCGGGTCGTCGGCTAAGTCGTCGGCCTCCTCGGCCTCGGTGTCCAGCAGTTCCGGCTCAATCCGGTCCCTGACCGCCAACTTCATCCAGGTGGTCACCACGCCGGGCGCGATCTGGAGGTCCACCGTGTCGTCGGTGATGTGCGTGATGGTTCCCTGCAACCCGGACGTGGTGTGCACCCGGTCGCCGACACGCAGCGACTCGTGCAGGTCGATGGTGGCTTGCATCGCGCGCTTCTGTCGCCGCGAGGCGAAGAACATGAACGCCCCCAACACGATCAGCAGCGGTAAAAAAACAACCATTTGGTTCATGACGGCAACGATCTTCCTGTTTGTCTGTGAGACGGCATGGGACCGGAACCGGCCACAAACCGCATCAGCCACCAGTGTGCCACTACGCCGTCGTTAGCTGACCAGGCACAGGTCCTTGACGTACCAACCCTTGACGCGCGAGCACGCGAGTGGGAGAAAACGTAGGCGATGGAACTCAACGACGCATTGCGCACCACCGGGGCAGTTCGCGACTTCACCGACCAGGCCGTCGACGACGCCGTGCTGGCCCGAGTGCTCGACACCGCCCGATTCGCGCCCAGCGGCGCCAACGCGCAGGCGTGGCGGATCGTGGTCATCAAGGACCCCGAAAAGCGCAGCCGGCTACGCGACTCCTATTTGCGAGGTTCCAGGGATTATCTCGCCTTGACCGCCGCCGGCTTGCGGCCGTGGGCGCCGACCAACGACCGCGACGCCGAGGCCCGCGCGCTGGCCGCCGAAAACCCTGCGGCACCAGGGGGTCTGGCTGAGCGATTCGACGAAGCCCCGGTCCTGCTCGCGCTGTTCGCCGACCTGTCGATGTTGGCGGCAGTTGACCGCGACGCGGACCGGTACACGTTCGCCGGCGGCGCCTCCATCTACCCGTTCGCGTGGAGCATCCTGCTGGCGGCCCATGACGAGGGCCTCGGCGGCGTCATCACCACGATTGCGATCCGCGAGGAGGAGCAGGTGAAGGCTTTGCTTTCAGCACCCGACCCGCTGGCCCTGGCCGCCGTGATTGCCCTGGGGTATCCGGTGCGCCGGCCACATCGACTTCGCCGCCAGCCGGTGGCCTCGTTTGCTTCCGTCGATTCGATCGACGGCCCCGTTTTTGGCCCGCCCTGACGTATCCTGTAAGGGAGGCTGGCACATGAGGAAATCCGTTCGCCTCCTGGCACCATTCGCCGCGATCGCGCTGATGCCGATGGGGGCCATGACGATGCCGACGGCGAGTGCGGCGCCATGTGACGACGGCCAATTCTGGAGCCCGCATTCCAATGCGTGCGAGCCGCTGCCATGCCCTTACGGCGCAGCGTTCGATTCGAATGACGACATGTGCCAATGCAACGTCGGCTTGCGTTACAACCCGTCGCGGAACATCTGCCAGTCGCCGTACATATACGCTCCCCCGTTGCTGCATCGCTGAAGCACCTCGACTGAGCGCGAGCCGCTCGCCTCTTTTGCTACGGTCGACTCGATCGACGGCCAAGTCTTTGGTGGGAGGTCTGGGTGGGGAAGTTCGTTCGCAGCCTCGCACTGGCCGCCGCGCTGGCATTGACGCCGATGGGGGCCATCACGATTCCGGCGCCGACGGCGAGCGTGGCCCGATGCGACGACGGCCAATCGTGGAATGCGTATGCCAATGCCTGCCAGCCGCTGCCATGTCCCTGGAGCTCGTGGTTCGATGCGGACGGCGTCGCCTGCGAATGCAACCCCGGCTGGCACTGGGACCCCGCGCTCAACAGCTGCCAGTCGTCGTATGTATACATTCCGCACTGACGTCCTGCTCACGGGAGGCCTGAAATGAGGAAGAGGTTCGTTCGCCGTCTGGCGCCGGTCGCGGTGATGGCGTTGACGCCGATGGCAGCCGTGACGATAGCGACGCCGGCAGTGAGCTCGGCGCAATGCGACCCCGGACAGTATTGGGAGCCGTTCAGCAAGGCCTGCTTGCCGTTGGGACAAGGGCCGACGCCGCTGAACTGCGACCCCGGGCAGTGGTGGGACCCGAGCGGGAACGTCTGCCGGCCGCTGGGACAAGGGCCGACACCGCTGGGCTGCGATCCCGGCCAGTGGTGGGACCCGACGACCAACGTGTGCCGGCCGCTGGGAGAAGGGCCGCCGGGGCCGCCGGGCGGATAATTTGGGCTCGTAGCCGGGGCCCTTCGCCGATAGGCTGCTGACGTGTCCGCCGTCGAGCAGAGCCGCCACCTCGTCACCGAAATTCCCGGTCCGGCATCGCTGGAGCTGACCAAGCGCCGAGCCGCGGCGGTCTCCCACGCCGTCGGAAACACCATGCCGGTATTCGCGGCACGCGCCGGCGGCGGGATCGTCGAGGACGTCGACGGCAACCGGTTCATCGACTTGGGTTCGGGCATCGCCGTCACCACGATCGGCAGCTCCGCGCCGCGGGTCGTCGACGCGGTGCGCGCGCAGGTCGCCGACTCCACCCACACCTGCTTCATGGTGACGCCCTACGAGGGCTACGTCGCCGTCGCCGAACAGCTCAACCGGCTCACCCCCGGCTCGAGCGAGAAGCGCTCGGTGCTGTTCAACTCCGGCGCCGAGGCGGTGGAGAACGCGGTCAAGATCGCCCGCTCCTACACACACAAAGACGCTGTGGTGGCGTTCGACCACGCCTACCACGGGCGCACCAACATGACCATGGCCCTGACCGCGAAGTCGATGCCGTACAAGAGCGGCTTCGGACCGTTCGCGCCGGAGATCTACCGGGCGCCGCTGTCCTACCCGTTCCGCGACGGGCTGATCGACAAGGAACTGGCCACCGACGGCGAGCTGGCCGCCCAGCGTGCCATCGACGTCATCGCCAAGCAGGTCGGCGCCGAGAACCTGGCCGCGGTCGTGATCGAGCCCATCCAGGGCGAAGGCGGCTTCATCGTTCCGGCGCAGGGATTTCTGCCCGCGCTGCTGGACTGGTGTCGCCGGCACAACGTGGTCTTCGTCGCCGACGAGGTGCAAACCGGCATCGCGCGGACCGGGGCGTGGTTCACCTGCGAGCACGAGGGCATCGAGCCCGATCTGATTTGCATCGCCAAGGGCATCGCCGACGGGCTGCCGCTGTCGGCGGTCACCGGCCGTGCCGAGATCATGGACGCGACGCACTCCAGCGGCGTCGGCGGCACGTTCGGCGGCAACCCGGTCTGCTGCGCCGCGGCGCTGGCCACCATCGAAACCATCGAGGCCGACGGGCTGCTCGAGCGGGCCCGCCAGATCGAACGGCTGATGAAGGACCGGCTGCATGCTCTGCAAACCGCCGACGATCGGATCGGCGATGTGCGCGGCCGCGGCGCGATGATCGCCGTCGAGTTCGTCAAACCCGACAACGCCGAGCCCGATGCCAAGCTGACTAACGCGTTGGCCGCCGCCGCCCACGCCGAAGGTGTGATCATTTTGACGGCGGGCACATTCGGCAACGTCGTGCGCTTCCTGCCGCCGCTGACGATCAACGACGAACTGCTCTCCGAAGGCCTCGACGTGGTGGCCGGGTTGCTCGCCAAGCTATAGCCCCGCACGGGCGGGACGTGAACCCCTGCGACCCGAATCTCGTGTAATGCATCACACGACTACACGTTCGGTGACCCTTCCGGGAATACCGTTAGTTTTGCTAACGTAGTAGTGATTAGGCGCAGCGTGGCGCCGACAGATTTCCCGATTCGCAAGTTGTGTGAGGTTCCGTCATGTCGATTGAAACCCAAGAAGAACGCCTCGAACGTCGCATCGCAGAGTTGACCGTCAATGACCCGGAGTTCGCGGCCGCACGGCCCGATGAGGCTGTCAGCGCCGCCATCGACCGGGCCGGGACCCGGCTCCCCCAGGTGGCCAAGGCCGTGCTGGAGGGTTACTCCGACCGGCCGGCCCTCGGCCAACGCGCCGTCGAGCTGGTCAAAGACCCGCAGACCGGGCGCACGGCAGCCAAGCTGCTCCCCTGGTTCGACACAGTCACCTACGGCGAACTGGCCGCCCGCGTCGACGCGCTGTCCCGCGCGTTGACCGGCATGGTTGCCGCCGGCGAGCGCGTCACCATGCTCGGCTTCACCAGCGTCGACTACACCACGATCGACATCGCGCTGGGCTTTGTCGGCGCGGTGCGGGTTCCGTTGCAAACCAGCGCGGCGGCCGCGCAGTTGCAGCCGATCATCATCGAGACCAAGCCCACGGTTTTCGCCGCGAGCGTCGACTACCTATCCGATGCGGTCGACCTGATCCTCAGCGCCAGCGAAGCCGGCCACACGCCCGGACGGCTGGTGATCTTCGACTACCGCACCGAGGTCGACGACCACCGCGAGGCACTGCAGACCGCCCACGAGCGGCTGGCCGACCTTGGGATCACCATCGAGACGCTGAACGAGGTCCGCGAGCGCGGCGCCGAACTGCCCGCGACACCGGCCGTCGAGCCCGGCGAGGATGACCCGCTGGCACTGCTGGTCTACACGTCGGGCAGCACCGGCGCCCCCAAGGGCGCGATGTACCCGCAAAGCAACGTCGCCAAGATGTGGAACCGGTCGGCCAGGAACTGGTTCGGGCCCAGCGCCGCGTCAATCACCCTGAACTTCATGCCGATGAGCCACGTGATGGGCCGCGGCATCCTCTACGGCACGCTCGGTAACGGCGGCACCGTTTACTTCGCCGCCAAGAGCGACCTGTCGACGCTGCTGGAGGACCTGCGCCTGGTGCGGCCCACCGAGTTGAACTTCGTGCCGCGCATCTGGGAGATGCTGTACGGCGAATTCCAGAGCGAGGTGGGCCGACGGACCGCCGAAGGCGTCGACCGTAACGTCGCCGAATCCCAGGTAAGGGTCGAGCAGCGCCAGGAACTCCTTGGCGGGCGCTACATCTTCGCGATGACCGGCTCGGCGCCGACCTCGCCGGAGCTGCGGAGCTGGGTCGAGTCACTGCTCGAAATGCATCTGCTGGACGGCTACGGCTCCACCGAGGCCGGCATGGCCTTGTTCGACGGTGAAATCCAGCGTCCGCCGGTGCTCGACTACAAGCTGGTCGACGTCCCGGACCTGGGCTACTTCGCCACCGACCGTCCGCATCCGCGCGGCGAATTGCTGCTCAAGACCCAGAACATGTTCCCCGGCTACTACAAGCGGGCCGAAACCACCGCCGGCGTCTTCGATGAGGACGGGTACTACCGAACCGGCGACGTCTTCGCAGAGGTCGCTCCCGACCAGCTGGTCTACGTCGACCGCCGCAACAACGTCTTGAAGCTCGCCCAGGGCGAGTTCGTCACGCTGGCAAAGCTGGAGGCGATATTCGGCAACAGCCCGCTGGTCCGCCAGATCTACGTCTACGGCAACAGCGCCCAGCCTTACCTGCTGGCAGTCGTGGTGCCGACCGAGGACGCCCTGGCCAGCTTCTCCGCTGACGCGCTCAAGCCGGCGATCGCCGAGTCGTTGCAGAACGTTGCCCGGCAGTCCCAGCTGCAGTCCTACGAGGTGCCGCGCGACTTCGTCGTCGAGACCACGCCGTTCACCCTGGAGAACGGTCTGCTGACCGGGATCCGCAAGCTGGCGTGGCCGAAGCTCAAGCAGCACTACGGCGAGCGCCTCGAACAGCTCTACACAGACTTGGCCCAAGGCCAGGCCAACGAGTTGTCCGAACTGCGTCGCGGCGGTGCCGACGCGCCGGTGCTGCAGACCGTCAGCCGGGCGGCGGCCGCCATGCTGGGTGCCGCGAAGTCCGATCTGACGGCCGACGCGCACTTCACCGACCTGGGCGGAGACTCGTTGTCCGCGTTGACATTCGGCAACCTGCTGCACGAGATCTTCGACGTCGATGTGCCGGTGGGCGTCATCGTCAGCCCGGCCAACGACTTGCAGGCCATCGCCGACTACATCGACGGCGAGCGAGCCGGCAGCAAGCGGCCTTCGTTTGCGAGCGTGCACGGCCGGGGCGCGGTCGAGGTGCACGCGGCCGACCTCACGCTGGACAAGTTCCTCGACGAGGCCACGCTGGCCGCCGCACCCAACCTGCCGGGACCCGCTAACGAGGTGCGGACCGTCTTGTTGACCGGTGCCACCGGCTTCCTCGGTCGCTACTTGGCGCTGCAGTGGCTCGAGAAGATGGACTTGGTCGACGGCAAGGTGATCGCCCTGGTGCGGGCCAAGACTGACGAAGAGGCGAGGACTCGTCTCGACGACACCTTCGACAGCGGCGACCCGAAGCTGCTCGAGCATTACCAGCAGCTGGCAGCCGACCACCTCGAGGTCATTGCCGGTGACAAGGGCGAGGCCAACCTGGGCCTGGACCCGCAGACCTGGCAGCGGCTGGCCGACACCGTCGACCTGATCGTCGACCCCGCGGCCCTGGTCAACCACGTCCTGCCGTACAGCGAGCTGTTCGGCCCCAACGCCCTGGGCACCGCCGAGCTGATCAAGATCGCGCTGACCACCAAGATCAAGCCATACACCTACGTGTCGACGATCGGCGTGGGCGATCAGATCAAGCCGGGCACGTTCGTCGAGGACGCCGACATCCGTCAGATCAGCGCCACCCGCCAGATCAACGACGGCTACGCCAACGGCTACGGCAACAGCAAGTGGGCCGGCGAG
>JAFAID010000640.1 GCA_019236925.1 Mycobacterium sp. | reverse complement strand
ATCGCCGAACGGCTTGACCAGAGCGGACCCACGGTCAGCCAGACCGTGTCGCGGATGGAGCGCGACGGGCTGCTGCATGTGGCCGGCGACCGCCATCTCGAGCTGACCGACAAGGGCCGCGCACTGGCCGTCTCCGTGATGCGTAAGCACCGGCTCGCCGAGCGACTACTGGTCGATGTCATCGGATTGCCGTGGGAAGAAGTGCACGCCGAGGCTTGCCGGTGGGAGCACGTGATGAGCGAAGACGTCGAGCGGCGTCTTGTGCAAGTTCTCAACAACCCGACGACTTCGCCTTTCGGCAACCCGATTCCGGGACTATTGGATTTGGGTGTCGGGCCCGGGTTCGGCGACGAGGAGCCCAATCTGGTGCGGTTGACGGAGTTGCCGGCCGGATCACCTGTCGCAGTCGTGGTTCGTCAGCTCACCGAACACGTTCAGGGCGACATCGACCTGATCACCCGTCTCAAGGACGCCGGTGTCGTCCCCAACGCCCGGGTCACCGTCGAAACCAACCTGGCGGGCGGCGTGACGATCGTGATACCGGGTCACGAGAACGTGAGCCTGCCGCATGAGATGGCTCACGCCGTCAAGGTCGAAAAGGTCTAGCCGCCCGGCGACGATGCGGGCCGGACCGGCCCGAGGAGAAGCCGGGCCATTAGGCTCAGACGGCTCGTCGGCGGAATGCCCGACGAGGCGGCAGACGCACACCGAGCCGCTCGGCCAACCGGTATCCGGTGACAGCCAGCTCGCGAATGTGCTCAGGCCGTAGGCCCGATTGCAGGGCGGTGTCGAGCATGCCTGCCATCCGGTGGCCCGGTTGGCAGCGCAGGGCGGCCTCCAGCGACACCCCGGCCAGTGGGCCGTCGCCGCGGACATACGCGCTGAACGCGACCAGCACCAGCGCCTCCACCCGCCACGGCGTGGGCAGGCTGCGCGACAGCAGCGCCCACAACGACTCGGCCTCCCCCGCGCTCTGGCCGACCGCCAGGGCATACAACGTGTCACGCACCTCCACATCGCCCAGGGTGCAGGCCAGGCCGGCCAGCTCTGCATCGGAGAGCGGTTGTCCCTCGCCAACACGGGCGGCAGCGGCCATGGCTGCCTCGACGTCGCGGCGGACACAGGCCGAAGGATCAGCCCGGTGTGCGGCGTCTCGCGACGCAGCGTGTTCGTCGATCAGGCCGGCCAGCGCCGCGCTTCGGGACCGGTCATCGACCGCGATGACCGCCTGCAGGTCAGCGCGCCGCGCATACAGGCGACGGCCGTCGAGTACCGCGGCCAACGCCAGCGGCGACGCGGACGGGTCATCGATGACGCCGCCCGCGCCGCAGCCGTCCACGCAGTGCCAGTGACCCCCGGCGGCCACCCGATCCACCACGTGTGCCGCCCAAAGCACGATGTTGCGCTGCGACAACTCCCCGGTGAGCGTGACACACAGGTCGCGGTACTCCTCGTTGCACATCGGGCAGCCGGCGCCGTCGGCGTCGACGATGACCGCGATGGCCGCCTCGGGGCCGGCGGCCGAGGCGACCTCCGCGAGCGGCCCGATCCGGTCAGCCAGCGCCTCGGAGAGGTCGACCCGCATCACCGAGCCCAGCTCGCCGTCGTCGATCGATATCAGCACCAGCGATTTCTCCGGCACGAAGCCCAGCACGGCCGGGAGCGCGGCGATCACTGCGCCGGGGCGATTCAGTTCGAAGTCAGGTCGCTGCTTGGTCATGGCGCCCACGGTGGCAATCAGCACTGTCAGCCCGACGGCGGCGCGGACGGGTCCACGCGTGCGCTGTGGACAAACTCAAAGCTGGGGACAACCTGGGGAACGGATTGTTCACATGTATGTCGCCTGGCTCAGCGTGCGCGCGATCGAGAACCGGCGTAGATGTTTTCCTCATGGGTTCGATACTCGAATACGACATGGTTGTCATCGGCTCAGGTCCCGGCGGGCAGAAGGCCGCCATCGCGGCGGCCAAGCTGGGCAAATCGGTCGCGGTCATCGAGCAGCGGCAGATGCTCGGCGGCGTCTGCGTCAATACCGGCACCATCCCGTCCAAGACGTTGCGCGAGGCGGTCCTCTACCTGACCGGGATGAACCAGCGCGAACTCTACGGCGCCAGCTATCGGGTCAAGGACAAGATCACGCCGGCCGACCTGCTCTCACGGACCAGTCATGTCATCGGCAAGCAAGCCGACGTGGTGCGCAACCAGCTGATGCGCAACCGGGTCGATCGGATCTCGGGTCAGGGCCGCTTCCGCGACGAGCACACCGTGCTGGTCGAAGACGTATCGCGTGGTGAGCGCACCACAGTCAGCGGCGAATACATCGTCATCGCCACCGGCACCAAACCCGCGCGCCCCGAAGGCGTGGAGTTCGACGAGCAGCGGGTGCTCGACTCCGACGGCATCCTCGACCTCCAGTCGATCCCGACGTCGATGGTGGTCGTCGGTGCGGGTGTGATCGGGGTCGAGTACGCGTCGATGTTCGCCGCGCTGGGCAGCAAAGTGACCATCGTCGAGAAGCGGCAGGACATGCTGGACTTCTGCGACCCCGAGATCATCGAGGCGTTGCGCTTCCACCTGCGCGACCTGGCGGTCACGTTCCGCTTCGGCGAAGAGGTGACCCGCGTTCAGGTCGGCTCGGCGGGCACCGTCACCAGCCTGGCCAGCGGCAAGAAGATCCCCGCTGAGACGGTGATGTATTCGGCGGGCCGTCAAGGCCAAAC
Organism: Mycobacterium sp.; assembly: GCA_019236925.1. Lineage (GTDB taxonomy): Bacteria > Actinomycetota > Actinomycetes > Mycobacteriales > Mycobacteriaceae > Mycobacterium. The sequence continues at coordinate 13,479 of JAFAID010000640.1, read as the reverse complement.
CGAACACCTGGATCTCGAGAGCGCCGGCCTGGAGGCAGATAACCGCGGCCGGATCTTCGTCGACGAGGACTTCCGGACCAAGGTCGACCACATCTACGCCGTCGGCGACGTCATCGGCTTTCCCGCCCTGGCATCGACCTCGATGGACCAGGGCCGGGTGGCCACCTGCCACGCGTTCGGCGAGCCGGTGCACGGCCTCACCGCGCTACAGCCGATCGGCATCTACTCGATCCCGGAGATCTCCTATGTCGGCGCCACCGAAGTCGAGCTGACCAAGAACGCGGTGCCCTACGAGGTCGGTGTGGCCCGCTACCGCGAACTGGCCCGCGGCCAGATCGCCGGCGACTCCTACGGCATGCTCAAGCTGCTGGTCTCCACCGACGACCTGAAGCTGCTCGGGGTGCACATTTTCGGCAGCAACGCCACCGAGATGGTGCACATCGGGCAGGCGGTGATGGGCTGCGAGGGCACCGTCGAATACCTGGTCGACGCGGTATTCAACTACCCGACGTTCTCCGAGGCGTACAAGGTGGCAGCGCTGGACGTGATGAACAAGGTGCGCGCACTCAACCAGTTCGACATCTGAATTCTCAGCACTGGTCGGCTAAACCAGCCGGCGGCACGTCACCCGGGCCCGCGGCCTCGGCGCGCGCCAACAGCTCGGTGATGTGCTGGTCGAACGGTGACGAGAAGGACAGATTGTCTGTGCAGCCGCCGCCATGCAGGCCGCCGATCACGCCGGTGACCGTCGAGCCGCTGATCCAGGGCGCGCCGCTGGTGCCGTCGGCCAAGCCGGCGCACGGCAGCTCCGGATAGCCGTCGTCGCTGATTGTGGTGCTGGCCTGACAGCCAATGGGCGTGCCGCCGACGTAGTCCGGGTAGGCGACCACGTTGACCCGGCTGCCTCTCGCCGGCGCAGAACCCAGCGACAGCGCCGAACCGGCTACTGCTTCGACCGACACGTCGTCGGAGCGGCTAGCCCGGGCGATCGCGTAGTCGGCCCGCGGATCCCTATTCGCTACCCACCGCGAATCCAGGTACACGGCGTCGAGCGTCCAGACCTCACCCGGCGCGGCCTGGCGGGGGAAACCGGGAACAAAGGTCGCCTGGCCACCGCCGCCCAGGCAATGCGCGGCGGTCAGCACGAGATCGCCTGCCGCCGCTTGCAACACCGAGCCGGTGCAAGCGTGCAGGTCGCTGCCGCCGAGGAAGACCGCGCCCACCCGCGGATCGGGAGTCACCGGTGCGGCGACGACGTGGTTCGTGGCATTGACGACAGCTTGTTGGGGTTTGCTGGTGACCGGCGCAGCAGGTGGCTGGTGCCCACAGGCCGCCAGTAACGAGGCCAGGCCGACGATTGAGCCCAGCGCTGCTGCCAGAATGCGCATCGTTGTCGATCATGCCCGATCAGGAGGGCGCAAGCGACGCAGAACAGCGCACCCGCGGCAAATTCGGCGCTGCGCGAAAACGGGTACGCCCATGGAACGCGGCCGGATGCGCCCGCGTTCGCAGAACACAGAGGCAGGCGATCTGACTCGATCCGGCTCGGTCCGTCAGCGGGTCCGGTATCCCCAGGCAGCCGAATTGAGAGACACTAGCTGACAGGGTGCGGCACACCGCGCCGTGCGAGGAGGCAACAGCGATGGGCCACAACCAGCCCCCCGACCACCCCTATAGCGGGCAGCACTACCAGCCCGAACAGAACGGCATGTACGAGCTCGAGTTCCCCGCGCCGCAGTTGTCGTCGTCGGATGGCCGTGGCCCGGTTTTGGTGCACGCTCTGGAAGGCTTTTCCGACGCCGGTCATGCGATCCGGCTGGCCGCCGGCCACCTCAAGGACACGCTGGACACCGAACTGGTCGCCTCGTTCGCGATCGACGACTTGCTCGACTATCGGTCCCGCCGGCCACTGATGACGTTCAAGACGGATCACTTCACCCACTACGACGACCCAGAGCTCAGCCTCTACGCCATGCATGACAGTGTCGGCACGCCGTTTTTGCTGCTGGCCGGCATGGAGCCGGATTTGAAGTGGGAGCGGTTCGTCACCGCGGTGCGGTTGCTGGCCGAGCGGCTGGGTGTCCGGCAGACCATCGGCCTGGGCACGATCCCGATGGCCGTTCCACACACGCGACCGGTGACGATGACGGCCCACTCCAACAACCGTGAGCTCATCACCGACTTCACGCCGTGGATCTCCGAGGTCCAGGTGCCCGGTAGCGCATCGAACCTGCTGGAATACCGGCTGGCTCAGCACGGTCAGGAAGTGGTCGGCTTCACCGTGCATGTCCCGCACTACTTGGCCCAGACGGACTATCCGGCCGCCGCCCAGGCCTTGCTCGAGCAGGTGGCCAAGACCGGATCGCTGCAGCTGCCGCTAAGGGCGCTGGAAGAAGCCGCGGTCGACATCCAGGCCAAGGTCGACGAGCAGGTCGAAGCGAGCTCGGAGGTCGCTCAAGTGGTGGCTGCGCTGGAGCGAAACTATGATGCCTTCATCGCCGCTCAGGAGGAACGATCGCTGCTGACGCGGGATGAGGATCTGCCTAGCGGCGACGAGCTCGGCGCGGAGTTCGAGCGATTCCTCGCACAGCAGGCCGACAAGAAGTTCGACGACGACGATCCGACCTGAGCGCCCCTCTGCGTCACGACGATGCAGAGCGAAGCGATGAGGAGGAGTGGCGCTCGTGACATTGGCCCGACAGCGAGGTTGGTGACATGGCCCAGCGGAAGCCCAATCTGCGCCCGGTGCGGGAGGTCACGCCTTCACTGCAATTCCGCACGGTCCACGGGTATCGCCGCGCGTTCCGGATCGCCGGCTCGGGTCCGGTGATCCTGTTGATCCACGGGATCGGTGACAACTCCACGACGTGGGAAACCGTTCAGGCCAAGCTCGCGCAGCGATTCACGGTCATCGCCGTCGACCTGCTGGGCCACGGGCAGTCGGATAAGCCGCGCGCGGACTACTCAATCGCGGCGTACGCCAACGGGATGCGCGACCTGCTTTCCGTCCTCGACATCGAGCGGGTCACCGTCGTCGGCCACTCCCTTGGTGGTGGGGTCGCGATGCAGTTCGCGTACCAGTTCCCGCAACTGGTCGAGCGGCTGGTCCTGGTCGGCGCCGGCGGCGTCACCAAGGACGTCAACGTCGTGTTGAGGCTGGCTTCATTGCCGATGGGCGCCGAGGCGCTGGCGTTGCTGCGGTTGCCGCTGGTGCTGCCTGCTTTGCAGGTCGTCGGGCGCGCGGCCGGCATGGTGTTGGGATCAACCGGACTGGGTCACGACCTGCCGGACGTGCTGCGGGTGCTGGCCGACCTGCCGGAGCCGATGGCCTCGGCGGCGTTCACCCGGACGTTGCGGGCGGTCGTCGACTGGCGCGGTCAGATGGTCACCATGCTGGATCGATGTTATTTGACCCAGTCCGTTCCGGTGCAAATCATATGGGGCACAGACGATGTGGTAGTGCCTGTCAGTCACGCCCGGATGGCGCACGCCGCGATGCCAGGTTCCCAATTGGAGATTTTCGAGCGCTCCGGCCATTTCCCGTTCCACGACGATCCGGACCGTTTCATCGAGGTCGTCGAGCGCTTCATCGACAGCACCGAGCCCGCTGACTACGATCAGGCCGCCCTGCGCGAGCTGCTCCGCAGCGGCGGTGGCGCTCAAACCGTCTCCGGACCGGTCGACACCCGCGTTGCCGTGTTGAATGCCATGGGGTCCGACGAGCGCAGCGCCACCTGATCAGCTCTTTTTGCCGACGTCGTATGGTCGCCCTATGGGCTTCGATGTCACGGTATTGCGGGTGTTCACCGACTCAGCGGGGAACTTCGGCAATCCGCTGGGCGTCGTCGAGGCCAGCACCGTCGACATCCGGTGGCACCAGCGCGTTGCGACTCAATTAGGTTACAGCGAAACGGTTTTCGTCGATTTGCCGAGTGCCGGATCCAGCACTGCGAATGCCCGTATCTACACCCCGCTCACCGAACTGCCGTTTGCCGGGCACCCGACAGTCGGGGCGTCATGGTGGTTGCGCTCGAGGGGTACACCGATCCGCACACTGCAGGTGCCGGCCGGCATTGTGCAGGTCAGCTACGAAGGCGACATCGCGGCTGTCAGCGCGCGCTCGGAATGGGCTCCGGAGTTTGCCATCCACGATCTCGACTCACTCGATGAACTCGCGGCCGCCGACCCCGCCGACTTCCCGGACGACATCTCCCATTACCTGTGGACGTGGACCGACGAGCCTTCGGGTGCACTGCGCTCGCGGGTTTTCTGCGGGAACCTGGGTGTGGCGGAGGACGAAGCGACGGGCTCTGCCGCTGTCCGGATGACCGACTACCTCAGTCGCGACTTAACCATCACGCAGGGCAAGGGATCGGTGATCCAGACCATCTGGAGCCCGGAGGGCTGGGTCCAGGTCGCCGGTCGCGTAGTCGACGACGGTGTGACGCACTTCGTCTGAACTGCGCGTCGTGCTAGAGCGCCAGCTGGGTCGCGCGGATCAGCAATTGGCCCTCCAGGCCGGCAGCGCGGTGAACACCGATCTCCGCAACTTCAGGAGAGGTCACTATCGCGGCAAACGCGGCGGCTGAAGGGTATTCGACCAGTATGCAGGTGTCCCACAAATCCCCGACCTCACCGATCACCAACGACGCGATGTCGCCGCCGAACAGCAGCCTTCCACCGTTCTCTTCGATGACTTTCTGCATCGCCGCGCCGTAGAGGTCGTAGGCTTGGCGGCCGGTCAGGTCAGCGGGGCGTCCGTCAGGGTAGACCGCCTTCGCCCGGAACTTCAGCAGGTTGACCATCACAACGGGACGGCCGGAGTCGTCCGCCATCAACGCTTCGACGCGGGAAGCCGTTGGGTAGACATGGTTTTCGACGTCCACGCTGTCGTCTCCTTACTTTCGAGCTGTGCGGCTCAGTCCTTGCGATGCAACACTGCGGCCAGATGGCCTTGCAGCGGCTGTCCGACCGCGCCCATCTGTAGCGAATACGACAGCTCGTCGCCGTCGACTCGGAACCGGCGGCCAAGGGCGGTCACCTCTTTGGCCGTCGGCGTCAGACCGATCGTCGAGGCGGTCATGTCGAGCTCGATCGTCGTGCCGTCGGCAGTGTATGTGCCCACCTCGATTTCGGTGATGCCACTTGGGTGCGCCAGCACCAGTTCAACGTGACCGGGCCGCGGTACGCGAAGATACCCCGTCTCGGCATGCAACGGCTTGCCGTCCGTTACGGCCCTGGTCTTTTGCCCGTAGACCAAAAACGGCTTGCCCACATGGGAAAACGCGACTTCCTCGATGTAGTCGAACGGCTCGATTGTCGGGTACTCCCCCGACCCACGACCCTCCCACGCACCGAGCAGCGGGGCGAGCGCGTGCAGGTCGGGGTGCAGGTCAGGCGCCACCCTGCCAGCTTAGTGAGCGTGGACGTCCGGCGTGCGTACATGCTCCGGACGGAAGCCGCGACCGACAATGACCGGCGGGATGAACTGCAACGGACCGCGGCCGACGAACTTCGGAATACGGATCGGCGACAGGTCACCGGTCAAATACGGTGCGACGACCCGGTCCTGGGCGAATACCTGTGCGGCCTGGATGATCCGGGTGGGCAGCTCGCGCCGGCGCTGCACCTTGGCGAGGTCGGCATCGGTCAACCGACCTTCACGCAGCGGGCCACAAAGAATGTTGGCCGCGGCCACCGCATCAGCGACAGCGAGGTTGATGCCGACCCCACCGGCCGGTGACATGGCATGCGCGGCATCGCCAATGCACAACAAGCCGGTACGCCACCACGTCTTGAGCCGATCCACCCGCACATCGAGCTGGCTGGTCTCGTCCCAGGAGTGCAAATCGTTGAAGTGGTCGCGCAACCTCGGCAGTGCCGACGCCACACGCTCTTTGAACGCCTCCAGTGAGCCGTCTCGCGGGTTTTGTCCCTTCGGCATCAGATACGCGACCTGCCAGTAGTCGCCCCGGTAGATCATGGCCATCAGCAGGCCCCTGCGGACTACCCCGAACAGCTCCTGGGGATCGCCCGGGCGCCACTTCAGTCGGAACCACAAGACATCCATCGGCGAGCTCGCGCTGGCGATCTTCAATCCCGCCGCGGCGCGGACCCCCGACGCGCGGCCGTCGGCGCCGACCACCAACTCGGCACGCACCTCCAGTTCCGGCGTGCGCGCCCCGACGACCCGGCCGCCCTCGATAATCAAATCCTTGACCTCCGCAGTGCGGATCAAGGTGAATTCCGGATAGGCACTTGCCTTTTCGGCGAGAAAATCCAGGAAATCCCACTGCGGCATCAATGCGATGTAAGGCTGTTTAAAACCAAGCCATTTGAGCGCATCGAAGTTCCCGAAGGTGCGAACTGAACCGTCGCCGTCAAGGGCAATGCGGTTGATCTTGGTATGCGGCAGACGCAGAAACTCATCGATAAGTCCCAGCTCGTCCATGATCCGCAGGGTGGTCGGATGCACGGTGTCGCCGCGGAAATCGCGCAGGAAGTCATTGTGTTTTTCCAGAACGACGACCTGGATTCCGGCGCGCGCCAGCAGCAGAGCATGGATCAGGCCCGCGGGACCACCACCGGCAACACAGACCTGGGTTCGCAGAACTCGGGCCACGCCCCGACACTACCCGTGGTCAGCCGACGCGCTGCCAGGCGGTAGACGGAGTCGTCAACCGGAAGCGGGCACCTTGCGGTGGGCGCGTAGCGCCTGGATCTCGCGCTCGAAATCGTCTGCAGACGAAAAGGACCGGTACACCGAGGCGAATCGCAGATAGGCCACCTCATCGAGTTCTCGCAGCGGACCGAGGATCGCAAGCCCGACCTCGTGGCTGGGGACTTCCGGTGACCCGCTGGCCCTTACCGCGTCTTCGACCTGCTGGGCCAACAGGTTCAGCGCATCGTCGTCAACTTGGCGGCCCTGGCAGGCTCGGCGCACGCCGCTGATCACCTTCTCGCGGCTGAACGGCTCGGTCACGCCGCTGCGTTTGACAACCGCTAACACGGCGGTCTCCACGGTGGTGAATCGCCGCCCACACTCCGGGCATGACCTGCGGCGCCGGATGGCCTGACCCTCGTCGGTCTCCCGGGAGTCGACCACCCGGGAATCGGGATGGCGACAGAACGGACAGTGCATGACCGCTCCTTCGCCGCGCCGACAATGGGATGTCTGAGACCACCACGAGCGTACCTGCGCAGCCCCTGCGGGCCTAGCGTCATCGGAGGTCGCACCCGGTATCCACGGCGATCACGCCAGTCATCGACGGCCATTGAGCCAGGCGGGTTTCGGCGGTGCACGGCGGAACCGTCAGCCCACCGGTGCGATCAGCGTCTGGCCGGCGGTCACCGTGGCGGAGTCGAGTTCGTTGAGTTCGCGGATGCGCGCGGCGACCTGACCAGTCGGCGCATCGGGCGCCACCCGGGCCGCCAAGTGCTGCAAAGTCTCCCCGGGCTCGACCCGCACCACCGCGAGCCGGTCGGGCATCGGGGCCGCCGCCTGGTCCGAGCCGCCGTGCAGCACGCCTCCAAAGTGCGCCACCAGCCCGAGCCACACGGTGATCAGTGCGGCGAGCAGGGCCAGCACCACGGTGGTCGCCGGCGTAATCGGACGTGGCCGATGCGGCGCCGTCGACATCAACACTCCGGTCCCCCGGTAGCGCGGGCGCGCAGCGACCGGCCTGGACGGCTGCGGACCGCGTGATCCCGGCCGGCCAGGGCGGCCCGCCGGACGCACCTGGACCGGGCGGCAACGGATCGGCGCGCTTGGCGAGATCGTCTCGATGGGCATCATGTGCGTTCCTCCACTCGGCTTGTGTCGATCACTTGTTCGAAGCATAATCGATAATGCGTTCGAATTCCGAACATGTGATCGAACTGTTGCACACGCAGCAGACGATAAAGCACCCCACCGACAACTTTCGCAGGCGCAACAGGGGCAACATCGCGACACGCGTCGAACACATGTTTGATATCCAGGCTTGATGCAGCTACATTCGTCCGTATGAGCGATAGCGATAACCCGGACGCCCACCCCGGCCGCAGTGCGCGATCTGAGGATTCGGGGCTCACGCAGCGGCAGCGCACGATTCTGGACGTCATCCGCGCTTCGGTCACCAGTCGCGGATATCCGCCGAGCATCCGGGAAATCGGCGACGCTGTGGGTCTGACGTCGACGTCCTCGGTGGCTCACCAATTGCGCACGCTCGAGCGCAAGGGCTATCTCCGCCGTGACCCCAACCGCCCGCGCGCTGTCGATGTTCGCGGCGTCGATGACATCGCGAGGCCGACGGTCGTCACGGATGTCGCGGGCTCGGACGCGCTGCCGGAACCGACCTTCGTTCCGGTTTTGGGACGGATCGCGGCGGGCGGCCCGATCCTTGCCGAGGAAGCCGTCGAAGACGTCTTTCCGCTGCCGCGGGAACTCGTCGGCGAGGGCGCGCTGTTCCTGCTCAAGGTGGTCGGTGACTCGATGGTCGACGCCGCGATCTGCGACGGTGACTGGGTCGTGGTCCGTCAGCAGAACGTGGCCGACAACGGCGACATCGTGGCGGCGATGATCGACGGGGAGGCCACCGTCAAGACCTTCAAGCGCACCGGTGGCCAGATTTGGCTGATGCCGCACAACCCGGCCTTCGACCCCATCCCGGGCAACGACGCCGCCGTGCTCGGCAAAGTCGTCACGGTGATCCGCAAGATCTAGCTGACATCCAGCTGCTACAGCGCAGCCGGCTAGTCAGCCCTGGTGAACCCGTTCGCTTGCGCGATTTCTTCGGTGGCGAACCAGATTTCGGCGAGCGTGTCCTCATATAGCTTGCTGTCGGGCATGTAATAGACGCCAAAGCTGGCGTTGGCCTTGACGGGGTATCCGTCGGGCACCTGGTATGGGTCGTCCATCGGCAGGTGAATCGCCAACTGACGGTGCGCAATTGGCGCAGCCGCAGCGAAGTGAGCGGTGTCGTCCTCAACGTCCGCTGCTGCATGTCGCCCGCTTCGGATCTCCCTCGCTGTCGGGATCCGCGTCGGAGCCGTGTCCACCGCGTCCGGATCTTCGTCAAATTGCTCATCGAAGTGTTCGTCGAGCTGCTCGCCGAAGTGCTCGTCGAAGACCTTGCCCAGGCCTTCGTCCAACTCGGAAAACTCCGCGGGACTTTCGATTTCGCCGTACGGCGGCTCGTCGACCAAGTCGGCCCGCCGTGGTGGCATCCAGTCGCTGGCCGACTGACTGGGCAGGCGCACGGTGCGCGGACGCAGTGCCGCCCGGTAGTCGTCGGACAAGCTTGACGACGCGAGATCGGTATCGCGTTCCGGTGACCACTGGGAAACAGACTCGGTTACGGCCTCATAGCCGGCGTCGGCGCCACCGCCAAGTCGGACGGCCTTGGTGGCACGTCCGGCGGAGTGGCGGCGACGCCACCTCGACGCCAGCAATCCGGCTATCGCGATCAGCAGCAGCGTCGGTACGGCAACCACCAGCCATCGCCACCATTGCCCGCCCGAGAAGCCCCCGCCGGGGGTCGACGCCGAACCGGACGGCATCTTCTGCCCTGGCACCTGCAGGCCGGACAGCGACGCGGCCAGAGTCGCGGGCTGGGTGCTGAACGTGTTCTTCGCCTGGTTCCAGGAAACCTGGCCATCGGTGAACTTCTGCGTGAGCACGTCCTTGTTCGCGGTCTGATCGCCCAACGGCGCCCCGAGTTTGCCGGCGCCGCCGCCGAGTTTGTCCCACGCGGCCTTGATGGCGCCGCGGATCACGAACGCGCCGTGGTTGGGGGTCCAGAAGATCGCCGGCTTGTCGGCGGCGGCGAAGGGGACGATCCGGCTGGCCGGTTTGAAACCGCCGTCGGCCTCATTGGCGATCGGGAAACCGAGATTGCCGCCCGGTCCGCCGAGGAGCTCGTATTTCGACAGAATGTCGGTCTCGACGGCATTGGCTCCAGTCGCGGGGCTGAAGAAGACCTTGCCGCCAGCGAAGTTCTGGACCAGCCCGTCGCCAACCAGCGGAGACGGGTCGCCTTGTTTGGCGCCCAGCGGCCCGGACGGCCCACCTGCCGCGCGCCACGCCATGTTGATGGCAGCGGTCGGGTCGATGGGGACCTGCAGGTCGGTGAGCTGGCTCGCCAGATTGGGCGGGTCGGTGGTGAACGCTTTGGTCAGCCGGTTCCAGGACACCCGGCCGCCGCTGAACGCCTGGGTGGCGACTTCCCCGTCGTAGGTTTCGTCGCTGACCGGGACGCCCAGGGCACCGCCAGAGCTGCCCAGTTTGTCCCACGCGGCGTTGATCGCCCCCCGCACGACGAAGGCGCCGTGCGCGGCGGTCCAGTAGATCAGCGGCTTGTCGCTGGCCGAGAAGGTGCTGACCCGGCTGTCGGGGCCCGCCAGCCCTCGCGCTTCGTTCATAGTCGGGAAACCCAGGTCGCTGGCCGCCGGGCCGCCGAGGGCCTCGTACTTGTCCAGGATGGCGCCCGTCATCGACCTGGGGCCGGTAGCCGGCGTGAAGAACATCTTGCCGTGCACGAAGTCCTGGGCGAATCCCTGCCCGGCCGCATAGCACTCGCCCTGCTTGGCGCCGAGATCCGAATTGTCCCCGCCGGCATCCTTCCACGCCGCGGTGATCGCATTGTCGGCGTCGCCCAGCGGGGATGCCGCCGCGACAGGCGCCAATAGTGCCGTGCACAGCCCAAAGACCGTCGCCATCGCCACCAGGCCAACCGCCGCACGCCACGCGCCGGTGCCCGATCGACGTTGCTGCCCTGCCATCACACCTCCCGGTGGCCGCCCCACCTGCAGTCTGTGGCCAGTTTCAACCGCTCGGCCGGCCGGCACAACAGTGGCCCGGCCGATGGCGATTGCGCTGTCATATCGAAAACCCTACGGAAGGGATATCACGTCGACGTCGAAATGACGTCCACATCGTTGCTGGGTGTCGCATTCTGCTCCGGCAATTTTCCATTACTGTGCCCCATCTCGGGGTAGCGGACATGGCTGCCTCCCGACCAGACTGCCTGTTCAGCGCCCGCCACGGCCACGTGCCGACGTTGCGCGAAGGGGTGGTGTGGTCGGCCATTCACCTCGGAATTGCGATCGAGTTCGGCATTGGTGTCTGGGCTTTCGGCAATCTGTTCGTCTTTGTGTTCATCGTGAGCAGTTTCGTTGTGCCGCGGATCGCCCGACAGAAAGCGTGATTATTCGGCCTCACCTCGCTCCCAACGAAAATACCGGACCGGAATCCGGCGAGAAGCCGAGCTGGTAGAGCTGCTCGGAGAAGCCAAGCTGCGCCCGATGGCCTGGGCTAGACGCCGAGGCTACGACCGATGATTTCCTTCATGATTTCGGTGGTGCCGCCGTAGATCGTCTGCACCCGTGCGTCGAGATAGGCCCGCGCAATTGGGTATTCGCGCATGTAACCGTAGCCGCCGTGTAGCTGCAGGCAGCGATCGATGAGATAGACCTGCTTCTCGGTGGAATACCACTTGGCCATCGCGGCCTGCTCGGCGGACAGTTTCTCGTCGAGGTGCAGGCGGATGTACTCGTCGACCATGATGCGGACCGCGGTGGCCTCGGTCGCCAATTCGGCCAGCAGAAAACGGCTGTTCTGAAAACTCCCGATCGACCTGCCAAAAGCCTTGCGCTCCTTGGCGTATTGCAGCGTCTGCTCCAGCACGGTCTCCATTGCGGTGGCGGCCATGATGGCGATCGAAATCCGTTCCTGCGGCAGGTTTTGCATCAGGTACATGAAGCCCATGCCCTCTTCGCCGAGCAGGTTCTCGGCGGGAACCTGGACATCGGTGAACGACAGCTCGGCGGTGTCCTGGGCGTCCAGGCCGATCTTGTCCAGGTGCCGGCCGCGTTCGAACCCTTCCATGCCGCGTTCGACGGCCAGCAGCGAAAAGCCTTGCGCGCCTTTGTCCGGATCGGTCTGGGCCACCACGATCACCAGGTCGGAGTTAATGCCGTTGGTGATGAACGTCTTCGAGCCGTTCAGCACGTAGTGGTCGCCCTGCTTGACCGCGCGGGTCTTGATGCCCTGCAGGTCGCTGCCGGTGCCCGGCTCGGTCATGGCGATCGCGGTGATCAGCTCGCCGGTGCAGAACTTCGGCAGCCAGCGCTCTTTTTGTTCGTCGTTGGCCAATCGCAGCAGATAGGGCGCCACCACATCGTTGTGCAGCCCGAACCCGATGCCGCTATAGCGGCCCGCGGTGGTCTCCTCGGTGATGATCGTGTTGTAGCGGAAGTCGGGGTCGCCGCCGCCGCCGTACTGCTCGGGCACCGCCATGCCCAAGAAGCCCTGTTTGCCGGCCTCCAACCACACTCCGCGGTCGACGATCTTGGCCTTCTCCCATTCGTCGTGGTAGGGGGCGACGTGGCGTTCCAGAAACGCCCGGTAAGACTCGCGGAACAATTCATGCTCGGGTTCGAACAGCGTGCGCTGATACTTGACGGCGCTACCCATGGATGACCTCCGGCGGGGCTTGGGACTCTGCCGCCCAAGATATACCAACTACCAACCGGATGGTTGGGCGACCCGAGGTGCCTACCCGGGCTTACAGTCAGCGACGTGGACGAAACGATCTTGGTGCAGGAGCGCGGGCAGCTGCTCGAGTTCTCCTACACCGACATGCTTTGCTACGCCGGGCCGTATTCACCGGCCGGTGTGGCGAACGCCTTCAAAGCGATGCAGCGGGCGTTCGCAGCGTTATCGCCGAACCAGCCGCCGCAGCGGCGATCGGTCGTCATCCGCACCGCCTTCCAAGGGCCGGGAGCACGCGACGGCTTCGAAGCCGTCACCCGTGCGGTAACCGACGGCCGTTACACGATCGACCTGGCCCTGGCGCGACCCGGTCGCGGGCGGTTGCTGCAGAATTTCGTCTTCCAGATCTCCCTCGCGGGCCGCTCGACGACGCTGTTACTACGCCCGGGGTTCGTCACCGCTGAATTCATCAACCTCGCCCGCAAATCCGACCGCAATCAAACCGAAGAGGCACATCTGGACGAGCTCAAGGCAGAGCTGGCGCAGCGGGTGCTGGCGGCGCCGGCCGAAGACGTCTACGACTTGGCCGACTGAGTCCGACCAGCCGGAATTTTCGGTCGGCGCAGCGGACAGCTGAGTAATACCCCATTGACATCAAGCAACGCTGAAGAAGCGCCCGAGCAGGGGCTTCGGGGTTTCTTCCGTCTACGACTGACCGTTCGCCGAGAACTGGCGCAGGCTGGCGGCCAACGCTACCGGCACCCGCGCCTTGATCCGGGTGCCGTCGCTGTTGTGCTCGGTCTGCTGCACCCGGCCGTCGGCATGCACGCGTGACACCAAATCGCCGCGGTTGTAAGGGATTACGACGTCGACGGCGGTGTCGGTCGGAGCGGCCAGCTCGGCCATCCGGCGGCGTAGCGCGTCGATGCCGTCGCCGGTGTGGGCCGAAACGAACACCGCACCGGGCAGCGCGCGGCGCAGCTTGGCCAGCGCCAAATCGCCGGCGA
>JAFAID010000087.1 GCA_019236925.1 Mycobacterium sp. | reverse complement strand
TTCGGCATGCCATCCGTTCTACTGCTACTCATCTCTTTTGTGTAGTTGCTCGCCTAGGAAATGAGTTGTTTCGCTCACAGCCGCCGCCGGATCTGATGGTGACTTGTGTCGTGGTGGGGCAGTTCTCCACCGTCCCGGCCCGCTCCGTCAGGATCCGCTTGACCTCGTCTGTAGGGGTGTAGCGCCTGATCTGAGGGTCGGTGGCTCGGTCACGAATGACGCGCGCCGCATTGATCTCCGTATCGAACACGATCCCCTGCTGCGGGCAGCCCGCAGTCTGACAGTAAACGTTCTTCCCGCGCCGCACGCCAAGGTGTCCGCACGGGTGTACTTGTTGTGAGGTGTAGGCCGGGTTGACCAATGTGACCGCAGAACCTCTGCGGCTTGGCACCGACGCCAGTGCGTCGGCCAAGAATGAGCGTTGCCAGGCTGCGTAGACCCGGCTGGCGGTGCGACCGAATTTGCTTTTGCCGCGCAAGCCGGAGAGGTCTTCGGCTACAACACGGGAAGTCGTGTCGACCAGGTCGTGCACGGCTCGATATACAGCATCTTTGGTGACCGCCCGGTCATGGACACGCTGGCCGGACAGTTTCTTGCGGCCCAGGTTGTATCGCTCGATTCGTGCCGCCTTTGTCCGCGCAGCACGCGCGGCGGCCTGGCTACCTGCTTGGGCAGCGACAGCGGCGCGGGCGAGGTGGCAGTCACGCACCGTGCGCAGTTTGTTGCGGGCCTTGCCGCGGGCACTGTCACGCTCGGCGCGTGCGGCAACCACTTCATAATATTGGCCGGCAATATTGGCCGGCACGGTAGCGGCGCCCGCGGGTGTCAGTGAAGACCTCACTGACACCCGCATCGATGCCCTCGACCGAGGTTGGGTTGGGCTGTTGCGGGCGGATGCTCGACACCCGGGCGGCGGGGTAAGCGGCGATAACCTGCCATCCTCCGAGGCCATCGGGTCTGATCTGGATCGTCGAGGTCGGCACCATCTTTTCAGGTAGTCGCCCCAGATTCAGACGCAACCGCTCTCCTTGAATGGTAGTCATAACTGCCAGCCACACTCGGTCCTTCTTGTCGCGTGCAACGTCGTAGGAGCAGTTGTCGGCCACGATTAATCCTGAGGCCCGCGGCCGCGGCGTCTTGCCGGCGAAGGCTTCACGGATGTGCCGCGACAGCCACGAGTCCTCGCGCCAACGCCCACCCTTGGCTAAGACCAACAAACGCTTACGTTCAGCCTTGTCCTTGCCGGCGCGGCCGTAGACTTTCGGGCGCACCTCGGTGGCGATCACAGACTGCTGAAAGGCGCGAATCTTATCGACGGTGTCTTCTACGGTGGCCCGCCACAACCGCTGCGGCACACCAAAACCGGCGGGCGCACCCTCGGCCATGAGCCGATCCCGGATCTGCCGCTTCGATAGATGCGCGGTCTTAACGCCGCAAAACCGTGCCCACACTTCGGTGCGAACCCGATCCAGCTCCGCGCCCATATTCGCCAGCGTCGCGGCTTTGCCCGCATTGAGCGACCCAGACACTGGTAAACGGCGCGCCACCGTCATCGAGGTCATGGCTGCAACCTATTTGAGGCCACCGACAAGCCCGCGCCGTCGCACGATCTGTTTGCTCTTAGCGACCCAACCGATTGAAGCACCCGCCGAATACGCCGACACAACAGCGTTCAACAAACAACGCGCAATACCACGCAACTTTCTGCATGTGCACGTGAAGTCATCGGTGTCAACCCGCCGCGCCCTGCTTCGCGGCTTCGCGATCGCGGCTAAGCTGAACGGCGTGCCAATCGCCACGCCGTACGAGGATCTGCTGCGCCTGGTACTTGAGCAGGGCACACCCAAGGCGGACCGCACCGGCACCGGCACCCGCAGCCTGTTCGGCCACCAGCTGCGGTACGACCTGTCGGCCGGTTTCCCGCTGATCACCACCAAGAAGGTGCACCTGAAGTCGGTGGTGTACGAGCTGCTGTGGTTTTTGCGCGGTGACTCCAACGTGAGCTGGCTGCACGAACACGGAGTGACGATCTGGGACGAATGGGCCAGCGACACCGGCGATCTCGGTCCGGTATACGGCGTGCAGTGGCGATCTTGGCCGACGCCGTCCGGCGAACAGGTCGACCAGATCAGCGCCGCGTTGAAGCTGCTGCGAACCGATCCGGATTCCCGTCGCATCGTCGTGTCGGCGTGGAACGTCGGCGAAATCCCGCAGATGGCGTTGGCGCCGTGCCATGTGCTGTTCCAGTTCTACGTCGCCGACGGCCGGCTCAGCTGTCAGCTCTACCAGCGCAGCGCCGACCTGTTCCTCGGTGTGCCGTTCAACATCGCCAGCTATGCGCTGCTCACCCACATGATGGCCGCGCAATCCGGTTTGGCGGTCGGCGAGTTCATCTGGACCGGCGGTGACTGCCACATCTACGACAACCACGTCGAGCAGGTCACCGAGCAACTCAGCCGCGAACCACGGCCATACCCGAAACTTGCTTTGGCGCATCGTGATTCGATCTTCGACTACACCTACGACGACATCGTCGTGGAGAACTACGACCCGCACCCCGCGATCAAAGCGCCCGTCGCTGTATGACGCGTCACGACGATGATGCCGGCGTAGCCGGGATCGAGGAGTGGCGCATATGACGGGCCCCAGCCTGATCTGGGCTCAGTCGACGTCAGGAGTGATCGGCCGCGCTGGTGGTATCCCGTGGCAGCTACCCGAAGACCTGGCCCACTTCAAAAAGCTCACCATGGGTCACACCGTGGTGATGGGCCGTGGCACCTGGGAGTCGCTGCCGGCGAAGTTTCGGCCGCTGCCGGGCCGCAGAAATGTCGTACTGACCCACCAGACTGACTTCATGGCCGAAGGCGCGACGGTGGTGCGGACCCTCGACGAGGCGCTGGCCGATCCGGACAGCTGGGTAGTGGGCGGCGAACAGATCTATACGCTCGCGATGCCGCGGGCCAGCCGCTGCGAGGTTACCGAGGTAGAAATCGACCTGCCCCGCGATGACGGCGTCGTCGTCGCCCCGGTGCTCGACGAGACGTGGGTCGGCACGACGGGGGAGTGGGAAACCAGCCGCACCGGGCTGCGCTACCGGTTCCACAGCTACCTGCGATCGTGACCCGCCCCGCCAACGATTACCGTGATCTTGAGAAAGGATTTGTCAGAAGGGGGTATCTGGTAGTGCAACCCGAATCCGCAAAGATGTTCACCCGTATCTTCAGGGGCTACGATCCGGTGGCGGTTGATGCGCACATTGAGATGTTGACCACCAAACAGCGGTTGGTGCTCGACGACGTCGAGAGCTTGAGGGCTCGGCTGAAGGACTTGGACGAGGAAGCGGCCGCGCTGCGGAAAGAGGTCGCCGTCCTCACCGACACCTCACCTTCGCCACACGCCGTGCAGCAACGGATGGCGAAGATGCTGCGCAGTGCGGTCGACGAGGTCGCCGAGATGCGAGCCGAGGCACAGGCCGAGGCAGAGGCGCTGATCGCGGGCGCCGCGGCAGAGGCCCAGGCCGCGCAGCAAGAGCACAAAGAATTGCTGGCGGAGATGGCCGCGCAGCGAGAAGCCCTGGAAGCCGAATATCAGGAAGCCAGGAAGAAGCTCGAGGCCGAAATGGCCGGCATCCGCGCTGACGCCCAAGAGGAGCGCGAGCAGCTCCTTGCCGACGCAAAGCAGGAGGCTGCTCATTATCGTGAGCGGTCCCGGCGGGCCGTGAACGAGGCGACTCAGCAACGAGTCAAGGTCCTGGAGCAACTCGTGGGTGTGTACCGCGACCTCGAAGCGGTTCCGGCCGCGCTTGAGTCGGCATACCAGGAACTCAAGAATCCGCCGGACAGCACCGAGTAAGCCGCGCCGCTGAGACGAAAGGACCGGTGTTCTCGACCGTGTCGACCCGGCCCGTCACGCTATCCGCCGCGCAGGCCCGGCGGATAGCCGTTGCGGCCCAAGGATTTAGCGAGCAGCGGTCCGTCGGCGCGATCAACCGTGCGCACCTGCGGCGGCTGATTTCACGCATCCAGGTGCTGCAGCTCGATTCGGTGTCGGTCGCGGTGCGGGCCCACTATGCGCCGGTGTTCAGCCGGCTCGGCCCTTACGACCGGGCTGTTCTGGACCGTGCGGCCTGGGGTCCGGCGACGATGCGGGCTGGGAACCGGGCCGACGTGGGGGTACCTCCCGCTTGCGGGGGAGAGCCGGACTTGACGAGCAGAAGCCATTCCGCCCGCTCGCCGCGGCTGCTGGTGGAGTACTGGGCGCACGAGGCCGCGCTGATGGCCGTCGACGACTGGCCGCTGCTGCGCTGGCGGATGCGTCAATACCGGCATGGCCGGTGGGGCACCCACATCGTGAAGGCCAACCCGCAGCTGGCCGACAAGATCGTCGCCGCCGTCGCGGAGCTCGGTCCGAGTACCGCGGGGCAAATCGAGGCACACCTGTCCGCCGCGCCGCGCGGTCCGCGGGGGGCGTGGTGGGGGAGCCGCAGCGACACCAAATGGGTCGCCGAGGCGTTGTTCGCCTCCGGGGTGCTCACCACGGCGACCCGGGTCGGGTTCGCACGGCACTACGACCTGACCGAGCGGGTGTTGCCGCGCGATGTGCTGGCGCGGGAGGTCGACGAGGACGACGCGGTCCGAGAGCTCACGCTACGGGCGGCCACCGCGCTGGGCGTGGCCACCGAGGCCGACATCCGCGACTACTTCCGGCTGGCCGCTGGGCAGGCCAAGCCGGCGATCGCCAAACTGGTGGCCGACGGCGAGCTGGAGCCCGTCGAGGTCGACGGTTGGTCGGCACCGGCGTATTTGCTTGCGGCGCAAACGATTCCGCGGCGGGACCGTGGCACTGCGCTGTTGTGCCCATTCGACCCGCTGATATTTTTCCGTCCGCGGGTGCATCGGCTGTTCGAATTTCACTACCGCATCGAGATCTATACGCCGGCGAAGAAGCGCCAATACGGTTACTACATCTGGCCGTTTCTGCTGGACGGCGAGTTGGTCGGTCGGGTCGACCTCAAGGCCGAGCGTGCCGCGGATGCCCTGCACGTCGTGGGTGCGTTCATCGAGCCGGGCCGCCCGCCATCGCGGGTGGCCGCGGCGCTGGCTGATGAGCTCAAAACGATGGCCGCCTGGCTGGGCTTGGCAGGCGTGACGGTCGGTGACCGCGGCGATTTGGCGGGCGAACTGCGGACGCGACTGCGATCGAGATGACATCCGGCAAACGCGTGCGGCTGCCGGCTGCTCCCAAGCTGACCGACGGGCCGGACTTGGTATTGCGCCGGCCGCTTCCCAGCGACCTGGACGACATCGTTGCGCAATGCCGCGACCCGGAGTTCCAGCGCTGGACGACCGTTCCGGTGCCATACCGCGATTCAGACGCACGGGACTTTTTGCGACGGGTCGCTGAGGGCTGGCGAGCCAATGTGGCGCGGTTCGCGATCGCCTACCACGGCCGCTTCGCCGGCAGCGTGGATTTGCGGTTCGACGGCATCGGCGGGGCCGAAGTGGGCTTTGGGCTGGCCCCATGGGCGCGGGGCATGGGCGTGATGACTCGCGCGCTGCGGCTGGTACTGGCTTGGGGTTTCGAACTGCCGGGCCTCGAGGTGGTGCACTGGCGAGCGCAAGTGGGCAACTGGGCGTCGCGACGGGTCGCCGGTCGGTGCGGGTTCCGAATGGAAGGTACGGTTCGCGGGCTGCTCGAACAGCGCGGTGTGCGGCGCGACGGGTGGATCGGCTCGCTGCGCCGCGGCGAACCGCTGACCGGTGCCGTCGAAGAGCCGGCTCAGGGCAGTTAAGCGTTGATATTGACCTTTAATTCGTCTGGGTAGAGCCGCCATACCGCGCGCGGGTGGCTGTCCATTTTTGTCTGTAGCGCGCGAAGCTCGCTCTGGAACCGCAGCATCGCCTCCCTTGCGTTGTCGTCTAGCGCGAGCTTGTCGAAGTTGTGTATCAGTGCGCGTCGGCGCACGTTCAGGATGTAGTTTGCGTTGACCAGGCGCTGGTAGACGTCGAGTGGCTCGCTCTGGAAATCCTGGTATATCCGTGCGGGCTGTCGGTGTATCCACAGCTGATAGTTCCACATGCAACTGCCGAGTATCTCGTGCTGCACGGTCACCAAATACAGTTGGCCGGCCAGCATCCGCGCGAACGTATCCCACTTGACGTTGTTGCGGCTAACGGCAACACCATTGGGAAGAAACGCGTTAAGTTCGTCGAGCCAGTCCATGACATCGGCGTCGTCTTCTAGGGCCTTGGTGTCGGCATAGTAGATCTTCAGATAGTCGCGCACGAAGTCGTGCATGACGTCAAACAGTTGTTTTAGGTTCTGGTGCGTCGGAGTCTCGAAGCTCACGCCGCGCAGACCGCGCGAATCACCGTCTGCCTCAGGGTCGTTGACGCTGTGCTGATATTGCCCGTAGGTGTCGTCAAATAACTCGCACATGCCCTCGAAGGTAAAGCTGAACGTGGTCTCGAAGTCGCCACGACGTGCCATCTGCCCGCGGGTGACCATGTCGTTGCTTTGCATGGTGCCGAAAATGTATGGCCACAGCAGTCTGAACAGCGAGTGGTCGCTCGGAAGTCTGTTGCGGGTCGCGATGGCCAATTGTGCGCCGCCCGCCAAGTGCACCCAGTTGAAGTGACGCACGAGCGATAGGTGCGTCGATGCGGCGCACAATGCGATCTTGCAGGCCTGGTCCCACTCTGGATCGGTGGGCTCGATTTCTCCCAGCGCGCATTCGATGCGGTAGGCCTGCAGCGCGCGTCGCACCGGATCCTCGCGGAACAACACCCGCGAACCGATCTTGACCAGTTCCGGGTGGTGCTCGTAGTTGTTGAGCGCGAGCAGATCCCAGGCCCAAGTGGCGTCATCTAAGCGCGTGGTGTAGCAGGCGAACGGACCGCGCACCGCCAGCGAGCCGAGGTCCGGGCTGCCCAAATACTCGGCCGGTAGCGCGGGGTCATGGAAGCGCGTGCGGCGTAGACCGTTGAAGGCTCGCTTCAATGCCACCTGCGGGTCGGCGCTGATTGGTGGCAGGCCCGCCTGCATGGGTGAAACGAATCTGTAGAGGTGAACCTGGGCTCGGTAAGTGATGTCGGGCACCCAGGTGCGTTCATCCTTGGGGATGTCGGCGGACGGACAAACCATCACCTTGTGCACCGCCACATAGGGAATCGCCTCGCTCATCGGCTTCCGCTCGATGCGTTCCGACTTAGCGGGCGGTTTTGGGATTTTGACCGGCCTGGCAAAGAAGAATTTTAGAAAGGCGAATAAGTCCCAAAATCCGCGTCGCACAAACCATCTCAACATTCGTGCTCCCAAAGTTGCTCAGGCCCGGCGGTACGCGTCGCCGAGCCACGGGTGAGGCTTCAAATCGCAGTCCCACCGCCGCAGTGGATGCTTCTCGGGATCCAGCTCGCGTGCTTCGTCCCACGGCTCGAAGGCGTTCTTGATGTTGGCGAGGCCAGTGGAGGCGAGTTCGGGGTAATGACGCAGGATCACCGTCTTGAAGTCGGTTCGGTCGATCCAGCGCAGCCCTTCCGGGGTGTAGACGTCTTCGTTGTAGGAGTCGGTAAAGAATCGGTCAGCCTGCAGGCGGCGGCTCGCGCTCACGATGAAGATCTGAAAAACCGTTTCGCCGAAACCGAAGCCGGTGGGTCTTTTGGTTTCGGCCAGCGTGCCGATCAGCAGATCGAGGTCCGCGACGTTGTCCCGATCGGCGCCGCCGTAAACGGTCCTCAGCTTCGCCAGCACACCGGGGTCGTCGGTCAGGTCGTCGAAGCTGTCGATCGGCGTCAGCCCCAGCTGACTGCGAAACTGGTTATAGCGCGGCACACCGCGTTCGCGTGCGCGCACAATATCCACGGTGCCGATGTCCAAGAAGGGGTTGCCCGCGACGCTAAGCTCTTGCATGAAGCGCGGATAGTTGTTGAGCTCCAATGCGCCCGGGTGCTGTTTGCCAAAAGAGTAGAACAGGTCCGACATCGCGTAGGCATTCGTAGTTTTGACGGACCCGTGCTGGCGCGTGGCGGGTAGGGACACCTCCTCCGCGATGTCCTGTTGGCCGCGGCGGCGCAGCTCTAGCGTATCGGGCAGCAGCGAATGCAGACGGTAGACCTCAACAAATTCCTCGGACAGCCCGAACGCGCAGTCGTGTCTGTTGATTGGGTTGCCGACAATGCCGCCGAGCTCGGGATTGCGTATGTTGATCTCGGATAATGTCTTGCGCGCGTTGTCTTTACGAAATTTGTAGGTCAGCAAGCCGTACCAGTTCGAGTTCAGCCCTGTTTCGAGCGCCTGGTTGGGCAGAATGGCCGGGGTCCATTCGATGGAATGAATCTTGGCCATCACCGCGGCGTTGATCAGCCGCGCGACATTGAAGAGGCGGTTGTCATCCCAGGTGGGGTAGGCGTCGTACAACATGTCGCAGATTGCGTTGTGTTCGCGCACGAAAAGGGTGTGCAACATCGTCAGGCCCACCCACCAGTTGCGCCTGAAGCCGGTGTCCTCCACGTCGGTGCTGGGCTCAAGCGGCAGCAGCATGCTGCCGTCGCGCAACTTCATCTTGCCCATGCTGCGGCTGCGCAGGCGGTCCTGGGTGGCCTGGTCGCTGCCGTAGATCTGCGAGCCGTCCCACCAATGGGTGACCTCGTTGATCGAACTCGTGCAGGCCGGCTCCCCCTGAGCTTGACGCGTTGGGTCTTGCTGGGTCTTGCCGATCGCTAATTCGTCCTGTTGGTAGCGCCGGCGTGCGGGATCTTTGGCGCACAGCGACACCCTGATGAAGGCATTCGGGTCGGTGTCGCCATGATTGATCCAGTCGTGGTTCATGAACTGGATCCACGACGCGGCCAGCAGGTTGAGGAATGGCACTGTCTTCATGTCTGGTTGGCCATCGGGACCGATCGGGCGCGTGAGCAGCTCGCGGCTGATATCGCGCGGGTTCGGCGTGTCCGGTCGCTTGTCGGGGCAGGTGACCGCGAGATCGACATTGCGCAGGAAGCGCGTGAACGCGGCGCCCTCCTTCGGATCCGCGAGGTTGTTCCAGCTTCCATCGGCAGTGCGGAAATGGCTGACGCCCAACGGCGGTCTCTGGCCGGGCTTTTGGAAGGCAACCAGATCCCCGGCCGGGTACGTGCTTTTCAAGTTGTGCGCGTTCAGTAGTTCGCGCATGTACGCCAATATCAGGACTCCCAGCATCCACCCGTGGTGGTACCAGTCGGTCCATACGTTCTTTCGGTAGCCCCATTGCCGGCCCACGAACTCGATAAGCCAATCCATGACCTTGGTCGCTACGACACCGAGCGCATCGCCCAGGAAGAGACGCAAGCGTTTGACCCAGCAGTGCCCCGGACGACGCCGGGGCGGCCTGGGCAGGTCACCGTCGCGCACCGCAGGAGGGGCCAGCAGCTTTTTGGCGTCGAAGTACACCGCTTCCGGTATCTCGACGTTGATCTTGGCGGCCGCGTTGGCCGCCGAGAGGGCTTGCATTCTGCGCCAGTCGTCGATGTCCGTGCCGCCGGCCGTCTCCGCCTTGGCGTAGCGCTCTGCGGCCTCGCTGTATTGCTCGAGCTTGAAGTGAGCCAGTGCCGCCAGCGCGTACGCCTTGCCATCGCGCTCCGTGGCGGAAAGGCCGTCAAACCACTCAATGACTTCCTTGTATTTGCCCATTTTCAGGGCTTCCAACGCCTCCTCGTAAGACATACGAAGCTCCTTGCATGGGCAAATACTCGAAGCTAGAAACTACTCGACGTGGGTGGCAACTACGGCATAAACGCGCAATTCACCAGCGGGAAAGCTGATTATCGCAATTTACTTAATCATTTAGGTGAAAGCCATAGGACAGTCACTTGGACGCTCCGGCCAAAACTGTTGCCCGCGTGTGTCGTGTTCCAAATGGCTTCCTCCACTGCGCCGACAGTCGATAATCGATCTGTTGCGACCAGTGATCAGCGGCGGGAGAGGCGGATGGGGCCAGCAGGCACGGTGTGCCGAGCGTGCGGCACTGAGCTGCGCAACGGCGCCCGGTTCTGTGACGCCTGCGGCGTGCCGGCGCCAGAAGCGGGCGAGCAGCCTGAGTTCAAGCAAGTGACCGTGCTGTTCGCCGACGTGGTGAATTCCTTGACGATTGCCTCGGCGCTCGGAGAGGAGCGGTTGCGCGAGATAATGGGCGACGTCTTCGGCTGCGCGGCAGCGATTACTCGACGCTACGGCGGCACGGTCGATAAGTTCACCGGTGACGGGATCATGGCGTTGTTCGGGGCGCCAGTCGCTCTAGAGGATCACGCCTTTCGAGCTTGCCTGGCGGCTTTGGACATCCAGGAGCAGATCGCGCAACTGGCCGACGAAGTGCAGCGTCGGGATGGGGTTGTGCTGCGGCTGCGGGTCGGGCTGAACTCGGGCCGGGTGATCGCCGGGGAAATCAGTTCTGACGCAAGGGCATACACCGCGGTCGGCGAGCAGGTCGGTTTAGCGCAACGGATGGAATCCGTCGCCCCGCCCGGCGGGGTGATGCTCAGCGAGTCCACCGCACGGCTGGTCGAACACGCCACCGTGCTGGGGGCGCCCGAGTCGGTACACGTCAAGGGCGCCGGAGAGCCGTTACCCGCGCGTCGACTGCTGGGGGCTGCGGCGGAGCGCATCAGGATCGGCCGACGCGAGCCGACCCTGGTCGGCCGCGCCTGGGAGATGAACACCATCGCCGGCATCCTCGAGCAAGCGATCAACGGCGCCGGATGTGTGGCCGGTGTGGTCGGACCACCCGGTATCGGCAAGAGCCGCACCATGCGTGAGGCCGTCACCCTCGCTACCGGTCGCGGGGTCGAGGTGTTCACCATTGCCTGCGAATCCCATACCCGCGAGGTGCCGTTTCTTCTGGCGGCGCGCCTGCTGCGTAGGGTCTTCGGGGTCAGCGGCCTCGACGAGGAAGAGGGCCGGGCGCAGGTGCGGGCGCGCATCCCCGACGCCGACCCCGATGACCTGCTGCTGCTGGACGACCTGCTCGGAATCGGCGACCCCGACGCTGCACTGCCCGACATCACCGCGGATGCCCGTCGGCGCCGGTTGGCAGCTCTGTTGAATGCTGTCCTCTTGGCGCGCACCACGCCGGCGCTGTGTGTGATCGAGGACTTGCACTGGATCGACGAGGTCAGCGAGGCCATGCTCGCTGGGTTCGTCACCGTTGTGCCGCAAAGCCATTCGCTGGTGCTGATCACATATCGCCCGGAATACCGGGGCGCGCTGTCGCGGACACCGGGCGCGCAGACGATTTCCCTGGCACCGCTGAACGCGGCGCAAAGCGCGGCGTTGACCACCGAGCTGCTGGGTACTGACCCGTCGGTGCGCGCTCTGGCCGCGCGGGTCGCCGAGCGGGCTGCCGGCAACCCGTTCTTCGCCGAGGAGATGGTGCGCGACCTGGCGCAACGCGGGGTTCTCGACGGCGATCCCGGCGCCTACATCTGTTGTGACGCCGCCGCCGACATCACGGTGCCGGGCACGCTGCAGGCCACCATCGCCGCCCGCGTCGACCGTCTCGGTAGGCCGGCCAAATACTTCCTGTACGCCGCTGCGGTCGTCGGGGCGCGATTCAGGGCTGAGCTGGTGGCCCCCTTGCTCGATGACATCGAAGTGGGGGAGGCGATCGCCGAGTTGCTCCAGGTGGAGTTGATCGATCAGGTGATGTTCACCCCACGTGCCGTTTATGCGTTTCGGCACCCGATGATTCGAACGGTGGCCTACGAGGCACAGTTGAAGGCAGGGCGCGCCGAGCTGCACCGGCGGCTGGCCGTCGCGATCGAACAGCAGGATCCCGGGGCGGCCGACGAGAACGCCGCACTCATTGCCGAAAACCTCGAGGCTGCCGGAGATTTGCGGGCTGCGTTCGACTGGCACATGCGCGCCGGCGCCTGGTCGTCGTTCCGCGACATTCGGGCGGCCCGCACCAATTGGCAGCGGGCTCGCCAGGTCGCCGACCGGCTAGCGCCCGACGCGCCAGATCGGGCGTCGTTGCAGATCGCGCCCCGCAACCTGCTGTGCGGCACGCTGTGGCGAACCGGTGGCAGCATCGCCGACACCGGTTTCGACGAACTCCGAAAGCTGTGCGTCGCGGCCGACGACAAGGTGTCGCTGGCGATCGGCATGACCGGATACATCATGGCTTTGACGTTCCACAACCGCTTCCGCGAGGCGGCCCAAGTGGCGTCCGAGCAGAGCGAGCTACTGGAATCGATCGGAGACCCGACGCTGACCGTGGCTCTTCTGTTCGCGGCGATCTACGCCAAGTGCCAGGCCGGCGAGATGATCGAGGCGCTGCGGTTGGCGGATCGGCTCATCGATTTGGCCGACGGCGACCCCACTAAGGGCAACCTGATCTTCGGTTCACCGCTGAGTACGGCGATCGCGATGCGCGGGCACGTCAAGATGTGCCTGGGCATGCGAGGGTGGCTCGACGACGCCGCGACTTCGATCGCGATGGCCGCTCCACTCGATCCGACGAGTTACGTCTTCGCCCTGTTGTGGAAGTATGTCGCCTCCATTCCATTCGGTGCGCTGCCGGCCGATGCGACCGCGATGCGCGAGACCGCCGAGGCGCTGCGCATCGCCGAGGGTTCCAGCGACGACTTCGTGCTCTTCATGGGTCTCCTCAGCCGAGGTTTGGTTCTGGTCACTCGCGACCGAACGCAACGCGACGAGGGCCTTGACCTGTTCACCAAGACGCGCGAGGCCGCAGTGTCGGAGCGGTTCTCCCTGAGCGCCCTGATCATCGTCGACCCCGAATTCGCATTGGAGAGGGCCCGCACTGGCGATCTCGATGGTGCCATCGACATGGTGCGGGCAGTCGTGGGCGGGGCGTACGAAAGCGGCGACATGATCTGGCGCGGAAGGGCCACCGAAGTTCTGGTGCAGCTGCTGGTCCAACGCGGATCCGTCGGCGACCAAAACGAAGCGCAGGGCGCGATCGACCAATTGGCCGCCCTACCCACCGATCCCGGCTTCGTGCTCCACGAACTACCGGTGTTGCGCTCGCGGGCGCTGCTCGCGCATGTGCGTGGTGACGAAAGCAGCTACCGAAAGTTCTCGGAACAACACCGCGCCAAGGCGGCAGCCGCCGGCTTCGATGCTCTGATAGCCAATGGCGACATGACTTTGACTGCAGCTCAACATGATTCGGCGGCTCAGTAATGGCAGCGCTGGGCGAGCGCGCCATCGTTCTCGGGGCGAGCATGGGTGGGCTGCTCGCCGCGAGGGTGCTGGCCGATTTCTTTGACACCGTCACCGTTGTCGAACGGGATGTGTTGTCGGACGACCCTGCTGTCCGACGAGGGGTACCACAGGGTCGGCATGTTCATGTTCTGCTGGCGCGCGGAGCCCAGATTTTGAATGAGCTCTTTCCCGGGTTTCTCGATGAACTGGTAGCTGACGGAGCGCCTGTGTGGAACGACGGAGAGCTGTCCAAGCTGCATTTGTCTTTCGGTGGCCACGACATACTCCGCTCGGGCAAGGTAGCGAAGGAGCCCACGGCGCTGGCGATTCACATGCCGAGCAGACCGTTTCTGGAATGCCATGTCCTGCGGCGCCTGCAGGCGATGCACAACGTGACGATTCTCAGCGGCCACGAGGTAGCCGAGATGACAACGACACCGGATCGTCGGCGCGTCACCGGAGCGCGGGTGGTCGATCAAAACGGTGCCGAACGAGAGTTGACCGCCGATGTCGTCATGGACGCGATGGGGCGCGGCGCGCATACGCCGGCTTTGCTGGAGAGACTCGGATGTGGCCGCCCGGTCGAGGACCACATCGTCATGCACACGAACTACGTCAGCCAACTGCTGCGAATCCCGCACGGCACGCTTGCCGAGATGCTCGTCGACATCGGCCCCGCGCCGGACCGGCCGGCTGGAATGTTCCTGAGCGGCTATGAGCACGACACCTGGATGTTCACGGTTTTCGGGATGGCCGGGCACCAGCCGCCTGGTGACCTGGCGGGCATGCTGTCATTCGCCCAGAAGTACTGCCCTGACCACCTGATCGCAGCGCTGCGGGCCGCCGAACCGGTCAGCGACGTGGCACATCACCACATGCCGTCCAGCCAGTGGCGACGCTACGACAAGATGCCCGAACTACCCGATGGTCTGCTGGTATGCGGCGACGCCGTTTGCAGTGTCAACCCCATCTACGGGCAAGGAATGACGCTGGCCGCGCTGCAGGCTGCCGCGCTGCGGGAATGTCTGCGTGACGGTGCCGCTGATCTACCCCGGCGATACTTCCGAGCCTCGGCGAAACCGATTGGCGTGGCCTGGCAGATGGTCGCGAGCTCCGATCTGGCTTTCCCGGAGGTGGCAGGGCGACGGTCGAGATGGATGCGTATCGCCACCCGGCTTGTCGACTGGGCGATGGCAGCCTCTGAGTCCGATCTCGTTGTTGCCGTACGCTTCTTCAGAGTCAACAGCCTGATCGACTCCCCGATTCACCTGCTGCACCCCGCGTTTCTCTACCGGGTGGCCGCAGTAAACCTGCGCCGCCGGCGCGACGCCAGGCATGTCCGCCGCATCGCCACCGCACCGTTAGGTTGATTGCCCGGGTCCTCCTCGGGCTAGGGTGATCGCCGTGGCCGAGACCGCGCCGTTGCACGTCCAACTGATCGCGAAGACCGAGTTCTTCGCGCCGCCGGACGTTTCATGGAGCACCGACGCCGACGGCGGCGAAGCGCTGGTCGAGTTCGCCGGCCGGGCCTGCTATCAGAGCTGGTCCAAGCCCAATCCCAAGACCGCGACAAACGCCGGTTATCTGCGGCACATCATCGACGTCGGGCATTTCTCAGTTCTCGAGCACGCAAGTGTCTCGTTCTACATCACCGGCATCTCGCGGTCGTGCACCCACGAGCTGATTCGGCACCGGCACTTCTCCTACTCGCAGCTTTCGCAGCGCTATGTGCCGGAAAAAGAGTCGCAGGTCGTCGTACCGCCGGGTATGGAGGACGATGCGGAGTTGCAGCAGATCCTCGCCGAGGCCGCCGACGCCAGCCGCGCCACCTACATCGACTTGCTGAGCAGGCTGGAAGCCAAGTTCGCCGATCAACCCAACGCCGTTTTACGGCGCAAACAGGCCCGCCAAGCTGCCCGCGCCGTGCTGCCTAATGCCACCGAGACCCGCATCGTGGTCACCGGGAACTACCGCGCTTGGCGGCACTTCATCGCCATGCGGGCCAGCGAGCACGCCGATGTGGAGATCCGGCGGCTGGCGATCGCGTGTCTGCGCCAGCTCGTCGACGTCGCGCCCGCGGTGTTCGGCGATTTCCAGATCGCCACGCTGGCCGACGGCACCGAGGTGGCGACAAGCCCGCTCGCCACCGAGGCCTGAGCCGCTACCTAAAATGGCTGGCGCCGCCAGGTAACCTGGGTCCGTGAGCACCAGCGGTTTCGACGTCTCTACACGCCTGGGCACGCTGTTGACCGCCATGGTGACGCCTTTCGGACCCGACGGCTCCCTGGATCTCCCCGCTGCGGCGCGATTGGCCAATCACCTGGTCGACGCGGGCTGCGACGGTTTGGTGATATCGGGCACCACCGGTGAGTCGCCGACCACGACCGATGCCGAGAAGCTCGCCCTGCTACGGGCCGTGCTGGAGGCGGTGGGCGACCGCGCCCGGGTCATCGCCGGCGCGGGCAGCTATGACACGGCGTACAGCGTCCATCTGGCCAAGGCGTGTGCTGCCGAGGGCGCGCACGGACTGCTGGTGGTGACGCCGTACTACTCGAAACCGCCGCAGGCCGGTCTGATCGCCCACTTCACCGCGGTCGCCGACGCAACCCCGCTGCCGGTGCTGCTCTACGACATCCCGCCACGCTCCGTGGTGCCGATCGAGTCCGAGACCCTGCGTGCGCTGGCTGCGCACCCCAACATCGTCGGGGTGAAAGACGCCAAGGGTGACCTGCACGCCGGTGCTCAGCTGATGGCGGAAACCGGTCTGGTGTACTACTCCGGCGACGACGCGCTGAATCTGCCCTGGCTGGCGATGGGGGCTACCGGATTCATCAGCGTGATCTCTCACCTGGCCGCCGGGCAGCTGCGGGACTTGCTGTCCGCCTTTGCCTCCGGAGACGTCACCACTGCCCGCAAGATCAACGTCGCGATCAGCCCGCTGTGCAATGCGATGAGCCGCCTCGGCGGGGTGACGTTGGCCAAGGCGGGGTTGCGGCTGCAGGGCATCGAGGTGGGTGACCCGCGGCTGCCGCAGGTCGCCGCGACCGCCGAGCAGATTGACGCACTGACTACCGACATGCGCGCGGCTTCGGTGCTGCGGTGAGCCTAACGGTGGCTCGCAAGTGGATGTAGACCTTCGGCCACCGGGTCCGCTGACCACTGGCGGTCTGCGGATCACCGCGTTGGGCGGGATCAGCGAAATCGGCCGCAATATGACGGTTTTCGAGCATCTGGGCCGGTTGTTGATCATCGACTGCGGGGTGATGTTTCCCACCCACGACGAGCCCGGCGTCGACCTGATCCTGCCCGACCTGCGTCACATCGAGGACCGGCTCGACGATGTTGAAGCGCTGGTGCTGACCCACGCGCACGAGGACCACATCGGGGCGATCCCGTTTCTGCTCAAGCTGCGTCCCGACATCCCGGTCGTCGGCTCGAGGTTCACCCTGGCCCTGGTCGCGGCGAAATGTCGTGAGTACCGGCTCAAACCGGTGTTCGTCGAGGTGGCGGAGGGCCAGCTCAGCACCCACGGTGTCTTCGAATGCGAGTACTTCGCCGTCAACCATTCAATTCCCGACGCGCTGGCCATCGCGGTGCGCACCGCTGCTGGGACCGTTTTGCACACCGGCGACATCAAACTCGACCAGCTGCCGCTGGATGGGCGCCCCACCGACCTGCCGGGCATGTCCCGGCTCGGCGACGTCGGCGTGGACCTGTTCTTGTGCGACTCGACCAACGCCGAGATTCCCGGCGTCGGGCCGTCGGAAAGTGAGGTCGGCCCGACGCTGCACCGGCTGATCCGGGGTGCGCATGGCCGCGTCATCGTCGCGTGTTTCGCCTCCAATGTCGATCGCGTGCAACAGATCATCGACGCGGCGGTGGCGTTGGGCCGGCGGGTGTCGTTCGTCGGGCGGTCGATGGTGCGCAACATGGGTATCGCCCGGGAGTTGGGTTTTCTGCGGGTGGAGGATTCCGACCTGATCGACATCGGCGCGGCGGAGATGATGTCGCCCGAACAGATCGTGCTGATCACCACCGGAACTCAGGGTGAGCCGATGTCGGCGCTGTCGCGGATGTCCCGCGGCGAGCATCGCAGCATCACGCTGACCGCCGAGGACCTCATCATCCTGTCGTCGTCGCTGATACCGGGCAACGAGGAAGCCGTCTACGGCGTCATCGACTCGTTGGCTAAGATCGGATCCCGGATCGTCACCAATCAACAAGTCCGCGTGCATGTTTCGGGCCACGCCTACGGAGGCGAACTGCTGTTCCTGTACAACGGGATACGGCCGCGCAACGTCATGCCGGTGCACGGCACCTGGCGGATGCTTCGCGCGAACGCCAAGCTCGCCGCCAGTACGGGCGTGCCCGAATCGTCGATTGTCTTGGCGGAGAACGGTGTCAGTGTCGACCTGATTGCCGGCAAAGTCGGCATCTCCGGTGCGGTGCCGGTCGGCAAGATGTTCGTCGACGGGCTCATCACCGGTGACGTCGGCGATATCACGCTGGGCGAGCGGCTCATTCTGTCGTCGGGTTTCGTCGCGGTGACCGTGGTCATGCGGCGGGGGACCGGCCGTCCGGCGGGCGCACCGCATCTGCACTCGCGTGGCTTTTCCGAAGACCCCAAGGCGTTGGAGCCGGCCGTCCGCAAGGTCGAGGCGGAGCTGGAATCGTTAGCGGCCGAGAACGTCACCGACCCGGTCCGGATCGCGCAGGCGGTGCGCCGCACGGTCGGCAAGTGGGTGGGGGAGACCTACCGTCGCCAACCCATGATTGTGCCAACCGTCATCGAGATCTGAGCTGACGCAATCTCAACGCGCCAAGCGCCCGTCGGCTCAGTAGCCGAAGAACATGTCCATGGGGTTCAGGAACGAGTGAAAGTCGATCATCAGGGGGATGTCCCCGAAGGGCGTCGCCAACGTGTCCGAAATCGTGTCCTGGCCGCCGGCCGTCGTCGGCGCGATGTCGGCGTAGAAATTCTCGATGCCGCTTCCAATGTTGAGCACGTCGTACACCGATCCGACCGGCGGCGCGCTGGTGCCTTCCACAGGGCTGGTGACCAGGATTTCAGCGTTCTGCAGCCCCATCGCATTCGTTATCACGTTGCTGTCAGCCTGGAACGACCCAGCCGGAAGCGTGTTAGTGGCGTTGGTGTCGAAGAATTCGTTGAGGTGAACGCTGCTGAAAAGGCTGTTGGAAGTAGGCAAGCCCCCAGATACGCCAGTGAGCCCGGATACCCCGGTGACCGTTAAAGGTTGCGACGCATCCTGGGAGAACCCGAAGAAAGCGAAGGGTTGGGTGGGGTCGAAGCCGGTGCTGTCGTCGGCGAGGACCAACGAATCCGTGGGGTCGAAGGGGAAGAACGAATATGTGGAGTCGAAGAACGCGTGAAAGTCGATCATTAGGGGAATGTTCCCCAACGGCGTCATCAAGGTATCTGAGAGCGTGTCGGGGCCGCCGGGCGTGGTCGGCGCGACGTCGGAGTAGAGATTCTCAAAGCCGTTACCGAGATTATTGATCTCGTAGACCGATCCGACCGGCGGGGCGCCTCCCGTGGAGTTGGTGACGGCGAGTTCGGAGAAGCCAGGGCCCATGGTATTCGTGAGAATGTTGTTGTCAGCCTCGAACGACCCGGCGCTGGTGTTGTAGGACACGGTCTCGTGGACGCTCTGATAAAGAGGCGGGATCGCAGCTATGTCGGTAACCGTTGTCGGTTGCGACGAATCATCGTCGAATCCATAGAAATTCTGGAATATTTGGTTGAAGAAGGCGGAGGAGGCGGTGGTGTCGTCGACGGAGGCGACTGTCGACGGATCCGTGGACTGGGTCGACGGATCCGTGGGGTCGTAGAGGAAGTACTGATTCGTGGGGTCCAAGAACGCGTGCAAGTTCGTCGTGAGGGGAATGTCCCCGAAGGGCGTCACCAAGGTATCTGAGAGCGTGTCAGCGCCGCCGGGCGTCGTCGGGGCGATGTCGGAGTAGACATTCTCAAAGCCGCCGCCGATGTCGATGACGTCATACACCGATCCGACCGGTGGCGCGCTGGTGCCTTCCGCAGAGCTGGTGACGAGGAGCTCGGCGCTAGCGGGTCCGAACGCACTTGTGATCACTTCGTCGTCAACTTGGAACGACCCGGCCGGAATCGTGCCAGCAGAGCCGGTGTCGAAGATTTCGGTTTCGTGAATGCTCTGGAAGATCGGCGGTTCCCCGGATACCGAATAGACCGTGGCTGGTTGCGACGCGTCGCGTTCAAACCCGAAAAAATCCTGTAAAAGTGGGTCGAAAATGGACGCGTCGGAGGCGTCGTCGGCGAACGCGACGGCCATCGGGAGGAACGCGGCGCCCAACAGGCACCCGGCAGCCACGCCGCGGGTGAACGCGATACGACGACAACCCATCACAGACTCCGACCCAGTGACCTGGCGCACTAAAGGGTAGTGCCGTCAGGTCGTGTTAGTTTCCGCTTCGTCGGAACCCGTGGTCACGTCGCCGAGAATTTCGCCTCCGGCTGAAGCGATTGGCGGCACGTCACGACCGAGCACACTGAGCGGGTGACGGTGGTCAACCAGGCCGTATATGTCGATATGGGCCTCGTAGCCCACCAGACGGAGAAACTCATCGGGAAGGGTCGCGGCCACCTCTTGCGGGATGGCCAGATATTGATTCTCTTGCTGGCGAAGCCAGGGACAGTTGTAATTCACGTTCAATCCGAGGCGCGGTTGTTCCGCGCGGTTGGCACCTCCGCCGTGGAAGAGCCCTCCAGTCCAGACGAGGACCGAACCCGGTTCCATCTCTGCGGTGACGATCTCAGGATCTTCGTCCAACTCGGTCGCGTCCTGACTGCGCGGCACCAGGCGGGTTGCGCCGTTCTCGGCCGTGAATTCGGTTAGGGCCCACATGGTGTTCACGATCAGAGGCGGGTGCGGACGACTGATCGGAAACACCACGTCGTCCTGATGAAGAAACTGAGCCGTCTCGCCAGGGTGGATCTCGATCGCGTTCACAATCGAAACTTGATGCGCACTGAGCGTGCCCCGCAGGAGCTCCAGGACCGCCGGGTGAGCGACAAGGGGGTCGACGGCGCGAGTCTTGGCAAGGATGTTGTGGACGCGCCTGGTCCGATCGCCAAAAAATCCCGCTGCGCCCCAGGCCTGGCGGTCCAGGAGTGGGCGAAGCGCGTCGCGGACTTCCTTTTGAGCCGGATCCGAAAGGACTCCACGCAGGATGACGTAGCCTTCTGTTCGAAGTTCTTCCAGCGCTTGGCCATTCGACATGGGTCCCTCCTCAGGCGGCTGACGAGACGATCGGTCGATGCAACTCGGCCCCGCCTCCATCAACTCCAGTTTTACCGCTGGAACGCTGGCGCGGCAGCGGGATTCGCCGTGGGGTACCGCCGGCCGGTGAGCCCGCGCGCGGTGCGCAGCGCGACCGCCATGATCGTGTTGGTGGGGTTAGAGCCGCCCGAGGTGGCGAACACGCTGCCGTCGGCGACGTAGACGTTGTCCATCTGGTGCATTCGTCCATTCGCATCGACGACGCTGGTCGCCGGGTTCACGCCCATCTGCATCCCGCCCATGGTGTGCAGGCCGCTCGGTGGTGCAACGCCGCTCAGTGAATTTGCCGTGCTCTGGGGAATGGCGGCGTACAGCTGCGCGCCGGATGCCCCGCACATCGCGGAGAGCGCCGGCACGAAGAAATCTTGCGAGGCCTTCTCGAACTTCCCGATCTGGTAGGTGACCCGGGCCGCCGGCTGGCCGTTGAGGTCTTTGACCGTTGGGTCGAGCGTGACGTTATTCGTCAGGTATGGCATGTCGGTGCCGAAACAATCCACGCCGGCGAGCCGGTCGCGCAGCAGCGAGGCGCGCATCAGCTCCTTGAACGGGCGACCAAAAAACTGCACACCTGGCAGGAACCCCAGGATCTCCTGGTAGAACTTGCCCTCGGCGATCGGTTGCTGGCTCCCGCCGAGCTCGCACAGGCCGGCACGGATATAGGGCAGCCCGCACAGCCGGGCAAAGGCACGAGCCCCGGGGAAGTTGGGATCGTTGAAGTCGAACATGCACTGCGTGCTCGAGCGACCGCGGTAGGCGTGCACTCGCTGGTTGAGGAAGATGGCGAACCCGTCGTAGAAGTTTTGAAACATGATCCGCAGGCCGATGCGGCCGTAGGGATCGGGCAGGTTAGAAAGCAGCGCCAGACGCGGCGTCAAGACCGCCGAGCAGGACAGCACCACCACGTCGGCGCTCTCCCCACCGACATTGCCCTGCGGGTCGAGATAGGAGACGCCGGTGGCCCGACGGCCGGTGTAGTTGACCTGTGTGACGGTCGTCTGTGGCCGCAACTGCGCACGCCCGGTGTGCAGCGCCCGCCGCAGCATGATGAGGTTGACCGGTTTGGCGGAGATCGGACACCCGTAGCCCGAGCAGAACCCGCAGTTGTTGCACGGCGGGGAGCCGTTGTAGTCGCGCGTATTGGCCCCCATGGGGAAATAAAACGGATGCAGCCCCAGGCGCTTCGCCCCTGCGGCCAGGAGCGTCGACGAGCGCTGCTGCGCCCCCGGCGGCATCGGGAACGGCTTGGTTTGCGGCTGATACTTCTGTACGAATGCGGGTATCGATGCGACATCGCCCTGCACTCCGATCAACGTCTCGATCTCGTCGTAGTACGGCGCCAGGTCGCTGTACTCGAACGGCCAATCCGCCATGTCCGCGCCGGGCACCGGGCCGAGCAGCGACAGTCCCTTGAAGTCGATGTCCCACATCCGGGTGACCTTCACGTCGGAGTGTGGGAATCCGCCGCCGACCTGGTAAGGAAGGTCGTTGACGTCGCCGACGTAGGTGTTCGCCGCGTTTTGGCTGGCGTTTTGGCGAAACGTGCGCGGGTAGGCCAGTGGGTCCGGCTGCTCGAAGTAGCGGTACACCCCCTTCAGCTCGTCGTTGGAGAACACCGTCGGGAAAAACGGCCCTTGTCCGTCGATGTTGCTGTAGTAGCTCGGTCCCTGCTCGAAGATCACCACGTCCCAGCCGGCCTCCGCGAGCACCATTGCCATCACCGACCCGCCGGGGCCCGAGCCGACGATGATCGCCTTAGGCATTGACGCCGCCCTTACCGCCCATTTTGGCGACGGCCTGCGCCCACCCTCCGCGCATCAGCAAACCGATGATGCCGCTGGTGCCGCACACGTCGTACTCAGGCGCCTCGACCTCGGCGTTGGTGTAGCCCCGCGGCTGGATGTCCCCCGGCCACTTGATGTCTTGCCAACCCACGAGGTTCGCGTTGCCGCCATACTCCGGGACGGAATACATCCCCTCGATCGCGTTACTGAACAGCTGCTGGGTGAAGGACACGGCCTGACCGGTTGCCAGGATCTTGTTCTGTTGCGTCTTGGACGCCGTGGTGAAGTCGCCGCCGGCCAGCTGGTCAAGTAGCGCGATGCCGTTGGTGTACTGGGTGCGAAGGTTCGCGATCCGCTGTTGCCAGGCGTAGTTCTGGGCGCGGTCGAGCGGGACGAAGTCGGCCATGAAGTCCTGGGAGCCGCCGGCGCGGTTGCTCCACGGCCCGCCGGCGTGCACCATCGGCGGCGAGAAGGAGAACGCCGCCAGCATGATGTCTATGTAGTTGACCACGTTTGCTTCGTGCGCCCCGGGGCTGGTTTCGCCCGGGTCGTCTCCGGGTCCGGGGATCAGGCGGCGGGTTGCGGCGTCGAGCACCGCGGCCTGGTGCGGTGAGAGGTATCGGTACTGGGTGTCGGCTGGATCGGCGGAAGCGGCCGGAAGCACGCCGCCCAGGACGGCGGCCACCGGTATCAGGGTCAGCCCGCCGAGCACCGTGCGCCGGGACACCGGCGCCGACGAGCCGGACGCCCCGGCGGCCTCGTCGCTGGCCACGGGCAGAGTATGACGTGGATTTGGAGCCAACCTGGGAAATGCCTGTGTCCGGCGTGTCGGCGTAGATATCCGGTTTTGCGGCAGCGGTCTGCCCGTTGCGCCGAAATTCAAGCCATTGCGATTCCGTGTCGCGGCACGACGCGGCGGTCGGCGTTCCCGGGCACGGCGTACATCGCCTTGACGATGTGATCGAACAGCAAGCAGACGAAGGGCGCGACCTGCGTGTGGGACAGGATCAGGTCTTGGCGCAATCGCGGCACCGCGGTGAAGTCGCCGCCGGCCAGCTCGTCGAGCAGCGCGACGCCGTCGGCGAAGTGGTCGCGAAGGTCGGCAACCCACATACGACGCGCGGCGGTTTGGGCGTCGCATTGCGACAGCACGCGGTCCACGTAGGTGACCACCTGCACCCCGGGATGGTCGAGCTCACCCGCGCCGGGCATCAGGCAACTGGTGGCGGCATCGAGCACCGCGGCTTGGTGCGGCGAGAGGAATCGGTAGACACCGGACACCTGGCGCCGGGACATCGGCGCCATCGAGCCGGTTGAGCGGGCAGCCTCGT
>JAFAID010000617.1 GCA_019236925.1 Mycobacterium sp. | reverse complement strand
TTTCCGGTCCACCCAGGTGGTCGAACAACTTCATGCTCTCTTCGACGGTGTCGATGTAGCCGTTGAAGAATTTGCCCTCGTTGACCGACCCGTTCGGACCGCCCTCGCCGCTGGCGCCGTTGTCGGAGATCACCACGATGATCGTGTCATCCAGTTGGCCTGATTCCTCGAGATAGTCCAGGATTCGGCCGATCTGGGCATCGGTATAGCTCAGGAAGCCGGCGAACACCTCGGCCATCCTGCTGAACAGCTTCTTCTCTTCGTCGTTGAGTGAGTCCCAGGGCCGCACCGTGTCCTGCAACGGCCAAGGCTCACCGTTCGGTCCCTTGACGTCGAGATACGGGTTGATGGGCGACAATTCGGTGTCCGATGGGACGATCCCCATCGCCTTCTGCTTTTCCAGCACGATCTCGCGGTAATGCTCGTAGCCCATGTCGAACTTGCCGGCGTACTTGTCGGCCCATTCTTTGAAGACATGGTGCGGGGCGTGTCCGGCGCCGGGGCACACGTAACTGAACCACGGCTTGTCCGGCGCAATCACCTTGGCATCGCGGATGAATTCGATCGTCTTGTCGGCGATGTCCTTCGACAGGTGGTAGCCGTCCTCGGGCGTGCCGGGAGGGTTGACCGGGTGGTTGTCGTAGACCAGGTCGGGGTACCACTGATCGGTCTCGCCGCCCATGAATCCGTAGAAGCGTTCGAAGCCGCGGGATGTCGGCCAGTGCCGCTTGGTCGACGCCATGTTCGACTCTTCCAGCGGCACCAGGTGCCACTTGCCAACGCAGTAGGTGTTGTAGCCACGCTCGTTGAGCGCCTCGGAGAGCAATGCCGTGTCGGCCGGAATCCGACCGTTGCAATTGGGAAAACCATCGGTGAATTCCTCGATGGTGGCCATGCCCACGGTGGTGGCATTGCGACCGGTCAGCAATGACGCCCGGGTCGGCGAGCACAGCGCCGTGGTGTGAAATTGTGACAGCCGTACACCACGCTCGGCGATGCGCGTCATCGCCGGCATCTCGACCAGGCCGCCAAAGCAGTCCCAGGTCGCGATGCCGGTGTCATCCCAGACCAGGTACAGGATGTTCGGCGAGTTGTCCGGCGCAGTCGGTGCGGCGTACGGGCCCCAGTCAGGCTCCGAATCACGGATGTCCAGTTCGATCTTGCCGCTGAACTCGGTCGTCATCGCCGGCCTCACTCTCGTGGTGGACCCCCGGGACACCGGATGAAGCCTATACCAGCAGAGCTGACGACTGACGAGGGAATCCAAAAGCCCCCAAACCAATACAGGTTTTGGGGGCTTTTGGTTGCAGTCGCCTCGGGCGCTTACTTGGCTTTCTCGAGGATGTCGACGAGCCGCCAGCGCTTCGTCGCCGACAGCGGACGCGTCTCCATCAGCGAGACGCGGTCGCCGATACCGGCGATGCCGTTTTCGTCGTGCGCCTTGACCTTCTTGGTGGTCCGGATGATCTTGCCGTACAGCGGGTGACGCACACGGTCTTCCAGCTCGACGACGATGGTCTTCTGCATCTTGTCGCTCACCACGTACCCGATGCGGGTCTTACGCCGACCGCGGGGCTTCGGCGTGGCCGGTGTGTGCTTGGGGCCCTTGGCGTTGCCCGGGGTCTCTTTCGCCGCGGCGGCTTTCGGAGCAGCCTTGGCCGGCGCCTTAGCCGGGGCCTTGGCGGTCTTCGCGGGGGTTTTCGCGTCGGCCATTACGACTCCTCACCTGCGGGCCCGGAGGCCAGCCCGAGTTCACGTTCACGTAGCACGGTGTAAATGCGTGCGATCTCCTGGCGCACCGTGCGGAGTCGACGATTGTTGTTGAGCTGGCCGGTCGCCATCTGGAAACGCAGGTTGAACAGCTCTTCCTTGGATTCCCGCAGTCGCGCGGTCAGCTCTTCGTCGGTGAGCTCGCGCAGTTCGCCAGGGGAGACTCCCACTGCCATCAGAACTGGTCCTCTCGGGTAACGATGCGTGCCTTGATCGGCAGCTTGTGGATTGCTCGGGTCAACGCTTCCCGGGCGATCGATTCGTTCGGGTAGCTGAGCTCGAAGAGAACCCGACCCGGCTTCACGTTGAATATCCACCACTCGGGCGAGCCCTTACCGGAACCCATTCGGGTTTCCGCCGGCTTCTTGGTCAGCGGGCGATCCGGGAAGATGTTGATCCATACCTTGCCGCCACGCTTGATGTGCCGGTTGATCGCGATACGCGCTGCCTCGATCTGCCGGTTGGTGACGTAGGCATGCTCCAGTGCCTGGATGCCGTAGTCGCCGAAAGTCACCTGTGTGCCGCCGCTGGCGATCCCGCGTTGCCGCGGATGGTGTTGCTTACGGTGCTTGACCTTGCGGGGAATCAACATGATTCAGCTCTCCGTACTCTGCGTCTCGAGGGCCGGCTCGTCAGCCGACGGTGCAGGCGCGGCTTCCTCGGCGCCTGAAGCGGCGCGCCCGGCCTCGGTGCTGGTCGCCGTCGTGCCCGCGGCGCCGCTACGGCGCGGGCGGGTGCCCGACGGCCGCTCGCGGCGGGGACGTTCGGCACCGGCGGCAGAAGGAGCAACCGGTTCGCGCTTGCCACCAACGATGTCGCCCTTGTAGATCCACACCTTCACGCCGATACGGCCGAAGGTGGTCTTGGCTTCGTACAAGCCGTAGTCGATGTCGGCGCGCAGCGTGTGCAGCGGAACCCGGCCTTCGCGGTAGAACTCCGAACGGCTCATTTCCGCGCCGCCGAGGCGGCCCGAGCACTGCACCCGGATGCCCTTGACGTTGGGCTGACGCATCGCCGACTGGATGGCCTTGCGCATCGCGCGCCGGAACGCCACGCGGTTGCTCAACTGCTCGGCGACGCCCTGCGCCACCAATTGTGCTTGCGACTCAGGGTTTTTCACCTCGAGGATGTTGAGCTGGACCTGCTTTTTGGTCAGCTTTTCCAGGTCGGCGCGAATGCGGTCGGCCTCGGTGCCGCGGCGGCCGATGACGATACCCGGCCGGGCGGTGTGGATGTCCACCCGCACTCGGTCCCGGGTGCGCTCGATCTCGACGTCGGCAATCCCCGCACGCTCCAAACCGGTGGACAGCAGTCGACGGATCGCCACGTCCTCCTTGACGTACTCGGCGTACTGCTTGTCCGCATACCACCGGGACTTCCAGTCGGTCGTGATACCGAGCCGGAATCCGTGTGGATTGATCTTCTGGCCCACTACTGCGAGCCTCCCTTCGCTTCCGAAGTCGCGTCAGTCCCAGTGGACTTCGCGGCGGATGTCTTCTTTTCGGGCGCCTTCTTAGCCGGCGCCTTCTCGGCAGCGGCCTTCTTGGCCGGCGCCTTCGCCGCGGTTGCCTTCTTGGCCGGCGCCGTCTCGGCGGCAGCCTTCTTGGCCGGCGCCTTCGCCGCAGCGGCCTTACTGGCCTGCGCGCGGCGCGCGCGGGCCGCGCTGGCGGATTGCGAACCCCGCGCATCCTTGGTCGGCCGGCTTTCCACCACCACGGTGATGTGGCTGGTGCGCCTGCGAATCCGGAAAGCGCGGCCCTGGGCGCGCGGACGAATCCGCTTGGCGGTCGGACCGTCGTCGGCGTGGACGGAGGCCACCACCAGCGTCGCCGGGTCCAAGCCGTTGTTGTTCTGGGCGTTGGCGGCGGCGCTCGCAATGACCTTGGCCACCGGCAGGCTGGCCGCCTGCGGTGCCCAGCGCAGAATGTCCAGCGCCTCTGACACCGACTTGCCCCGCACCAGGTCGATCACCCGGCGCGCCTTGGTCGGCGATACCCGCACGAAGCGTGCTTTGGCTACCGCAGAAGGAAATTCAGTCGGGGCGCTCATCGCCGCTTGGCCTTCCGGTCGTC
>JAFAID010000562.1 GCA_019236925.1 Mycobacterium sp. | reverse complement strand
CGACTTCCCAGGCGCGGAAGCGCTGATAGGGAATGCTGCCGTCGCGGAACACCTCTCCGGCCCGCACGTCGGCGTCGGCGCCCAACACCTGGCGGGTGGCGGCGAAAAGCAGCGCGAGCGTCATCTCGGCGACCGCATCGGCGTTGCGGCCCGGGGTGTTCAGCACCGGAATTTCGGCGGCGGTGGCACCCGCGATGTCGACGTTGTTCGGGTCCCCGCGCGTCGAGGCGATGGCCCGCAATCCCAAGTCGAACACCGGCCCTTTGACCGAATCGCTTTCCACGACAACGATATCGGCGGCTTCGGCGGAGATCCGTTCGGCCAGCTGCTCGGCGGTGTAAATGCGCAGCGGGGTTTGCTCGATCCACGGGTCGTAAACCACATCGGCCAGCCGTCGCAACTTCTCGAACCCCTCGCCACGCAGCGGGGCCGTCACCAAAGCACGCGTCACGACTGCCAATGCTGGCGTACGGTGACGCCCGTGTCACGCGAAGAGGTCACGATCGGCATCGACATCGGCACCACCGCCGTCAAAGCGGTGGCCGCCGACGAGGATGGCCGGGTGGTCGCGCGGGCGCGCATCCCGCACGAATTGCGGGTGCCGACGCCGGATCGGCTGGAACACAACGCCGACGAGGCCTGGCGACTGGGCCCGCTGGCGGCGCTGAAGCAACTGGCGCGGCCGGATGCCCGGGCGGTCGCCGTTTCCGCGATGGTGCCGTCGCTGACCGCCGTCGACTCCGCCGGCCATCCGATCACGCCGGGACTGCTCTACGGCGACAGCCGCGGCCGGGTTGTGGGCGCCGACACCGAGGGCCCGTTGCCGCCGGGCGAGGCCGCCGAATTTCTGCGCTGGACCGCGACGCAAGCGCCCGATGCGGCCGGATACTGGCCGGCACCGGCGGTGGCCAACTATGCGCTGGCGGGCGAGGCGGTGATCGACTTTCCCACCGCATACACCGCCCTGCCGCTGTTCGACGGCGGCTGGAACGCGCAGGCATGCGCCGAACGCGGTGTGACGGTCGACCGGATGCCCCGGGTCGAAGCGCCGGGTGCTGCTGCCGGACGGCTGCGCGATAGCGGCGCCACGTTGGCCGTCGGTGCCATTGACGCCCTGTGCGAGCAGATGGTCGCCGGCGCCGACGACGATGGCGACGTGCTGGTGCTGTGCGGCACCACCTTGATCGTCTGGGCGACCATTCCCGAGGCGCGGCAGGTGCCGGGCCTGTGGACCATCCCGACCATGACCGGCAAGAGTCAGATCGGCGGCGCGAGCAATGCCGGCGGGCTGTTTCTCGGCTGGGTCGACCGCGTGCTGGGACCCGGCGACCCGGCGACGGCGGATCCGCGGCGGGTACCGGTGTGGTCGCCCTACCTGCGCGGCGAACGAACACCCTTCCACGACCCCGACCGTCGCGGCATGCTCGACGGCCTGGATCTGACCCACGACGCGGCGACGCTGCGCCGCGCGGCCTACGAGGCGTCGGGCTTCGTGGTCCGCCAGCTCATCGAGCTCAGCGGAGTGAACGCATCGCGGATCGTGGCCGCCGGTGGCGGTACCCGAGTCGACCCGTGGCTGCGGGCCATCGCCGACGCGACCGGCCGGCCGGTGGAGGTGTCGGGCGTGGCCGAGGGCGCGGCGCTGGGCGCGGCTTTCCTCAGCCGAATGGCAGTCGGCAGGGAATCGTCGATCACCGACGCCGCGCGGTGGGCCGCTGTCGAGCGCGTCGTCCCGCCCGATCCCGCCTGGACGGGCCCGATGGAAGACCGCTACCGCCGGTTTCTGGAGCTGGGTTCGCGGCCGTCGCGAAGTTTTACGGCAGCGCCGCCGACACGTACCTGATGTCGCCGAACGCGACCATCGTCGGGCCTTCGGGGAAGTCGAAACCGTTGTCGGCGTACAGCTCTGGTGTCGTATGCACCGTCGTCTGCCAGCCGCGGTCGGTCAGGTACTCGACGGCGTCGTTACGTTCGCCGTCATAGACCAAGTCAGCCCAGTTGAGGTCCAGTCCGAGGCGGCGCCACCGCTCGCTGATCTCGCTGCCGCGCTTAGCGATGCGGCCGCGGATATCCGGCACGTAGCCGGTACCCAGTCGGCTTCCGCAGAAACTGAGTGTGGTGATGTTGTCGAACAACCGATCCTGAGCTTCCGGCGGCAGATAGCCAAGCAAGCCCTCGGCGATCCAAGCCGTCGGCCGCCCCGAATCAAATCCGTTGTCCTGCAGGGCTTGCGGCCAGTCATCGCGCAGGTCGACGGCCACCGCCCGACGGTCGGCGGATGGAGCCGCACCCAGATCGGCCAGCGTGCGGGTCTTGAATTCAATCACCCGGGGCTGGTCGATTTCATAGACGACGGTGTCGGGCGGCCATGGCAGCCGGTAGGCGCGGGTGTCCAGCCCGGCGGCCAGGATGACGGCCTGACGTACACCCGCTGCCGCGGCGTCGAGGAAAAAGGTGTCGAAGAACCGGGTGCGCACCGCCATTCCCTCGGCCAGCCGTCGCGGGGTGAATGCGGGATCGTCTTCCACGAGCTCGATCTCGCCGTTCATCATCTTGATAAAGCCGTCGACTCCGACGGCGTTGACCAGTGGTTCGGCGAACGGATCGTCGATCAGGGGATTCGGTCCTTTTGACGCCATCGCGCGCCGGGCGGCCACAGCGGTGGCAGTGGCGCCCACACTGGACGCCAGATCCCAACTGTCGCCGTCATGTCGCTTGGTGTCGCTCACGGCCATGGTTACGTTTCTCCTATTTTGCGAGCCAGCTGCGGGTTGCGATAACGGAGACGATGTTGCGGAACGCGGCCAGTGCCTCGTCGGTGGGGAAAGCGCGACCGTAGTCAGCGAAGAGCTCCCGTCGTGGGCGGACGGCCACCTGCCAACCCCGATCCCCGAGGTACTCCGCGACGTTGTTGCGCTCGCCCTCGTAGAACAGCCCCGACAAATCAACGTCGCAGCCCAGGTTGGCCCACCGATCGCTCATCGCCCGGCCGCGTTCGGCCATCGTCGGACCGGTATCCGGGTGGTACTCGGTGGCCAGTTGAGTGCCGGGGGCGCTGAGCGCGGTGACGTGGTCGAAGAGCCGATCCTGCGCTTCTGGCGGCAGGTACATCAGCAGCCCCTCGGCGCTCCAGGCTGCCGGCTTGGTGTCGTCAAAACCGCTGCGGCGCAACGCAGTCGGCCAGTCTTCACGCAAGTCTATGCTGACCGTGCGACGCTCGGCCGTCGGTTCGGCGCCCAGCTGTGCCATGGTGTCGGTTTTGAACTTGACGACCTCGGGCTGGTCGACTTCATAAACCACGGTGCCCGGCGGCCACGCCAGCCGATACGCCCTGGCGTCCAGACCGGCGGCCAGAATTACGACCTGACCGATCCCCGCCGCGGTCGCGCCGGTGAAGAAGTCGTCGAAGAACCGGGTGCGCACCGCGAGCGTGTCGGTTTCTGTTTGCACTTCCACTTCGCCGGTCTCGCCGGTCTCAGTCGGTGCG
This sequence comes from Mycobacterium sp., assembly GCA_019236925.1. Lineage (GTDB taxonomy): Bacteria > Actinomycetota > Actinomycetes > Mycobacteriales > Mycobacteriaceae > Mycobacterium. The sequence continues at coordinate 991 of JAFAID010000562.1, read as the reverse complement.
ATTTCCCCGTCGATCACGCGGGTGAAGAAATCGATCCCCACCGCCCGCACCAGCGGGGCGGCGAACGGGTCGTTGATAAGCGGGTCGGGTTCCTTGGTGGCCAGCGCACGGGCGGCGGCGACCATCGTCGCGGTGGCGCCCACGCTGGATGCCAGGTCCCAAGTGTCACAGTCGCTACGCGGCATACTCACGCCTCCCCAACGCCGACTCAATATTTAGCCAAGGTAAAGAGCCACTGAAACTGTACGCCTCGTTGCTATGTGTGGGCCTACCCGTTTGCGGGGCAGCGCTAGCACCGCTGTTAATCTCGTAGACTGTCTGACACGCGCTGGACACGTCCTGGCCTGCGAGTGCTTGGCGCGTGACGCAGGACCACCCGACGCTGGTCACAACCAGCCCCGTTGGCATGCCGCGATGAGAGACCGGCTGCGCAGGAGGAAGAGTGCTTTCGGCTTTCATCTCATCGCTGCGAACAGTCGACCTGAGACGGAAGATCCTGTTCACGCTGAGCATGGTTGTGCTCTATCGCCTCGGCGCGTCCTTGCCGTCGCCAGGGGTGAACTACCCCAATGTGCAGAAGTGCATCGCGCAGGTCAGCGGCGGCGAGGCGGCCCAGATTTACTCGCTGATCAACCTGTTTTCCGGCGGCGCGCTCCTGCAACTGACCGTGTTCGCCGTCGGGGTGATGCCCTACATCACCGCGAGCATCATCGTGCAGCTGCTCACCGTGGTCATCCCCAGGTTTGAAGAGCTACGCAAAGAAGGCCAATCGGGTCAGGCCAAGATGACGCAGTACACCCGTTATCTGGCGATTGCGCTGGCCATCTTGCAGGCCACCAGCATCGTGGCGCTGGCCGCCAACGGCGGGCTGCTGCAGGGCTGCAACCTGGACATCATCTCCAACCAGAGCATATTCACGCTGGTCGTCATCGTGTTCGTGATGACCGCCGGCGCGGCGCTGGTGATGTGGATGGGCGAACTGATCACCGAG
>JAFAID010000385.1 GCA_019236925.1 Mycobacterium sp. | reverse complement strand
GGGGGCCAGCAGCGCGTACGCCAGCACGGTCGATCGGCGCCCCTTGGTCGCCCCGGCGTCGTCCACAAGGGTCTTAAACCCGGCCGTTACGGTGGGTGTCGTGACACCGAACCGGGGGATCGATGCCGACTTCCTCGACCTGCCCCGCCACGAACTGGCCGACGCCGCGCTGTCGGCGGCCACCGCGGCCGGAGCCAGCCATGCCGACCTGCGAATTCACCGGCTCACCACCGAGATGATCCAGCTTCGCGACGGCGAGCTGGAGACCGCGGTGCTCAGCCGAGAGCTCGGGCTGGCCGTCCGGGTGATCGTCGACGGCACGTGGGGATTCGCCTCACACGCCGAGCTGTCGCCGACGGTCGCGGCGGACACCGCGCGGCGCGCCGTGTGGGTGGCGACCACGTTGGCCGAGCTGAACACCGACCCCGTCGAACTGGCGGCCGAACCGGTTTACCGCGACGTCAACTGGGTCTCGAGCTACCGGATCGACCCGTTCGCCGTCACCACCGCCGACAAGATCGCCGTGCTCGACGAGTACTCCGGCCGGTTGCTGGCCGCCGACGGGGTGGATCACGTCTCAGCCGGCCTGAACACCGTCAAGGAGCAGACCTTCTATGCCGACACCTTCGGCTCGTCGATCACTCAGCAGCGGGTACGGCTGCTGCCGGTGCTGGAGGCGGTCACCATCGACACCGGCGGGTGCGGGTTCGACTCGATGCGCACGCTGGTGCCGCCGATGGGTCGCGGCTGGGAGGTGCTGGCCGGCGACGAGGTGTGGAACTGGACCGAGGAGCTGGCGCAGCTGCCGTCGCAGCTGGCCGAAAAGATCAAGGCGCCCAGCGTGATGCCCGGCCCGACCGATCTGGTGATCGATCCCACGAACCTGTGGCTGACCATCCACGAATCCATCGGCCACGCAACCGAATACGATCGCGCCATCGGCTACGAGTCCGCCTACGCCGGCACGTCGTTCGCCACCCCCGACAAGCTCGGCAGCTTGCGCTACGGCTCGCCGGTAATGAACGTGACTGCCGACCGGACTGTCGAATTCGGTTTGGCCAGCGTCGGTTACGACGACGAAGGGGTGGCCGCCCAGAGCTGGGACCTGGTGCGCGACGGGATCTTCGTCGGCTACCAGTTGGACCGGGTGTTCGCGCCGCGCCTGGGCCTGCCACGCTCCAACGGCTGCGCCTACGCCGACTCGGCGCATCATGTGCCGATTCAGCGGATGGCCAACGTCTCGCTGCAGCCCAGCCCTGAGGACCGTAGCACCGCCGACTTGATCTCCCGCGTCGACGACGGCATCTATATCGTCGGCGACCGATCCTGGTCGATTGACATGCAGCGCTACAACTTTCAGTTCACCGGGCAGCGGTTCTACCGCATCCGCAACGGGCGCCTGGACGGGCAGGTTCGCGACGTCGCCTATCAGGCCACCACCATCGACTTCTGGAATTCGATGGAAGCTGTCGGCGGGCCGTCGACTTGGCGGCTCGGTGGGGCGTACAACTGCGGCAAGGCCCAGCCCGGCCAGGTGGCCGCGGTCAGCCATGGCTGCCCGTCGGCGCTGTTCCGCGGCGTCAACGTGCTCAATGCCCGCATCGAGGCCGGCGAGTGATCAGCGCGCAGCAGGCGGTCGACATCGCGCTGGACGCCGCAGCCCGGCGCGGACGGGCCGACGAGACCATCGTGCTGGTCACTGATCGCATGGCTGCGTCGTTGCGCTGGGCGAACAACTCAATGACCACCAACGGCGCGTCAATCGCTCGCAGTACCACCGTGATTTCTATTGTCCGCCAAGGCAATACCGCGCGGGTGGGTTCACTGACCTCGTCCGAGGTGGATCCATCGGTGATCGAGGGACTGGTCGTGGCGTCGCAGGCGGCTGCGATGTCCGCGCCGGATGCCCGCGACGCCGCGCCGCTGCTGAGCGGCAACGGTTCCCCGGCAAACTGGGATGCTCCGACGCCGGGTACCGGCCCCGAGGTGTTCGCCGACGTCGCCCGCGGGTTGAGTCGCGCCTTTCGCGGCAGCGACCAGTTGTACGGCTTTGCCCGGCACGGGCTGGAGACGGTGTATCTGGCGACGTCCGGCGGCCTGCGTCGCCGTTACACCCAGCCCACCGGCACGGTGGAGATCAACGCCAAGCGTGACGGCGCCAGTGCGTGGGTGGCGGTGGGCACACCCGATTTCACCGATGTGCCAACCGATCTGATATTCG
>JAFAID010000332.1 GCA_019236925.1 Mycobacterium sp. | reverse complement strand
TCAACCTGGTGTACAACACGCTGCTTGCGATCGGCTTCGAATGGGGAGTTGGGCTGCAGCACGTGGAGGTCGGCAAGATCGTCAAGAAGCGCATGGAGCATGACGACGCCCGCCAGCGGGTCGACGAGTTCCTGGCCAAGTCTGGTCGCCAGGTGTTCAAGGACTATGTCGCGTTTCCGGCGCTGACCGCGCTGTCACCCGGCGCGACCTATAAGTCCACCGTCAAGGCCAACGCGGTGGCCAACGTGATCCGCAACGTGTGGGCCAACGCGGTGATCTTCTGCGGCCATTTCCCCGACGGCGCCGAGAAATTCACCAAGACCGACATGATCGGCGAGTCCAAGGGACAGTGGTACCTGCGGCAGATGCTGGGCAGCGCCAACTTCGACGCCGGCCCGGCGCTGCGGTTCATGAGCGGGAATCTGTCCCATCAGATCGAACACCACTTGTTCCCAGATCTGCCGAGCAACCGGTACGCCGAGATCGCAGTGCGGGTGCGCGAGCTCTGTGACAAGTACGACTTGCCTTACACCACAGGCTCTTTCCTGGTGCAGTACGGCAAGACGTGGCGGACCATCGCGAAGCTGTCGCTGCCGGACAAATACCTGCGCGACACTGCCGACAACGCGCCGGAGACCCGCAGCGAGTCGATGTTCGCCGCGCTGGAGCCGGGTTTCGCCGGCACCGATCCGGCGACCGGACGCCGCCGTGGCCTGAAGACCGCGATCGCCACGGTGCGGGGCTGGCGTCGCGACAAGCGAGCTAAGGCCCGAGGAGCTCAGAGCACCGACGGCCTGGCGGCCTAACCGCGACATCCCATTGGGTGACGGCGTGCAGATCGCGATTGTCGTGCCCGGCGGCATCGGCAGCAGGTCGGCATAGTCCGATGAGAAGTCGGTGCTGACGCCGACGTGCTCGATGCCGACCAGGTCGACGGCGTATTCCAGGTGTCGTGTCATCGCTTGAAGGGTGGGCGTATTAGGTCCATCTTCGGTGTTCCCACCTCACTACTGGCGACGGCCCTATACATCGGCCTGCTAACTTCACTTGCATCGCACCACTGGGCGATCGCGACCGGACTCGCCGCGGCCGCCTGTGCAACCAGCGCCTACCTGGGCTTCGTCATGACCACCAAGATTCACCACCTGTGCACCACCTGCATCAACATCGCTGCCTGCAACGTTCTCCTCCTCATCACCCAACTCTGGTGAGCTGTCAGGTGACGGGGTGTCAGTCACCTGGTGCAGGACGACGCGAAACAGTAGCCCCGCGCAACGAGGGGTCGGCTCGGCAGCGGAACGAATGTGGTCGATTCGTGATCTTGAATGGGCGGTCAGAGGTCACGCGCAACGGCATGGTGCCCCAATGCTTGCGCATGCGGGAAACTTCAAAGCGCCGTCGCGACACGGGATCGTGTGATGGCGCCGCTGATTGCGTCGGTGACCAGCCGCGGGGTCTCGTGCGGCAGCATGTGACCAGCGTCGGGTTGATACACGAGGGTGGCGTTGGGGATGCCGGCGGCGAGGTCGCGGGCGTGTTCAGGCGGGGTGAGCGTGTCGGTTCCGCCGCTGAGGATAGTGGTTTCGGCGGTGATGGAACCCAGAGTCTGATATTGATCGTAGGTTTGCAGGCTGGGCAGGAAGCCCGCCTTGGTGGCCAACCCGGTGGCGTTGATCGCCGCGGCTGACAAGGCGACGAGCGCGTCCTGTCGGGTGCCGTTATCGCCGTATTCGAGCCGGGTCAGTGCGCGGCACAGCGGGCCGGCCACGATGCGCACGGCGGCGTCCGCCGCGGCGTGGGGTGCGCGCTGCACGAGGCTGTAGAGCAGGCGTGTGGCGGGGGTGGCCAGCACTCGTCCAAGGCCGCGTTTAGTGAGCTTGCCTGCAGCGGTGGCCACGAGGATGACCGCGTGCGGGTCAACGGGGCGGGCGGCGGCGGGGCGGGCAAGATAGGCCAGCGCTGCCATACCACCCATCGAGTGGCCGGCGAGGGTGACCGGGCCCCTGACCCGCAGCGCGATTAGCAGCTGGGCCAGGTCCTCGGCGAGCTGGTCGATGCGGTAGGTGTGCATCGGCGCGGCGTCAGACTCGCCGTGGCCGCGGTGGTCGTAGGCGATGATGCGCACGGTGTCGCCCCAGCGACAGATCAGCTGCCGGATCTGAATGGCCCAGGTGTCCTTGTCCAAGCAAAGGCCGTGCAGCAAGACCACGGTGTGTCTGGGTGTGGATGGCTTGTAGTCAAGCACGTGCAGCCGCGCACCGTCGGCGGTGGTGACATACCGGTTAGACACCAAAACCGGGCGCGACGCGCGCTGCGGCCGGCCGTTCGCAGCGACAGTGGCCGCCGGTACGGGTTGAACGCCGGCCGGCGCCTGCCTCGGCCAGGTGGTGCTGCTTCCACGGCTGGCGGGCCGCGCGAAGGTAGCCATTGACTTAACTCCATTCCTCAAGACGGGGCCGGAACCTGTTCGAACACAGTGGTTCCCGTGCCCACTTTCCTGCACCCACGCTGTGGAAACGAACACCGCTGCGGGTTGGTTCAATCGAAGGCCCACGCCGGCGTCGCGCCGTATCGCCGGTGAAGACCCCGCCCACGGTTCCCATCATGTTTCTCTTTGTCTCTTGCCGGAGCCGTTGTCGCCGTTGACAGTCGGTGTCGCCCGTGCGGCTGCTTCGATTTCAGAGGGGCGTCACCGTCGCTGATGGCGAGGCGTTGCTGAAGCCGCGCCAGCGGCTTGGGCGCCCACCAGTTCCACCGGGCCAGCAGATGCATGAACGCCGGTACCAAGACCATCCGCACCAGCGTGGCGTCCGCCACCACGGCCAGCGTCAGGCCTACCGCGAACATCCGCATAAACGACACATGCGCGGCAATCAGTGCCGCGAAGGAGATCGACATCACCAGCGCTGCGGCCGTGACGACCCGACCGGTGCGGGCCAAACCCAACGCCACGCTCTCGTCGTTGTCGGCGCTCGTTTGTCTTGATACCAGCCAGAATTCACGTATCCGGGACACAACGAAGACCTCGTAGTCCATCGACAAGCCGAAAGCGATGCAGAACAGCAGCACCGGCATGTTGGCCACCAGCGTTCCTGTGGATGTCGTTCCCAAGCCGCCGAAATGCCCGTCTTGAAAGG
>JAFAID010000181.1 GCA_019236925.1 Mycobacterium sp. | reverse complement strand
TCGATGAGCTTGCTCCACAGCTCGCGGTCAAAGCGCTGATCGAGGCCGTCCAGTTTGCGCTGATGCTCGGGCGTGCACACCGCGTCCACGATGGTGGTCACCAGATCGCCGAGATCTTGGGCGGCTTCGGTTGTTGAGAAGTCCATGGGTTCTCCAGAATTCCTTAGCGGTTGGCTCGGGGCAGCCCGAGCGCCACCATGCCGATGATGTCGCGCTGCACTTCGTTGGTGCCGCCGCCGAAGGTCAGGATCAAGCAGGCCCGGTGCATCCGCTCGACTCGGCCGCGCAGCAATGCGCCGGGTGAATCCTGACGCAGGGTTGCCGCAGTGCCCAGGACCTCCATCAGCAGGCGGTAGGCCTCGGTGGCCAGCTCGGTGCCGAACACCTTGGCCGCCGAGGCGTCCGCCGGTGACGGCGAAGCCGAGTCCGACGACGCCAGCTCCCAGTTGATCAGCTTGAGCACCTCGACCTTGGCGTGCACCCGGGCCAGGTTGAGCTGCACCCATTCCGAATCGATGAGCCGGGCGCCGGTGCCGTCCTTGGTGTTCTGCGCCCACTCCCGAACCTGGTTGAGCGCCATGATGATCGGCATGGGCGATACCAGCGCGACGCGCTCGTGGTTGAGCTGGTTGGTGACCAGCTTCCAGCCGCCGTTCTCCTCACCGACCCGATTCGCGACCGGCACGCGGACATCCTGGTAATAGGTGGCGCTGGTGTCGACACCGGCCATGGTGTGCACCGGCGTCCAGGAGAAACCCTCAGCGCCAGTCGGGACGATCAGCATCGATATGCCGCGGTGCTTCTTGGCTTCGGGGCTGGTCCGGGCAGCCAGCCAGACGTAGTCGGCGTAGGCGATCAGGCTGGTCCACATCTTCTGGCCGTTGACCACGTAGTCGTCGCCGTCGCGCACCGCGGTGGTCCGCAGGTTCGCCAGGTCGGTGCCGGCGCCGGGCTCCGAGTAGCCGATCGAGAAGTGCAGGTCCCCGGATGCGATCTTGGGCAGGTAGAACTTCTTCTGCTCCTCGGTGCCGAAGGCCATGATGGTCGGCGCGACGCTGTTGATGGTCAGGAACGGCACCGGTGCGCCGGCGATCGCGGCTTCGTCGGTGAAGATCAGCGAATCCATCGGGGTGCGGTCCTGGCCGCCGTACTCCTTGGGCCAGTTCAGGGTGAGCCAGCCGTCTTTGCCCATCTGGGCGACCGTCTCCCGGTAGGCATTGCCTTCGCCGACCTCACCCGACGCCGCGCTCAGCGCCTCGCGGCGCTCCGGGGTGATCAGCTTGGCGAAGTAGGAGCGCAGTTCGCGACGCAGCTCCTCCTGCTCAGGGGTATAACTGATGCGCATTGCGGCCACCCTCCAGTCGTAGGTGAATTGCGCGGCAGCCTGCATCAACGGCCACCCATTCGCCACCCTGGTTGTAACACGTTCTAGTCTGAGGGTCCAGCGACCGTCACGCCGAACGGGTCCGCAGCTGGTCGTATGGTGGGTCCTACGCAGTCAGAGCCCACGTTCAAGGAGGATGCCGTGCGAGTGATAGTTGATCACGACCGGTGTGAAGGCAACGCGGTGTGCTTGGGAATCGCGCCGGATATCTTCGACCTCGACGACGAGGACTACGCGGTCGTGAAGACCGATCCGATTCCCGCCGATCGGGAAGATCTGGCCGAGCAGGCGATCCAAGAATGCCCCCGGGCTGCCTTGATACGCGAAGACTAGAGGTAATCATCAATTGACTAGCAGCACGAAAGCGACCGATCTGTCCGGAAAGGTCGCGGTGGTGACCGGCGCGGCCGCAGGGTTGGGCCGCGCCGAAGCGATCGGCTTGGCCCGTGCCGGCGCCACTGTCGTGGTCAACGACATCGCCGCGGCGCTGGATGCTTCCGATGTCATCGACGAGATCACCGCCGCCGGCTCCAAGGCCATCGCGGTCACCGGCGACATCAGTCAACGTGCGACCGCCGACGAGCTGGTGAGCTGCGCTGATGGGCTGGGCGGCCTGAGCATCGTGGTGAACAACGCCGGTATCACGCGGGACCGGATGCTGTTCAACATGTCCGACGAGGAGTGGGACGCGGTAATCGCCGTGCACCTGCGCGGCCATTTTCTGCTGACTCGTAATGCCGCCACCTATTGGCGCCAGAAAGCGAAGGAATCCGACGGCTCGATCTACGGCCGCATCATCAACACGTCGTCGGAGGCGGGGTTGGTGGGCCCGGTGGGCCAGGCCAACTACGGCGCGGCGAAGGCGGGTATCTCGGCGCTGACCCTGACCGCGGCGCGGGCGCTGGGCCGCTACGGAGTTTGCGCAAACGCGATCTGTCCGCGGGCCAGGACCGCGATGACGGCCGATGTCTTCGGGGCGGCCCCCGAGGTCGGCGACGGCGAAATCGACCCGCTGTCACCCGAGCACGTTGTCACTCTGGTGCGCTTCCTCGCGTCCCCCGCGGCCAGCGACGTCAACGGCCAGGTTTTCATCGTTTACGGCCCACAAGTGACCCTGGTGTCGGCGCCCAGCGTCGAGCACCGGTTCACCTCGGACGCGCAGGCGTGGGACGCGCAAGAACTCAGCGCCACGCTGCAGGATTACTTTGCTGGGCGCGACCCGGAACGTAATTTCGCGGCAACCGGGTTAATGGAGTGATACTCCGGAACCTGAGACGCCCGATAGCGCTGCGGCCACACCACCGGTTCAACGGTTCTGTGGATGCGCCTCGGCTAGCGCGTCGAGAAACGATCGGGCCCAACGGTCGACGTCATGGGCGAGTACCTGGCGTCGCAACACCCGCATCCGGCGCCGGCCCTCCTCGGGCGTTTGGTTGAGTGCTGCCTCGATCGCGTCTTTGACGCCTTCGGTGTCATGCGGATTGACCAGGTAGGCCTGCCGGAGTTCGTCTGCGGCACCGGTGAATTCGCTGAGTACCAGCGCACCGCCGAGGTCGCTGCGGCACGCGACGTACTCCTTGGCCACCAGGTTCATCCCGTCCCGCAGCGGGGTGACCAGCATGACGTCGCTGGCCACAAAGAACGCGACGAGTTCGTCGCGGGGAACCGGGCGGTGCAGGTAGTTCACCACCGGATGGCCGACTTCGCCGTATTCGCCGTTGATGTGGCCGACCTCGCGTTCGATATCGCTGCGTAGGAGCTGATAGCTCTCCACACGTTCGCGGCTGGGCGTGGCGAGCTGGACCAGCACGGTGTCCTCGCCTTTGACGCGGCCCTCGGCGAGCAGCTCGGCAAACGCCTTCAGCCGCACGTCTATGCCTTTGGTGTAGTCGAGCCGGTCGACACCGAGTAGAACCTTGCGGGGGTTGCCGATCTCGGCCCGGATCTCCTTGGCCCGCTTGCGTATGTTGCGGTCCCGGCCTTTGTGGTCGAGCTTGCTGGAGTCGATGGAGATCGGGAAGGCGCCCACCCGAACGGTGCGCCCGCCGAGCTCCACCTCACCGAACCGCGATCGCACGCCGACCGATCCGCGGGAGGTGTTCGCGCCGATTAGGCGTCGCGCCAGGATCAGGAAGTTTTGGGCACCTCCGGGCAGCTGGAACCCGACCAGGTCCGCGCCGAGCAGTCCTTCCACGATCTCGGTGCGCCACGGAATCTGCATGAACAGCTCGACCGGCGGGAACGGGATGTGCAAAAAGAACCCGATGGTCAGATCGGGCCGCAGTTCGCGCAGCATCGCAGGCACCAGCTGCAACTGGTAATCCTGCACCCAGACGGTCGCCCCCCGGGCGGCGGCGCGGGATGCGGCCTTGGCGAAACGGCGGTTGACCTCGACGTAGCGATCCCACCATTCCCGTTCGTAGATCGGTTTGACGATGACGTCGTGGTAGAGCGGCCACAGCGTGGCGTTGGAGAATCCCTCGTAGTACTCAGCGACGTCGTCGGCGGACAGTCGGACCGGGTGGAGGTCAAGATCCTCCTCGACGATCGGCGGATCTTCACCGTCGACGTCGTCGTCGACAACCCCCGGCCAGCCGATCCAGGCTCCGTGACGGCGGCGAAGCAGCGGCTCCAGTGCGGTTACCAACCCGCCGGGGCTGCGCTTCCACCTGGTGCTCCCGTCGGGCAGCCGCTCCATGTCGATGGGCAGCCGGTTGGCGACGACCACGAAGTCGGACTCTCCGGGGGCAGATCCCTTTGAGCCCGAACCTCGCGCGGGGGGCATTAGACCTCGATTTTCGCCGGCCCAATACCGAGCATCGACAAGAAGATGCGGCATTCGTCGGCGTCGTTCGCGTAGGCCGCTACTACGCGCCTGGCCTGGCTTGCGGTGCTGTCAGTCAGCGGTTCCACATCGTCGATGTCGTGATGATCAGATTTGGCGGGCATGACATAACTGTATGCGAAGTGCGCATAGAGGCGCAGGCGGCGTCGCAACCCGCCGACTCGTGCGTTACGGGCGGGCCGTAATCTGTAAGGACCCGGGCAAACGGCAGGGCACGGCGAGTGAGGTGGCGAATGGCAGTCCCCAACGAGGTGGGCACCAGCGCGGTTGACGCGAAGTCCGACGGGCTGGTGGCCTACGAAACGCTCGACGAAGGCCGCATTGCCCGGATCTGGCTCAACCGGCCGGACGCGCACAACGCCCAGAGCCGCGGCCTGCTGGTTCAACTAGACGAGGCGTTCTTACGCGCCGAGGCCGATGACGACGTTCGCGTGGTGATCTTGGCCGCGCGCGGTAGAAACTTCTCCGCCGGTCACGACCTGGGTTCGGAGTTGGCCTTGGCGGAGCGGGCGCCCGGGCCGGACCAGCTGCCGAGCTTCCGGATAAATGGTGCCACCCGCGATCCGGTCGCGGAGAAGACGTACCTTCAGGAATGGCATTACTTCTTCCAAAACACCTGCCGCTGGCGCGATTTGCGCAAGATCACCATCGCCCAGGTGCAGGGCAATGCGATCTCCGCAGGTTTGATGCTGATCTGGGCCTGTGATCTGATCGTCGCCGCCGACAATGCGAAGTTCAGCGACGTGGTCGGTGTCCGCATGGGCATGCCCGGTGTCGAATACTACGCCCATCCTTGGGAATTCGGTCCGCGCAAAGCCAAAGAGCTTTTGCTGACCGGTGATTCGCTGGATGCTGACGAGGCTTACCGGCTCGGCATGGTGTCGAAGGTCTTCCCGCTCGACGAACTCGACGACAAGACGTTGGAGTTTGCGCAGCGCATCGCCGAGCGGCCCACGATGGCGGCGCTGCTGATCAAGGATTCGGTGAACGCGGCGTCGGACGCGATGGGTTTCACCGAGGCGTTGCGTCACGCGTTCCACATTCACGAGCTGGGGCATGCGCACTGGGCGGCGCACAACGAGAACAGGTACCCGATCGGACTGCCGCCCGATGTCGAAGACTGGCGCAACGCGAAGCCGTCGAAAGTTTCCCGCCGCGATACGCCCTAGTGGGCCCCGGGTCACATACGTCACAGGAGCCTCGCTGCGGAGCGGACATGCGTCGGGCAGATCGGGTATCGGCTGCCTCGCAGAGCCTGGTGTGGCGGGTGTGGTTCGATGGCTAGAACCTGTTTCAGTTTGGCTGTGAAGGGGTTGGCGTGCAGCTTTCATTCGAAGACCGGACTTACCTGGTCACCGGTGGTGGCAGTGGCATCGGCAAGGGCGTGGCCGCCGGGCTGGCAGCCGCCGGGGCCTCGGTGATGATCGTCGGCCGCAACGCCGACCGACTGGCGGCCGCCGTCGAGGAGATCGAAGCCGGCAAGCCTAAGGGCTCCGTACGCTACGAGCCCACTGACGTCACCAACGAGGACGAGGTCACCGGCACGGTCGATGCCGCGACCGCATGGCACGGACGGCTGCATGGTGCGGTGCACTGCGCGGGCGGCTCCCTGACCGTCGGGCCGATCACCCACACCGACTCGGAAGCGTGGCGGCGCACGGTCGATCTCAATGTGAACGGCACCATGTACGTGCTCAAGCACGCCGCACGCGAATTGGTACGCGGCGGTGGTGGGTCGTTTGTCGGCATCTCGTCGATCGCGGCCAGCAACACCCACCGCTGGTTCGGGCCGTACGGGGTCACCAAGTCAGCCATCGACCACATGATGATGCTGGCCGCCGACGAACTCGGGGCATCGTGGGTCCGCGTCAACAGCATTCGGCCGGGCCTGATCCGCACCGATCTGGTTGACGCGAGCGTTATCCAGTCGCCGGAGATCAGCGGCGACTACGCCCTCTGCACGCCGCTGCCGCGGGTGGGCGAGGTTGAGGACGTGGCCAACCTGGCGATGTTCCTCCTCAGCGACGCGGCGAACTGGATCACCGGGCAGTGCATCAACGTCGACGGCGGCCACATCTTGCGCCGCGGTCCGGACTACTCCTCGATGATGGAGCAGATGTTCGGCGCCGACGCGTTACGCGGAGTGGTCTGACGGTCGTCGGTAACCCGACCGATGACCCACTCAATGGAATCAGGCCTTGCCAGTTGTCGGGCCGAGACGGACGCTGGTCTTCTACTCGCAACGACGCCGGAGGACACGATGGCCACAACTTGGGACACGATCGATCGCTACGTCGTTATCTCAACGGACACTCACGCCGGGGCCGATATCGGCGACTACAAGCCGTATCTGCCCGCGGCCCTGCACGACGAGTTCGATGCGTGGGCGCAGACCTACGTCAGCCCGTTCGATGATCTGATCACCGCGACCGCACAGCGGAACTGGGATAGCGAGCTGCGGATCGCCGACATGGATGCCGACGGGGTGGCCGCCGAGGTGCTGTTGCCCAACACCGTTCCGCCGTTCTTTCCGACCACCCCCAACATCACCATCAGCCTGCCGCGAACTCGCCACGAGTTCGAGCAGCGTTGGGCGGGTGTGCAGGCCCACAATCGCTGGCAGATCGACTTCTGTTCGCTGGCCCCGGCCCGTCGGCGCGGGTTGATCCAAATCTTTCCGAACGACGTCGAGCTGGCCATGGATGAAATTCGCTGGGGTGCCGAGCAGGACTGCTTCGGCGGGGTGCTCATCCCGCCGGTCTCGCCCGGGGACCCGCACGTGGCTCCGCTTTTTCACACCCGGTATGAACCCATCTGGGCGCTGCGCGA
>JAFAID010000676.1 GCA_019236925.1 Mycobacterium sp. | reverse complement strand
CGAATCAACGATCGAAATCCTGAAGGCGGCAACAAGTTTCTTCGCGCGGGAGTGCGACCCGCGACACCGCTGATCTGCACATTCATCGACGAACACAAGGACGCCTACGGGTCGCACCGATCTGCCGGGCACTCGGGTTGCACGGCGTGCAGATCGCCCCACGCACCTACTGGGCACATCGGTCAGCGGCGCCGTCGAAACGGGCGCTATGGGACACCACGATCACCGAGATCCTGGCCGGCATCTACGACCCCGACGCCGACGGCAAACGGCCACCCGAATCGCTGTACGGCAGCCTGAAGATGTGGGCGCACCTGCAGCGCGAGGGCATCCCGGTGGCGCGGTGCACGGTGGAGCGGATCATGCGCGCCAACGGCTGGCGGGGCGTGACCCGCGCCCGCCGCACGCCGCGCACCACCGAACGGGACCCGGCTTCAGCCCGCGCACCCGACCTGGTGAACCGCCGCTTCCGGGTGTCGGCGCCGAACCTGTTGGTCGTGGCCGACTTCACCTATGTGCCGATGAGCGGCGGGTTCGGCTACACCGCGTTTGTGGTCGACGCCTACGCCGGGCTGATCCCCGGCTGGGAGTGCTCGCTGACCAAGGACACCGGCTTCGTCGAGCGCGCGCTACACCACGCCGCGGCCTACCGCACTCGCCAAGGCCACCCGCTCGACGACGAGATCCACCACAGCGATTATGCCGAGGTTTGCGTTAAGCCGAGGATCTGCGGAGATGGCCTGCGCTCGTGGGGGGTGCTGGCGGGTTTCTCGGCTTAACGTATCGGGTGGTGGTTAGCGTCCGTCGTATCTCTACGTCTGTGGAAGGAGACGGTCATGGATACGACGGTCAGTGGGATCGGCGCGGTTGTCGTGGCGGAGTTGCGGGCGGCTGGCTACATGGAATCGACGGTTGGTCAGTACGCGAAGACGATCAAGGCGCTGACTGAGTTCGCCTCGGGGCGCGAGTATTCCACCGGTCTGGGTGCGGAGTTCGCCTCGATGACGACCAGTGTGCGCACCGGTCGGTTCAGCCCGCAGCGCCGGTTCGATTACCGGCGTCTGGTCGCGGTGTTCGACTCGTATGTGCAGACCGGCCGGGTGGACCTGGCGGTTCGTGGCCGCGGCGGCGGAGGTCCACGGCCGGAGGGCAACGACTTCGTTGCGCTGGATGCCGCATGGGAGGTCGAGATGTGCCGGCGCGGTCTGGCGCCGGCCACCCGCGAGGCCTATGGAAGGGTGGCGCGTAGCTACCTGGTGTTCCTGGAAGGACGCGGGATCGCCGTGCTTGACGGGGCTGATGGCGCCAGCGTCTTGGCGTTTTTGGAATCCTTACTGGACCGGTGGGCCAAGTCGTCGCTGTTTTGGGTGGTGTCGAACTTTCGTCCGTTCCTGAAGTTCACTGGTCGCATCGATCTGGTCAATGCGCTGAATCTGGCTGGCATCAAACGTTTCCACCCGATTGTCCCCGTGTTGGGTGATGGGGACGAGGAACGGGTTGTTCGCGCTTGTGCGTCGGGGATGGTCAGCGCTCGGGACGCCGCGATCACTTTGCTCGCGTTGTCGACGGGATTGCGGGCCTGTGACATCGTGGGGCTGCGGATGGGTGATGTCGACTGGCGTGTGCGCACGATCGGGATCGTGCAGTGCAAGACCGGCAACCCGCTGACGCTGCCGTTGCCGGCGCTGCTGCTGGGCAAGCTGGCCTCCTATGTTCTCGACGAACGTCCCAGCTCCGGCGATGATCACCTGTTCCTGCGTTCGGTGGCCCCGCATACCCGGCTTAACGATCACGCGACGGTGCACCGGGTGACCGCTGAGACATTCCGGAAAGCGGGAGTCAGCAAGGTGAAGGCGGGAACCCGGTTGCTGCGCCACAATGCCGCATCCCGGCTGCTGGCCGCAGCGGTTCCGCTGCCGACGATCTCAGCAGTGCTCGGCCACGCCAGCGAAGAATCGACGAACCTCTACATGAGTGTCGACCGGCTGCGTCTGCGCGACTGCGTCCTGCCGGTCCCTGGAAGCGTGCAGTGATGAGCGGCCACGGTTTTACCAGCGTGTTTGCGACCGAGTTGGACGCGTACCTGGCGTTCAAGGCGAACATGGGATTCACTGGTGCTTCCCGCATCTGGTACCTGAAACAGTTCGACGCCTACTGCGCCGAACATGGCCGCACGGTGTTCGACAGGGACACTGTCGAAGGATGGGTCGGCGTCCAGCTGCAACGTTGTGGCCGTTACCGGTCCTGGGTGTCCTACATCCGTGACGTCGGCCGCTGGATGACGACGAACGGGACCACCGACGCCTATGTGCTCTCTGATCGTTGGAAAGCCCCGTTCGTTGCCGCTCATCCCTATCTGTTGTCCCGGGGTGAAATCGAGTCGTTCTTCGCTGCCGCCGCCCGGATGCAGACGCCATGCCCGTGGCGATGGCAGGCGGTCGCGTTCTTCACCCTGATGCACTCGTGCGGGCTGCGGACCGGCGAAACCCGCGCTCTGCAGACCGGTCAGGTCGACCTCGGTGCCGGGCACATCGACATCATCTGGTCCAAAGGACATCGCAGCCGCAGGCTGCCGCTGACTGCTCCGGTCGTTGAGATCCTCGACACCTGTGACCGGATCTCGCGAGGGCATTTCGCCTCGCGTCGCACGTTCTTCGTCTCCGCTACCGGCAACCAGGTCAGCGCGGCAACAGTCGGGAAGATATTCCGCCGCATCTGGGACCAGGCCGCGCTGCCCCGGCCCGTGGCCGGCCAACAGCCGCGGCCCTACGATTTCCGGCATCATTTCGCCTACGCCAACATCCAACGATGGATGACTGCCGGCGACGACGTCGCCGCGATGCTGCCCTACCTGTCCCGCTACATGGGTCACGCGACCTTTGAGAGCACGTACTACTACGTGCACACCTCGCCCGATTTCATGGCCGCCTACGCCGACATCACCCGGGACCGCCAGTCCCTGCTACCGCAGGTGGGATTCTGATGAGACGCGACCCGCATACCGGCGCACCGGACTTCTTCGGCTTCGCCCGCGATTATCTGCACGCCTACATGCCCAAGACCAGAGGGCTGTCGCCGAAAACGATTGAGGCATATCGGATCAGCCTGGAGTGCTTCCTGGACTACCTCGCCGAGGCCGAGCACATCGGACGTGAGGGCGTCAGCTTCGATCACTTCGACCGCCAGCACCTCAAGGGATGGCTGGCCTGGATGACCGATCAGCGGCACTACACACCGAAGACTGTCACGTTGCGCCTGAGCGCCGTCAAAGCGTTCCTGACCTACGCGGCCTACGAAGACCTCACGCTCGTCGCGCTCAGCCAGGCAGCCAAAGCACTCAAAGCGCCAGCTGGCCCCCGCAGGCCCGTCGAGTACCTCACCGAAGCTCAAACCCGGGCGATCCTTGCCGCGTTCACCGGGCAAACAGCGAAATCTCGAAGGAACCGGATACTGCTCATCCTGCTCTATGACACCGCGGCTCGTGTGGGCGAGATCACCGGCCTGACCCTGGGCGATCTCGCCCTGACCGAGCCCGGGCACATCCTGCTCACCGGCAAGGGCAACAAGACCCGCATCGTGCCGCTCACCGCGAAAACCGTCGAGCACCTGCACGTCTACCTCGACGAGTTCCACCCGAACATCACCAAACTCCCCGCGACCAGGCCGTTGTTCTACAGTCTGCACCGCGGGCGACCTGCCGAACTGTCCGCTGACACGGTCGCTGCCGTACTCAAGCAAGCCGCCGAATCCGCACGTGCTCAATGCCATTCGATCCCGCCCAACATCCACTGCCACCTGCTGCGCAAAACCAAAGCGATGGATCTCTACCAGCAGGGTATCCCGCTGCCGATCATCATGCGCCTCCTCGGCCACGAAAACGCTTCCACCACAGCAGCGTTCTACGCCTTTGCAACCCTGGACATGATGCGGCAAGCGATCAACGCCGCCACCCCCGCCATCAACACCGCGACCACCGAGCCCCTCACCGAAGACCAACTCCAAACCCTCTACAGTCTGCGATAACCGCGAGACGTTAAGCCGAGAAATCCGCCAGCACCCCCCACGAGCGCAGGCCATCTCCGCAGATCCTCGGCTTAACGCAAACCTCGGCATAATCGCTGTGGTGGATCAACTGCCCGTCGCGCACGTCGCGCGAGCAGATCGCGTAATCCAGCGCCGAGCAGACCAGCTCGGTGCTTGCCCGCGGGCTGCTGTCCCAGCCGACCACCTTGTTGGAGAATGCATCTCGCACGCTGGCCAACCACAAGACACCCTCCCCGGTGAGGATGCGGGTCAGATCAGCGACCCACTTCTGGTTGGGTGCGCTGGCGCTGAAGTCACGGCCC
>JAFAID010000584.1 GCA_019236925.1 Mycobacterium sp. | reverse complement strand
TCCTCGCCCTTGAGGTCGAGCACGACCACCTGCGCGCCGGCGTCGAGTAGGCGCTTGGTGGTGGCCAGGCCCAGGCCTGACGCCCCGCCGGTGACGAGTGCTACGGCATCCCTGATCTGCACGCAAATATTCCTCTCGGTCGGTCCGGCCGATCCCCCCACAGGAGCCGACCTACTGGTTGGTCGGGACTATACCCAGTCGCTGAGGACGGCTTCGGTGTCGGCTCCGGGCTGCCCCGGTGGGCGCGGCTGGTCCGTGGCCGTGCGGGAGAACCGGGGCGCCGGCAACGGCTGCAGCCCGCCGCCGGTCTGGTAGAAGGTGTTCCGCTCGGTCACATGCGGCTCGGTCTGCACCTCACCGAACGCCAGCACAGGCGTCACGCAAGCGTCCGAATCCGCGAACACCTTCGCCCAGTGGTCGCGGTCCCGGCTGCCGAAGACTTCGGTGAACTTGGCCCGCAGCTCGGGCCAGCGGCTGCGGTCGTTCTGCTCCGGCAAATCGGCGGCGTCCAGCCCGAGCCCGGCCAGCATCGCCGCGTAGAACTGCGACTCGATGGCGCCCACCGCGACGTATCGCCCGTCCGCGCATTCGTACGTGTCGTAGTAGGGGGCTCCGGTGTCGAGCATGTTGGTGCCGCGCTCGTCGGTCCACATGCCCATGGCGCGCATCCCCCACATCATCTGGATGAGCACGGACGACCCGTCGATCATCGCCGCATCGATGACCTGGCCCTTGCCGGATGTCTGCCGCTCCCATAACGCTGCCAGTATTCCGACCAGCAGGAACATCGACCCGCCGCCGAAGTCGCCGACCAAATTCAGCGGCGGCACTGGCCGCTCGTTGACCCGGCCGATCGAGTGCAGCACGCCGTTGAGCGAGATGTAGTTGATGTCGTGACCGGCTTGCTGACTGCGTGGACCGGTCTGCCCCCAGCCGGTCATCCGGCCGTAGATCAGCCGGTCGTTGACCTTGGCGCAGTCTTCCGGGCCCAGCCCCAGGCGCTCGGTGACGCCGGGGCGGTACCCCTCGATCAGCACGTCGGCCTTGGCGACGAGCTTGAGCACGAGTTCGCGGCCCTCCTCCGACTTCAGGTCAGCGATGACGAACCGCCGGTTGCGCAGCATGGGGTCGGTACCGGTGGCTCCGGGCCGGTCGACTCGCACCACGTCGGCGCCGAGGTCACCGAGGATCATCGCGGCGTGCGGGCCCGGCCCGATACCGGCCAGCTCAATCACCCGCAGCCCTGTCAGCGGTCCCGCCATGATCTCCCGACCTCTCTGTCGACACTTACCTCGCTCGCATCTTCGCAGCCGGCCTCGACTGCCCTGCAGCCCGGTGGCAGATGGTGGCTTACAGTCGAGTTCATGACCGCCATCGATTCCGGTATCGACACCCTCGCACCCGTTGACGGGCTTGCCGTATCCCTAGCCGACGGGGTGCTTTCGGTGACGATCGATCGTCCGGACAGCCTGAACTCACTGACACTGCCGGTGTTCGTCGGAATCGCCGACGCGATGGAGCAGGCGGCCAACGATCCGCGGGTGAAAGTGGTGCGGTTGGGCGGCACGGGCCGCGGCTTCTGTTCCGGAGCGGGCATGAGCGCCGACGACCTGGCGGGCGCCGGCCCGGGCGACGAACTGATTTTGGCGGCCAACCGCGTGGTCCGGGCAATCACCGCGCTGCCGTGCCCGGTCGTAGCGGTAGTTCAGGGGGCGGCGGCCGGTGTCGGTGTCTCCATCGCTCTGGCTTGCGACCTGGTATTGGCCTCGGACAAGGCGTTTTTCATGCTTGCCTTCACCAAGATCGGCCTGATGCCCGACGGCGGTGCGTCGGCGCTGGTTGCCGCCGCTGTCGGCCGAACGCGGGCGATGCGAATGGCGTTGCTGGCCGAGCGGCTGCCCGCCGCTGACGCACTGGCTTGCGGCCTGATCAGCGCGGTCTACCCCGCTGACGACTTCGAGGCCGAGGTGGATAAGGTGGTGTCCGGATTGCTGTCCGGGCCCGCGATGGCGTTCGCCAAGACCAAGGACGCCATCAACGGGGCCACGCTCGCGGAGTTGGAGGCGACCCTGCAGCGCGAATTGGCGGGTCAGTCGGTCCTGCTGAAATCACACGACTTCCGCGAGGGCGCAAGGGCTTTCCAAGAGCGTCGGACGCCGAACTTCACCGACAGCTGACTGCGGCGAACTCACAAACCGAACAGCGGGGGCAACGCCAGCAGTACCACCAGGGTCCAGACGAAGTGCGTCAGGATCGGTGCCAGCACGCCGCCGGTGGCGCGGCGTTCCAACGCACACACGGTCCCGAGGATGATGGCGGCGAACGCGAGCATCGGGTTGCCGCTGGCCAAGGTGGCGGCCACGTACACGATCGTCGAGACCAGCACCGGGTGGTAGCGGCCCAGCGCGGTGTAGAGCGCACCGCGATAGAACAGTTCCTCGGCGATGCCGCCGACCAGCGCGATGGCCATGGTCAGCCGCCACGGGCCCTGGTCGGTGTACTGCAGCACCCGGGTGATCAGCTCGGAGACCGCGGGAATCTCTCTGGCGATCAACCCGCCGAGCACGAAGACGGCGCCGAGCAGCAGACCGATCACGGTGCCGCTGATCACCGGACGCTGGTTGCGACCACGCCAGCGGGCACCGCCGAGATGCAGCGGGCCGGAGCCGAACGCTCCGATCGCCCAGACCGCCGCCAGCGCCAGCGACAACCAGTAGAAGGTCGATTCGCCGGGATGCCGTCGCAGCGCCAACCCCAGCACCCCCGCGCCGAGCAATAGCACAACCGCGACGACGATCCGCCGACGTCGTTTGACTGAGGGCGGTTCGTTGTGCGGCACAGCGACGTTGACAATTCCGGCGCGGATCTCGGCCAGCGCGCTGGTGTTGGGGTCGCCGGCACCGGTCACGCGAAACGCACCTTTGGTGTCAGGGTGCTCAGCGTGTCCAGGCCGGTTCGCAGCGCACGGGCGATCGGCCCGAGGACGGCATCCACCACAATCCGCACGCGTTCCAACCTAGCGAGCCCGGCGCATGCCGGTCGAGAATTCAGGCGCTGCCCGCGATGGTGCGAGCAGAAACAGCGTGTCCGGGTCGCCCCGCTCACCGGACGTATCCGATCAGGTCGCGTCCTTTGCGACGCGGGTAGGTCATTGGGCCGAAATCACTATGCCCGCGGTATTGCACAGACGTTGAACTAGTCCCACTTGCACGGCAATTGAACCAATACGTGGGGAACACCGTTACCACTTACGTGGACACCTTCGCGCCCGGCGAGCATCAGGTGATGCTTGACCTACCGACCCTGGCAATTAACAAGATTGGAATGCCGTCCGTCGCGGCGGTGGCCGTCGAGTTCCCGCCGCACCGGCACAGCCAAGATGAGCTGACAATGGC
Organism: Mycobacterium sp.; assembly: GCA_019236925.1. Taxonomy (GTDB): domain Bacteria; phylum Actinomycetota; class Actinomycetes; order Mycobacteriales; family Mycobacteriaceae; genus Mycobacterium. The sequence goes on along the minus strand of JAFAID010000584.1, from coordinate 6,912 downwards.
GCTGGCCGACATCGCCGGCCTGGACATTCAGCGCTTCGCCACCAACAGTGGGGTTGATTCCCGCCAGCTCGCGCTACCGCCCCCCAGCTATGGCGAATTGAGCGGCTTCACCGACGCGAACGACACATACCTCGACATCGCCCTTGAGCTAGGCGAGCGTGCGTTGCTGTCCGCCCTGGCGAAAGCACAGGTCGAACCATCGGAGGTCGATATCATCTTTTCCACGACGGTAACTGGTCTCGCCGTGCCGTCGTTGGAGGCACGGCTGATGACCCGGGCCGGCCTACGTCCCGACGTCAAACGTGTCCCCCTGTTCGGCCTGGGCTGTGTCGCGGGCGCGGCAGGCTTAGCTCGGGTGTATGACTACCTCCGGGCCTACCCCGATCATGTGGCAGCACTGCTGGCCGTCGAACTGTGCTCGCTCACCGTTCAGCGCGAAGACCATTCGATCGCAAATCTTGTGGCCGCTAGCCTGTTTGGTGACGGCGCCGGCGCCGTTATCGCGGCTGGGGCGAACCGGGCATCGGCCGGGCCGAAGGTGCTGGCCACCCGCAGCCATACCTACCCGGACACCGAAGACGTGCTGGGCTGGAACATCGGCGCCGATGGATTCCGGATCGTCTTGTCAGTCGAGATCGCGACCGTCGTCGAGAAATACCTGGGCGATGACGTCCGGAAGTTCCTCGCTGACCACGGACTGTCCACCGCAGACGTGTCAACGTGGGTGTTGCACGCGGCCGGCCCGAAAGTGATCGACGCGGTCGAAGACGTCCTCGATCTGCCCGCCGACGCGCTCAAGGGCACCCGGAAATCGCTGCGCGACAACGGAAACCTGTCATCGGTTTCGGTACTGGACATCCTGGAGGGCACCATGGCCGACCCGCCACCGCCGGGCTCCATCGGCCTGATGATTGCCATGGGACCGGGTTTCAGCTCCGAACTCGTGCTGCTCGGCTGGTAGGCCGTGCAGCACGTGGGCTACTCAGGATGACCTACGACACCGACCTCCTGATCGCCGGCGGAGGCCCCGGCGGTCTCGCCGCGGCATTGCACGCTCGCCGACAAGGGCTTTCGGTGATCGTGGCCGAGCCGCGGGAGAATCCCATCGACAAGGCGTGCGGGGAGGGCTTGATGCCCGGCGGCTTGGCCGAGCTGGCAGCACTGGACGTGGACCCTGCCGGCATGCCGTTTCGAGGGATTGCCTATGTGCGCGAACATCGTCACGCCGAGGCGCCTTTCCGCGGCGGGCCGGGCCGGGGAGTGCGACGGACCACGCTCCATGCCGCGCTGTCGTCACGCGCCAAAGAGCAAGACACCGAATGGATCCGGGCCCGTATCACGAGTGTCGACCAAGACGCCAACGGGGTGACGGCTGCGGGTATACGCGCGAAATGGCTGGTGGCAGCCGACGGACTTCATTCGGCGGTCCGTCGCGCCGTCGGCATCAACGCCGTAGTCGGTACGCCACGCCGCTACGGAGTGCGCTGGCATTACCGGGTATCGGCCTGGTCGGAGTTCGTCGAGGTGCACTGGTCGCCGTGGGGCGAGGCATACGTGACACCGGTAGAGCCGGACCTGGTCGGCGTGGCGATCCTGTCCCACAGGCGTCCGGAACTGGCCTGGTTCCCGTGGCTGGCGAACCATTTGCGCGGCGCCAGGCGCGGGCAAGCACGAGGCTGCGGCCCCATGAGACAAGTGGTTTCGCGCCGTGTCGCCGGACGGGTGCTGCTGGTGGGTGATGCGGCCGGATACGAGGATGCTCTCACGGGCGAAGGAATCAGCCTCGCCGTCAAGCAAGCCGGCGCGGCGGTCGACGCTATCGTCGACGACACGCCGTCGTCGTATGAACGTGCCTGGCACCGCATCACCCGCGATTATCGGCTGATCACCCGCGGGCTCGTGCTGGCCACTGTGCCACGCGCGGCCCGGCACGCCATTGTCCCCGCGTGCACATTGCTGCCCGGGGTGTTCAACCAGGTGGTACACAAGCTGGCGCATTGATGCCCGGGTCGGTCATGCGAAGCGCACCTTCGGTGTCAGAGCGATCAGCACGTCGAGGCCGGTTCGCAGCGCACCGGCGATGGGCCCCGGGACGGCATCCACCAACGCAAGACCGGGCCGCGCGATCGACGGTGTGACCAGACCGGCGAGTCGTCGCAGCCGCAGCGCATCGCCTCCGGCCCACGCCGGATCGCTGTCAGCAAGATGGTGTGGGTCGGGCAGCGCGTTCACCGGAAGCGGCCGACGGCTCGCTAAGGCCCGGGTGATCGCTTCCTTGACAGGAACCAGCCCGCCGGGTGGGTCGGGAACCAGACCACGCAGGCCGGATCCGGCGGCTTGCATCGGGTGATCCAGCGACTCCACCAGATCGGCCGCCAACCCGTCGGGCACCGGCAGCGCCACGGCGGTAACCCAGGACGCCACCGTGGTGTCCACCCCGGGCGCGGGCAGGCTCGTGTGCCACTTGCCGGCAATCCGCGCATAGGCTTTCAGCAGCGCATGATATGACGTCCGGTCTGGGCCGGAGATGTCGTAGGCACCCGCCGGCACCTGTGTGGCATCGGCGGCCGCGACCAGGTAATGCAGGACGTCGCGGATGGAAATCGGGTCGATCGGGTTGTCCATCCACGCCGGAATCGGGATGACCGGGAACCGGTCACCGACGTAGCGCAACATCTCGAACGACGTCGAACCGGCGCCGAAAATCAATGCCGCGCCCAACCACACCAGTTCCGGGCCACCGTGGGCCGAGAGCGCCTGGGCCACCTCCGCCCGGCTGGTGAGATGCTCGGACAGCGCCCCGTCATCGGGGTCGTCAGGGACGAATCCGCCCAGGTAGACGATGCGACGCAGATCAGCTTGCTGGGCAGCCGCGACGACGTTGCCGGCCGCTGCCCGGTCGGCATCGCGGAAGCCGGGTTGTCCGATCGCGTGGACCAAGTAGTAGACGACATCAATCGGACCGGCAGCGGCGAACGCCTTGCGAACCGACTCTATGTCGGAAGCGTCGAGAGTGACAGGGGTGACGTCGTCAAACCAACCCATACGCTCAAGTCGCGCCGGGTCCCGGGTGGCGGTCAGCACCTGGTGGCCCGCCGCAAGTAGCGCTGTGACCAGCCGTGATCCCACGTAGCCGGTCGCGCCCGTCACCAGACTCCGCACACCTCCCAACGTAGCCTGGTGACGATGCGGGCCTTAAGGCGCTAGAAGGAGCAGGGCCCTCAGATTCAGCCATCTTGTTGCATGCGGGCAGTGAAACGACGAGTACGGGCCCGCCGAAGCGCGCAACCAAGGCACGGTGCACATTCCGAGTAATTGTGGTTAAGTTCCAAACAATTGGATTCAAACAACGAAGCGGCCCAAGCCGTGACTGACCCACATGGATACGATTAAAAACGCGCCCCGTCGGCCCGGCGTGCAGGGAGTAAAGCCAATATGACACCGTTTGCGTCCGTAGCATCGGTGGCGGTCGAATATCCGCCCTACCAGGTCGGCCAGAAGGAGGCGCTGTCGGGCCTGACCGGCTTGGGCGGGCCGCAGTTTGACCGGTTCGGCGACAGCGCCGGCGTGCAGACCCGCCGCGTCAGCTTGCCGTTGTCCCAGTACGGCAAACTGACCGGCTTCACCGAAGCGAACGACATATTCATCGACACCGCCCTGGAAATCGGTGAGCGCGCGCTGCTCTCGGCACTCGAAGCCGCCAAGGTCACGCCCTCCGAGGTCGACATCATCTTCTCGACGACCGTCACCGGACTGGCGGTGCCGACGTTGGAGGCCCGGCTGGCGACCCGCGTGGGCTTGCGACCCGACGTCAAGCGGGTCCCGTTGTTCGGACTTGGCTGTGTCGCCGGGGCCGCGGGGGTTGCCCGTATGCATGACTACCTGCTCGCGTTCCCCGATCAGGTGTCGGTACTGCTCGCTGTCGAGCTGTGCTCATTGACGCTGCAGCGCGACGACTACTCCATCGCCAATCTGGTAGCGGCCAGCCTGTTCGGTGACGCTGCCGGCGCCGTCGTTGCCAAGGGGTCTGCGCGGACACCGACGGGACCCCGGGTGCTCGCCACCCGCAGCCGGCTCTACCCGGACACCGAAGAGGTGATGGGCTGGAATATCGGCACCAACGGATTCCAGATCAAGTTGTCCACCGAGGTCGCGACGGTGGCCGAGAAGTACCTGGGCGAAGACGTCCGCAATTTCCTGAACGACCACGACCTCACGCCCGCGGACATCTCGACGTGGGTCTGCCATCCCGGCGGACCGAAGGTGATCGAAGCCGTCGAGCACACCCTGGACCTTCCGGTCGATGCCCTTGATTACACCCGAACCTCGTTGCGCGACAACGGGAATCTCTCGTCGGTGTCGGTGCTGGATGTCCTTCGTGCCAACATGGCCGATCCGCCGCCGCCGGGCTCGTTCGGGTTGATGATAGCCATGGGGCCGGCGTTCTGTTCGGAACTCGTGCTGCTTGGCTGGTAGGTCGTGTACTACCTGCTGATCCTGGCGATCGGCATCGAGCGGCTGGCCGAGCTGATCGTCTCCAAGCGCAACGCACGATGGGCTTTTGCCCACGGCGGCAAGGAATTCGGCCGCAGCCACTATCCGGTGATGGTGGCGATCCATACTGCGTTGTTACTCGGGTGCGCCGGCGAGGTGTGGGCATTGCACCGACCGTTCATTCCCTGGCTCGGCTGGCCGATGCTCGCGCTGGTGGTACTGAGTCAGACGCTGCGCTGGTGGTGTATCGCCACTCTCGGCCACCGGTGGAACACGCTGGTGATCGTGGTACCGCAGTCGCCGCTGATACGACGGGGTCCGTACCAGTGGCTGCATCACCCGAACTATGTGGCCGTCGTCGTCGAAGGCGTGGCGCTACCGTTGGTGCACACGGCGTGGCTGACCGCGGCGACCTTCACGCTGGCCAACGCGCTACTGCTCACGGTGCGGATCAGGGTGGAAAACGCGGCGCTGGGCTATTCATGACATGACGCGCGACGGCGACGATGCCGAGCGCTGCGATGAAGAGGAGTGGCGCTCATGACTTACGACGCCGACCTGCTGATCGTCGGTGGCGGGCCCGGTGGACTTGCCACCGCGTTATACGCGCGCAGGCAAGGACTTTCGGTGATCGTCGCCGAGCCGCGGGTAGACCCGATCGACAAGGCATGTGGTGAAGGGCTGATGCCCGGCGGCGTGGCCGAGCTGACGTCGCTGGGCATCGACCCGGCCGGTCAGCCGCTCCGGGGCATCGCTTACCTGAGCGAATCCCGTCGCGCCGAAGCGCGCTTTCGCGATCACCCGGGTCGGGGCGTGCGGCGCACCACGTTGCATGCCGCATTGGCTGCCCGCGCGAAAGAACAGGACACCGAATGGGTTTCGACGCGGGTCACCCAGGTCGACCAGGATGCGGCCGGTGTCACGGCGGCAGATGTGCGGGCGAGATGGATGGTGGCCGCAGACGGACTGCACTCGGCAATGCGCCGCGCAGTCGGAATCGGCGCGCGGGCGGGAAATCCACGGCGCTACGGGGTGCGCTGGCACTTTTCGGTACCCGCGTGGTCGGAGTTCGCCGAAGTGTACTGGTCACCCTGGGGTGAGGCGTACGTGACGCCGGTGGAGCCGGATCTGGTTGGCGTGGCTATTCTCTCCCGGCGCCAACCCGATCTTGCCTGGTTTCCACGGCTCGCGCAGCATTTGCGCGGGGCAAAGCCCGGGCAGCCGCGCGGCTGCGGCCCGCTGCGCCAGCTGGTCTCCCGGCGGGTCGCCGGACGGGTGTTATTGGTCGGCGACGCAGCGGGATACGAGGATGCCCTGACCGGCGAAGGCATCAGTCTTGCCGTCAAGGAAGCCAGTGCGGCCGTAGCCGCCATCGTCGACGAGGCGCCGTCGTCCTACGAGGCGGCGTGGCGCCGCATCACCCGCAACTACCGACTGCTCACCCGCGCGCTGGTGCTGGCCACCACGCCGCGGGTCGGCCGAAGCGCGATCGTGCCGGCTTGCACGTCGTTTCCCGGTCTATTCGACCGGGCGGTGAACACGCTGGCGCGCTAGGCTTTTCGCGCCGGCCTCAGCGGGCCTTCCAGACCGGCGGACGTTTTTCGGCGAACGCCAACGGGCCTTCTTTGGCGTCCTCGGATTTCAGCACTACGCCGAATTCGCGTTGGGTTCGGGCCCAGCCGGGTTCCTCGTCTGGGATGACGCCGTCGTCGGCACCGTAGGCGATCCGCTTACTGGCCTGCACCGACAACGGCGCGTTCACCGTGACCCGCTCGGCCAGCGCGAGTGCGGCCTCCAGCACGGTGCCGTCCGGGACGACCTGGTTGATCAGGCCCCACTTGGCGGCCTCGGCAGCGCTGATCGGCTCACCGGTGAGTACCATCTCGAGCGCGATCTTGCGCGGCAACTGATGCACGATCCGGAACACCCCGCCGGCCGCGGCAAACAACCCGACCTTGACCTCCGGTAAACCGAACGTCGCGCTTTGGCAGGCCACTACCAAGTCACTGGCCAGAGCCAGCTCGGTACCGCCGCCCAGCGCGGTGCCGTTGACCGCCGCGATGGTCGGCTTGTCGATGAAGTGATGGACGTAACCGGCGAAGCCCCACTCGCCGTGGTCGGGGTGATACAGATTCTCGCGCCGCGAAATCGCCTTGAGATCTGCTCCCGCACAGAAGGATTTGTCACCGGCGCCGGTGATCACGACCGCCCGCACCTCGTCGTCGTTCTGGGCTTGCTCGAGCGCGTCGCCGACGCCGGTACTGACGGCGCCGTTGACCGCGTTGCGGGCCTCCGGGCGGTTGATCGTGATCACCAGAACATTGCCGCGCCGCTCGGCCAACGCCGCAGGCACTGTTTGGATCACAGCAGCTCCACAATAGTGGCGTTGGCCTGACCGCCGCCCTCGCACATCGTCTG
>JAFAID010000536.1 GCA_019236925.1 Mycobacterium sp. | reverse complement strand
GCATCATGGCCCGATGCGCGACGTAATTCCGTGGCGTCCAAAGTGTGGCGTACCTCTCAGTAATGCAACCCTGGAACTGCATTCCCAACGAATCGACGTGCCAACCTACGACCGGTCGATGCTGCAACGAGGCGTCGTTCATATCGGGGCAGGCAATTTTCACCGCGCGCATCAAGCCGTTTATTTCGACGACCTCGCCTGCTCGGGCATTTCCACGGAGTGGGGGGTTACCGGGGTCAGCCTTCACTCCCGCGATGCCAAAGACTTGCTGTCGGCCCAGGATGGGCTCTACACCGTTGTACAACGCGGCCACGACCGCCAAACCGCCCGCGTAGTCGGCTCGATCGGCTCCATCCACTACGCACCGAACGACAGCGCCGCGGTTCGTGCCGCGCTGGCTGATCCCCGAACCCGTATCGTCAGCCTGACCATTACCGGCAACGGGTACTTCCTCGATCCGGTGACCCGCGAGTTCGACGCTGACCACCCCGACGTGCATGCCGATCTTGTCGCGTCCAGCGGCTTTGCCACCGCGTGGGGATACCTGGCCGAGGCACTCGAACATCGTCGCCGCAGCGGTATTGCTCCCTTTACGGTGCTGTGCTGCGACAACATTCCGGACAACACCCCGCCGGCGCGAACCGCGCTGGTGTCGTTCGCCGCGTTGCGAGACCCCGACCTCGCCCGTTGGATCGACACACATGTCGCATTCCCGTCGACGATGGTCGACCGCATCACCCCTTCGACCTCCAAGTCGGAGCGCGAATTCGTCGAGCGCACGTTCGGTGTCGCCGACAGGTGGCCGGTGCTGACCGAACCGTATTGCCAGTGGATCATCGAGGACAGTTTCAGCGACGGCCGCCCGCCGCTCGAGGAGGTCGGCGCCCAGTTCGTGACCGATGTCAGCGACCACAAGCTGATCAAGACCCGTCTGCTCAACGGAACCCATATCGCGTTGGCGTGTTTGGGCACGCTGGCCGGCTACCAGCGCACGGACGAAGCAATGAAAGACCACGTGATCTTCGATTACGTCGAGCAACTCATGCGCGATGAGATCCAGCCACTGCTGCCGGCGGTACCCGGGATGAACACACCCGGCTATCGGAATACATTGCTCACTCGCCTCAGCAATCCCCGCATGAGCGACCAGTTGTCGCGGTTAGCCCGCCGCGGATCGACGAAGATTTGGTCGTTTCTGCTGCCGTCCCTGCAGGAGGCGATCGCCCAGGACAGACCGCACACTCTGCTGATGTTGGCTTTGGCCGGGTGGGCCCGGTATCTGCGCGGCTACGACCTCAAGGGTCGCGAAATCCGCATCGACGACCCGCAGTCAGAATTGCTGACTAAGTTGGCGACCATGGAAGGTAACAACCCCGGCCCGTTGCTGCGGCACGAAATCTTCACCGAGCTTCGTCTGATTCCCTGCTTCACGGAGCGCTTCGGCGACATGATTGCGGACATCGATGAGCGCGGTGTGTTGCCCACGCTGCGCCGAGCGTTGCGGGACGATGCGCGAGAGCTGGTGTCGTGATGAACCCTCACGGGCTAAGGGTTGTACGCGAATTCGACCCTGCACCAATCACCACCGTGCTTTGCGACGCAGATGACAACCTCTTCGCATCCGAGGCGCCGGCGTTCGCCGCCTCGACCGAGGTGACCAATCGTTTCCTGGCCAGGTTCGGCGTGACAGCCCCATTCAGCGCCGACGAGTTACGAAAGAAGGCCACCGGAAAGAACTTTCGCAGCACCGCTATCGACCTGGCTGTGCAGTGCGGCGTGCCCTTCGAGGAGACACTGGCAGATGGCCGTCCCGAAGCTCTTATCGCTTCGGACAGCGACGCGGCTGCCGGTCGCGCGTTGTTTGCCGACGAACTCGAGCAATGGGTGCGCCAAGAACGCGAGCAGGTCACCACTCATCTGGCCGCGACCCTAAAACCAGATCCGCAGGTGCTTGGTCCACTGCAAACCCTCGCATCGCGGTATGCGTTGGCAGCGGTCAGCTCCAGCGCCACCAAGCGCCTGGACGCCTGTTTCGCCGTCACCGGCCTCGACCCGCTCATCCCAGCAGCGCTGCGCTTCAGCGCGGAAGATTCCCTTCCGGTGCCGACGAGCAAGCCGAATCCTGCGGTCTACCTGCATGCCGGCGAGGTAATGGACGTCCGCGCCCACCAGGGCCTGGCCGTCGAAGACTCCGTGCCCGGCGTCAAATCGGCAGTCGCGGCCGGATACCTCACCGTCGGCAACCTGATGTTCATACCAGCGGACGAACGTTCCCGCCGCAGTGCGGAATTGATCGATGCCGGGGCGGTCGCGATAACCGACTCGTGGCGCGCTCTCGCCGATGCCCTTATATTGTCGCCCGTGACAGGTGGAGGTTCCCGGCTTGGGTAGGCGTACGCCGCTCACACAATGACGATTCGGGCCCGGCACGGGAGGAGTTGTGCAATCGTGCCTAACGCAATGAATCTGAACAACGCAGCGCTACCAAACCTGCCGATCGCAGCGCCGAGCTATGACCGCAGCAGCATCGGCGTCGGTATCGCCCATATCGGGGCCGGTCACTTTCACCGGGCGCATCAGGCCATGTACGTCGACCGGTTGCTGCAGCGGGGCCTGGCGCGCGAGTGGGGCATCTGCGGGGTGGGCGTGTTGCCCGCCGACTGGCCAATGCGCGACGTTCTGCGTGACCAGGACGGGCTGTACACGCTGATTCTGGAGAACCCTGACGGCAGCCGGGACGCACAAGTGATCGGCTCGATCATCGACTATCGCTACGCCCCCGACGATCCGGAGGCAGCGCTGGAGGTGCTGGCCGCGGCGACCACCCGGATCATTTCGCTGACCATCACCGAGGGCGGTTACCGCGACCCCGACGGTCCCGCGTTCGCGTTGATCTTCGAGGCTCTGGCCAGGCGTCGCGCCCGCGGGATCGCCGCACCGACAATCGCGTCGTGCGACAACATCGAGAGCAACGGCCAGGTCGCGCGGCGGGCCGTCCTCGCCCATGCCGAACGCCGGGATCCCGGGCTCGCCGAATGGGTGGCAGAACGCACCCGCTTCCCGAGTTCGATGGTGGACCGCATCACCCCGGCCACCACACTGGAGATGGCCGCGGCGGTACAGCGCGACTTCGGTGTCGCCGATCGGTGGCCGGTGGTGGCCGAGCCGTTCGCCGCCTGGGTCCTCGAAGACGACTTCTCCGACGGCAGGCCGCCGTTAGAGCAGGCAGGCGTGCTGATGGTCGACGATGTCCGCCCGTACGAGTCGATGAAGCTGCGCCTGCTCAACGCCGGACATCAGTGCCTGTGCTACTTCGCCCATCTGTGCGGATTCGAGTTCGTCCACGACGCGGCCCGTGATCCGCTGTTCGCCGAATTCCTGCTCGCCTATTTCGATTTCGAGGCCATCCCGACACTCGCACCGGTGCCCGGGATCGACCTCTATGCCTACAGTCGCACGCTGATCGAGCGGTTCGCCAACCCAGGCGTTCGCGACACCGTTGCCCGGCTGTGCGCCTACTCGTCGGACCGCATCCCGAAATGGCTGCTCCCGGTGGTCCGCGACAACCTGGCCGGCGATGGGTCGGTTCGGCTGGCGGCGGCCACGGTGGCCAGCTGGGCCCGCTACGCCGAGGGCGTCGACGAGTGGGGTAAGCCGATCGAGGTGGTGGACCAGCTGGCGGACTCGCTGCTGCCGATCGCCCGGTCGCAACACGAGAATCCCACCGCGTTCATCGAGCTCACCGCGGTGTTCGGGGATCTGGCCCAGCAGCCACGCTTCGTCGACGCATACCGCTGGGCGCTGGATTCGTTGCACCGCAAGGGAGCTCGCGCGACGTTGGAGGCTTTACTGCGATGACCCGCGGGCTGGTGATCGGCGAATCGCTGATGGACATCGTCGAGCGAGACGGCCAGGTCTCCGGCGAGCATGTGGGTGGAAGCCCGCTCAACGTCGCGGTCGGATTGGCCCGGCTGGGTCGCGACGTCGATTTCCTGACCAGCATCGGCGACGACCGATACGGCCGGCTTATCGCTGAGTATGTCACTGCCGCTGGGGCACAACTTGTTTCGGGAAGTCAAACCGCCGCCCGGACGGCCACCGCGCGGGCGCACGTTGGCGAAGACGGGTCAGCCGACTATGTGTTCGATCTGGACTGGCAGCTTTCCGGTACACCGATGGTGGCGCCGCCGCTTTTCGTGCACACCGGATCGATTGCCGCGGTGCAGGAACCCGGCTGCCTCGCTGTCGCAGCGCTCGTCGACACCTACCATCTCTCAGCCACAACCACTTTCGACCCCAACGTGCGCCCATCGCTGATCGCCGACCGAGAGCTGGCGCGCGAACGCATCGAGCATCTCGTCGAGCGCAGCGACATCGTGAAAGTCAGCGAAGAGGATCTGCGCTGGATCGACCCCGACCGTCCGCCCGAGCGGATTGCCCAAACCTGGCTGGCGCTGGGACCCGCCATCGTCGCGATGACGATGGCTGAACGGGGAGCGGCGGCAATCTGCGCGGCCGGTGAAGTGCGGGTGCCGGCCCGGCCGGTGCGGGTGGTCGACACCGTCGGTGCCGGCGACGCGTTCATGGTCGGGCTTATCGACGCGCTGTGGGCGCGCGGCTTGTTGGGCACGCAGCGACGTGCCGAGCTTGCCGGGATAGACCTGGGTGCGCTGACCGCGGCACTCGAGGCGGCCAGCAACGCCGCGGCACTGACTGTCGCGCGCGCGGGTGCTGACCTGCCGGATCGAGCCGCGCTGGACGCCGCCGCAGGGCAGCTCAGCTGAACTGCCGTAGCGAGGGCCGTCCGCAGCTAACGTAGCGGTGAGCCAAGGGGTCACTATGCGCAGTGCGTGGGCCGGACGAATCGGCGCAACCGCGGCCGACACCAACGAAACCGCTTTGCAGAAGCGTCTCGCGGTCGTGTTGTGCGCGGGCACTTTACCGTTCACGGTGCTGTGGACCGTCATCTACCTGCTGGTGCACGCCCCGCTTGCGGCTGCCGCGCCGGCGTTCTATTCGGTTTTCACATTGGTGAGTACCGCATTATTCGCCGCGTCTCGCAACCTTGCGTTCTATCGCTTCACCCAACTGCTCTTGATTCTGATCCTGCCGTGGCTGGTGACGATCGCGCTCGGCGGCTTTCGGCAATCCAGCGTGGTCATCATCTGGGCGGCACTGTGTCCGCTGGGTTCGCTTTTACTCGAAGAGCCCAAGCGGACGCTGTTTTGGATCATCGGCTTCGTCGCGCTGCTGGTGGTGACCGCGCTGCTGCAGCCTCATCTGAGTCCGGCGAACCTACCCGATGCGTTCGTCACCTGGTTCTTCGTGTTCAACATCGGTTTGGTCATCGCGATCGGATTCGGGCTGCTGCACTACTTCGTCCGCCGTCGCAACTTCTTCCAGGAGCGCTCGGAGACGCTGCTACTCAACATCCTGCCGAGGGAGATTTCCGAGGCGCTGAAGACCGAACCCCGCGCGATCGCCGCCCATCATGACAACGCCAGCATCCTGTTCGCCGACATCGTCGAATTCACCCCGATGGCGGCGACGATGCTGCCGCTCACCCTGGTCGATCTGCTCAACGACGTGTTCGAGTGCTTCGACGATCTCGTCGACAAGTACGACCTGGAGAAGATCAAGACGATCGGCGACTGCTACATGGTCGCCGCGGGCGTGCCGCGCGCACGCGTTGATCACGCCCAGGCGCTGGTCAACTTCGCCCTCGACATGCAGGCCGAGATCGGCCGGCGGACATTCGGCGGGAGAAGACTGGCCTTCCGCATCGGCATCAACTCCGGCCCGGTGGTCGCGGGCGTCATCGGCCGCAGAAAATTCATCTACGACCTTTGGGGCGAGACGGTCAATATGGCAAGCCGCATGGAGTCACACGGCCAAAGCGGCGTCATCCAAATCACCCGCAATACGTTCGACCTTGTCAGCGGTGAATTCGATTGTCAGGCCCGCGGGACGATCGACGTCAAGGGGGGCGGTCACGTCGAGACGTGGTCCGTTACCGGCAGGAAGCCGGCGCGTCTCGGTTAGGCGCGTATCCGGATGGCCGTATGGGCATACTGACTGTATGCGTTCCATCTGGAAGGGTTCGATTTCCTTCGGGCTGGTCAACGTCCCGGTCAAGGTGTACAGCGCGACCGAGGACCACGACATCAAGTTTCATCAGGTGCACGCCAAGGACAATGGCCGCATCCGGTACAAGCGCGTCTGC
>JAFAID010000495.1 GCA_019236925.1 Mycobacterium sp. | reverse complement strand
GACCGCCGAGCGACTGGACGAGGACGTCGAGCGGTGCGGTGAGATGCTCGCCGAGCTGGGTGCCGTCGACGTCTATGTGCTCGAAGGAGCCTCGGCACGCAAGCTGATCGAGGCGCGCGAGAAGGCGTTTTGGACGATCAAGGCGGTCGGCGCAGACGATCTCATCGACACCGTCGTGCCCCGCGCCGCGATGCCGAAGTTCATTTCCGCCGCGCGTGGTTTGGCGACCGCCGCGGGCGGTTTCGCCGCCGGCTGCGGGCACGCCGGCGATGGCAACGTGCACCTGGCCATCATGTGCAAGGATCCGGACACCAGGAAGAAGCTACTGACCGACATCTTCGCGCTGGCAATGGAATTGGGTGGCGCGATCTCCGGCGAACACGGCCTGGGCCGCGCCAAAACCCCGTACTTCCTGCACCTCGAAGACCCGGCCAAGATAGCCCTCCTGCGCCGCATCAAGCAGAGCTTCGACCCGGCGGGCATCCTCAACCCCGGTGTTGTCTTCGCAGCAGAAGAAGCATAAGTTTCGTGGCTTCGACTCTCAGCGGCCCGGAGCGAGCCCGCACCGCCTTGTCGCTAGAAAGTCGCTCAGAGGTGGGCATTTCGCCCAGTGGTTCGGCCACGTGACGGGTGTGACAGTCGTGACGCCTGCGCCCGACGAGCCAGCGAGGCGGCCTATTTCGCGTCGGCGATTTCCAGCGCGAGCTGGTAGGGCTCGGGCTCGTTCCGGTTGGTCAGCACGATTACCGTCATGTGCCGCTTCGGGTAGCGCACGATCACATTGCGGAAACCCACCGACTCGCCCGAGTGCCACAGCGTTTCGCCGGTGATGCGCCAGCCGTAGCCGTACTCGACCTTGGGATCATCCGTGCGCGTCGCGGGTGTGAAAGCCGCTCGCAATGAGCTCGGCTGCAGCAGACGCGAATCGTACAGCGCGGCATCCCATTTCGCGAGATCATCGATGGACGAATAGATTCCGCCGTCCCCGAGCACCGCACTCGTCGGGTCTTGGTCGGTGCGGTTCCACCAGCCCGCCTCTTCGGTGTAGCCGAACGCGCGATGGTTCACCGTCGAGATGCCTTCCTCGTAGGCGACTGTGTTGAACATGGCGAGCGGTTGAAAGATGCGATCACGCAGGAACGTGGCGAAGGTCTTCCCCGACGCTCTCTGCACGATCCGCGCCAGCAGCGCATAGCCGCTGTTGCTGTACCGATAGCCGGTGCCAGGGCGAAAGTAGGTGCGGTCCTGCGTTTCCAGCAGCCGTACCACATCTGCGTCGTGCAACTGCGCTATGAAGGTTTCCGGGATCAGGTCTTCGTAGTCGATGAGCCCCGACGTATGGGTGAGCAGGTGGCGAATCGTCACCGTCTCGGCGGCCTGCGGCAAGGAGGGCAGCCACTCGTGAGCGTGGTCGTCGAGCGTGAGGCTGCCGTCCTCGGCCAGCAGCAGGATGCTCGCCGCGGTGAACTGTTTCGTCATCGACGCGAGCCGGTAGTTCGTCTCAGGCGTGGTAGGCATGCCCGCTTCCAAGTCCGCGAGGCCGTAGCTCGCGCGCACCACCGGCTCACCGTCGTGCAGCACCAGTACGCTCGCGCCGGGAGCGTCGCCCGCGTAGTCGCTCAGCAGCGCATCGACTTCCAACGTCATCGCACTCTCAACGGCCCGGAGCAGCCGTCGGTAGGCCGACCGCGTTTGCAGCGGCGCGGAGACGTTCGTCGTAGCAAACGAACGCGGTCAACTGAGTGCCGAACACCGCGTCCCCCGTCGCGAGATGGATCGCGTCCAGTGACCGCAGCGCGGTATCGGAATACGCTGCGGCGGCGGCCCGGACCACTTCATCGACTTCGTATCGCGCTACGCGAGCCACGATCGCGGGCACATCGGTGAGCAGCGATGGCGCCACCCGGCGCAGCGCCCGAGGGAGTTCTACCTCGATCAGCGTCGATGACACCCACGGCGCCGGTGTCTGCGCGTCAAGCCAGTCAGCGAGGGAATCGCTTTCCGGTTCACGCCGTATCAGTTTCATCAGGGCCGACGTGTCAAGGTACAGCATCAGTAACGTTCGGTGTCACGCAACTCGCGTAGCACCTGGCCGGATTCATGGTCAGTCGTAACCGATCCGGACGGACGTGGCGCGGGTCCGCTGAGGGTGGCAGGACGAAGCCGTCCGGCGCTGATCATTTCAGCCAGGGGATTTTCCTGGGACGGCACCAGGCGGGCGACGACGACTCCGCGCTCGGTGATATCGATCTGCTCGCCACGTTTGACCCGTGCCAGCACTCCGGCAGTATTTTGGTTCAGCTCGCGCACCGGCACTTCGGACATGTTAGCTAATGTACTACATTTCAGTAGTACTTTACAGCGCTTTTGCGCGAGGCGTAGTGCCCGACCCGCAGTTGCTCTTGTGACTACTACGACTAACTGCCGCCGCTCACCTGAATTCCGGCCTCGACGACCGACATGAACGTGGTCAGATCGGAGATCAGGTCGTCGAATGTGCGCGGCCGTGGCGGATCCGTCTCGTGCAGAAAGTCGGTCACCGTCTCGAACAGTCCGCCCACGGTGGCCACCGCCAACGCGTGATAGTCGACTTCGCCGCTCGGATGATTACGGCGCCACAGGGCCTCGATGAACGACGCAGCCCAGCGCCGGTTCTCCCGCCGCTGGGCTTCCACTCGCGGCGAAATACCCGCGGCCGCACCGAAAGTCACCATTGCGACGCGGGGGTCATCGACCAGCGTGTGCGCGAACGCGGACAGCAGCCGGCGCACAAGTTCTTCTTCGTCGGCGTCGGCCGACTCCTGCATCGCTTGTGCCACTTGATCTTCGATGCGTTCGGAGACCTGGCGCAGCAGCGCCACATAGCAATCTTCCTTGCTGTCGAACAGGTCGTAGAACGCTTTGTTGCCGACGTACGCGGTTTGGCAGATCTCCTCGATCGATGCGTTGGCGTACCCGTCGCGGGCGAACAACTCGAACGCCGCCGCCAGGAGTTGCTCGCGACGCTGCGCGCGGCGCTGGTCGGCGTCCAGGCCGCGGATCGTGCGCGGCCGGGGTTGCGCGGACGTACGCATTGCTGCCATGACGCCGAATTTTAGCGCCGATCCGCTTTTCGACAAGAGCTCTTGTTTCTAACTGGCAGGCGTGTTGTAATTTCCGTCACAGTCGCCAAGCAGGGAGACGCCATGCCGCGCCGCAGCACCATCGCCACCACGTGCGCGACCGTCGTCGTCCTCGCCCTCGTCGCCGTCCCAAATCTGTTGCGCCACTCGCACGTACGTCTGACCAGCGTCGACGATGGAGGTTCGCCGCTCGGCGACGGCACCGCGCTGATCTTCGGCACCAGCGGAACCCCGATCGCCAGCCCGGGCTACCAACAGGCCGTCGACCAGTTGTACCTGGAGCCGCGCGGCTTCGACGGCGCCATCCAAGCCCCGTTCACACCCGAAGGGTTGTATCCGGTCACCGGCGTCCACACCCTGCCCGTCGACACTTCGTTCGCGCAGGAGGAACAAATTCTGGACTCGGCGATCCAGAGTCAAATCGCCGCCGGGGGAGTGGACGCCGCCAACCCGGTGGTGGTCTTCGGCTGGTCACAAAGCGCGGATTTCTCCGGGTCGACCGAACCCGAACTCGCCGCCCAGGGCGTGCCAAGCGATGACGTGCACTTCATCATGGTCGGCGATGCGAGCAATCCCAACGGCGGCTTGCTGGAACGCTTCGACCTGCCCGCCGGCTCGGATCCGTCGGTGCCGAGTCTGGGCATCACGTTCGACGGCGCCACGCCGGCCGACCTCTACCCGACCGACATCTACACCAACGAATACGACGGATTCGCCGACTTCCCCAAGTATCCAATCGATTTCCTGTCCGACCTGAACGCGTTCCTGGGCATCCTGTTCGACCACATCACCTATCTCGACCCGCTGCCCGGCCAGCTCGCCGACGCCATCCAACTGCCGACGTCGACGGCCGACACGCTGACCAACTACTACATGGTTCCCGAGGATCTGCCGCTGTTGGACCCGCTGCGGCTCATCCCCGTGATCGGCAATCCGCTGGCCGATCTGCTGCAGCCCGATATGTCGGTGCTGGTGAACTACGGCTACGGCAGCATTTTCGACGGCTGGAGCCCGGGATTCGCCGACGTGCCGAGCCCGATGGGGCTGCTGCCGACCGACGTCAACTTGAGCGATGTCTTCACCGCCTTGGTCAACGGGATCCCGCAAGGCATCACCGCCGCGATCAACGACTTGGACGATCCGTCAAATTACCAAGTCATTTCGTCGATTCTGGACAACCCGATCACGAATCAGCTGATCAGCATTGCGCACACGATGGGCTTCACCGACGCCACCAACCTGCAGTCGCTGCTGAACATTCCGACGTTGCTGAGCCTGGCGCAAACCGCGTTGAGTTCCTTTGACAACTTCCCGATTTCGGATGCGACGCTGCTCTCGTCGCCGACCGACCTGATCAACGATCTCAGCGCCACCCTGTCGACTGACTACGCGTCGCTGGTGCCCGTCGCCGACACCGTCAACGCGCTGCTCACCAGCCTGCCCTCCTACGACCTCAACCTCTTCACCGACCAACTCGAAGCGGGCAATCTGCTTGGCGCCATTGGTGATCCGATCGCCGCCGACATTGCGTTGGTGCCGTTCGCCTTCGGCTACGGCGCGGCCGCACCCGTCTTGGAGGCGACCGCAGGCACGCTGCTCAACCTCGTGGACCTGATCCCGGGGCTCTGATTCA
>JAFAID010000480.1 GCA_019236925.1 Mycobacterium sp. | reverse complement strand
TGGCCAAGACCGAGTTCGCGGTGCCCCGGGTGGTGGCCCGGGTCAACGATCCCCGCAACGAATGGCTGTTCACCGACGCCTGGGGTGTCGACGTGGCGGTGTCCACCCCGCGGATGCTGTGCTCGTTGATCGAGGAGGCCGTCGCGGTCGGAGACCTGGTGCGGCTGATGGAGTTTCGGAGCGGTCAGGCCAACCTGGTCGAGATCACCCTGCCCGACGACACGCCGTGGGGCGGCAAGCCGGTGCGGAAGTTGGAGCTGCCGCGGGACGCCGCGCTGGTGACGATCCTGCGTGGGCCCAGGGTCATCGTGCCGCAGGACGACGAGCCACTCGAAGGTGGCGACGAGTTGCTGTTTGTGGCCGTCAGCGAGGTGGAGGAGGAGCTGCGTCAGCTGATGCTGCCTCTGCAGTGACGGCGGTCGTCTCCAGAGCGCGCTGCGCCACCCTGATCGCCAGGAAGGTCACCAGTGCCGCCGCGGCGGTCAACGGCCAGCCCATCGAGATCCGGGCCACCACGAGCCAGCCCGTGTGGTCGGAATCATAAAGCAGCCGCTGCACCACGAAACGTGCGCCAAAGACCAGCACCCAGGTCAGCGTGGCGATATCGAAGACGTAAACCGCACGGCGCACGTCGCGCCAGGCTCGATCGTGCCGGTGCAGCCAGCTCCAGATGTAGCCGACAACCGGGCGCCGGATCAGGATGGACACCCCGAACACCGCCGCCCACAACAGCGACATCCAGATGCCCAGCAGAAAATAGCCCTTGGACTCCCCCACCATGTAGGCGATCAGCGCGCAGACCACGACGCCGATGAGTCCCGATACCGCCGGCTGCGCGGATTCGCGCCGGATCAGCCGCCACAGCAGGATGAGGGTGGCAATGCCGAGCGCCGCGCCGACCGCCGCGGACAAGCCCAGCAGCCTCGAGGTGCCGACGAAGACCAGCACCGGCAGCGAGGAGTAGATCATCCCCGACACGCCACCCAGCTGTGCCATCATCCGCTCGGCTGGGGTGCGGTCTGCCGTCACCGCCTGACCTTCGGTCTCCGCGGCGGGAGTCATGTCGCTGGCTTCTTCTGTCGCGCCGTTCACTGAGCCCTTCACCGCTGAATTTCGTAGTGCGGGTTGTACATAGCCTTGCCGCCGTTCTCCAGCTTGCCCAGCCGGCCCCGCACCCGCAGCGTGCGGCCCGAGTCGATTCCGGGAATCCGTCGTTGGCCCAACCACACCAGCGTCACGGTGTCGGTGCCGTCGAAAAACTCGGCGCGAACGCCGTCGCCGCAACCCTTGGCGTTGGTTTCCACGCAGCGCAGCGTTCCGACCATCGTGACCTCCTGGCCTCGCTCGCAGTCAATGGCGCGCTGCGCACCGGTGTTCACCGCCTCATCGGACAACTTCTCGGCATCTCGCTGCTCGGGGTCCTCCGTTAACCGACGAGTGAACCGGCGCAGATAACTTTCCGCCGCCATGGCCTCTCCTGACCGTGCTGTAGGTCTTCCACGGGTGGAACCTGATCCTCTCACGCCAACGGACACCGTAGGCCGGTTAGTTCCCGAGCGCTACGAGGTCCCGCAGTACCTTTCGTGAATACCCGCAACCGCCCGGGCAGTATCTAGGTGTGGCTATCGACCTGGGCGGGGTGACGACCGTCATGCTGCCGGGAACAGGGTCCGACGACGACTACGTCACCCGAGCATTCTCAGGGCCGCTACGCCACGCCGGCGCGCAGGTCCTGGCACCGCCGCCACAGCCAAATCACTTGATCGACAGCTACCTGACCGCCTTGGACGAGGCCGCGCGCCGGGGGCGCATCGCCGTCGGCGGTGTTTCGATCGGTGCTGCGGTGGCCGCTGTCTGGGCGCTCCGCCATCCAGACCGCGCAGTGGCCGTGTTGGCCGCGCTGCCGGCCTGGACCGGTCCGCCCGGCGATGCTCCGGCCGCGATCGCGGCCCGGCACTCCGCGCATCAGCTGCGCCACGACGGTCTGGCCGCAACGACGACGCAGATGCGGGCGTCCAGCCCGCCGTGGTTGGCCGACGAGTTGACCCGGTCATGGCGCAGCCAGTGGCCGCATCTACCCGATGCCATGGATGAAGCGGCGGCCTATGTTGCCCCCACCCGCGCGCAGCTGCAGAAGCTGGCGGTGCCAATCGGCATCGCCGCCGCCACAGACGACC
>JAFAID010000391.1 GCA_019236925.1 Mycobacterium sp. | reverse complement strand
TCGTCGTCCATGCCGAGGATGTTGGTGTACTTGTGGTGCACGAAGTTGTGGGTGTACCGCCAGTGCTTGGACGCCCCGCTCATGTCCCACTCCCACGTCGAGGAATGAATCTCGGGGTCGTTCATCCAGTCCCATTGGCCGTGCATCACGTTGTGGCCGATCTCCATGTTCTCGACGATCTTGGCCACGCCCAGTGTCACGGTGCCCGCCCACCAGGCCGCCCGCCGCGAGCCGGCGGCCAACAGCAGCCGGCCGGCGACTTCGAGTGCGCGCTGCGCAGCGATGGTGCGGCGGATGTAGCGGGCGTCGCGCTCGCCGCGAGAGTCTTCAATGTCCTGGCGGATAGCATCCAGCTCAACGCCCAGGTTCTCGATGTCGGCGTCCGTCAGATGTGCGAAGACATCGAGGTCGGTGATCGCCATCGTGTTGTTGCCTTCCTGCAGGCTGCAGTTGCATGACCTACGCTATCGTAACCTACGAAACCGTAGGTTACCTGTGAGTAACACCTAAACGTCGAGCACGCAATCGCCCGATGCGGCCGAGATGCAGGTCTGCACACGCGTTCCCGGTTCATGCACAACGCCGGTTCGCAGGTCCCGGACATGGCCTTCCGCCAGGCCGACCACACAGGATTGGCAGATACCCATCCGGCAGCCGAACGGCATCTGCACACCCGTCCGCTCACCGGCATCCATCAGCGAGGTCGCCGCATCGGCTTTGGTGCTTTTTCCGCTCTTTGAAAACGTTACCGTGCCGCCGGCTCCGGCCGGCGCCGCGCGCGACACCGCAAAGCGCTCGAGATGCAGGCGGTCGCCGACACCGGCCGCCGACCAGGCGCGCTCGGCCGCATTGAGCATGGCTTCGGGTCCGCACGCCCAGGTCTGCCGGTCGCGCCAGTCCGCCACCTCGCCGTCCAGCCGGGTCAGATCCAGCCGCCCCTGGCTGCGGGTCGTGCGCACTCGCAGCTGGTATCCGGCTTGGTCACGGGCCAGCTGCTCAAGCTCCGCGCCGAACATCACGTCTCCCGCGGTGGGCGCCGAATGCAGATGGATCACGTCGGTGATCTGATCGCGGCGCACCAGCGTGCGCAGCATCGACATCACCGGGGTGATGCCCGACCCGGCAGTGACGAACAACACGGCCGGTGGCGCCGGATCGGGCAGCACGAAATTGCCCTGCGGCGCGGCCAGCCGCACGATCGTCCCGGGCTTGACGCCGCCCACCAGGTGGGCGGACAGGAAGCCCTCCGGCATCGCCTTGACGGTGATGGTCACCGTGCGGGCACCCTTCACCGGGCTCGACGTCAGTGAATACGAGCGCCACCGCCAGCGGCCGTCAACCAGCAGCCCGATCCCCATGTACTGACCCGGCTCATAGTCGAAGCCGAAGCCCCAGCCCGGCTTGATGACCAGCGTCGCGGAGTCGTGCGTCTCACGCCGGACCTCCAGCACGCGACCCCGCAATTCCCGCGCTGACCACAGCGGATTGGCAAGGTGTAGATAGTCGTCGGGCAACAGCGGCGTGGTGATCCGCTTGGCAAGGCTGCGCAGCGCGTGCCAGCCCGGATGCGTGTCCACTCCGGCCAGCGTAACCGGTTCGGTTTCGACGACGTTGCCGCTGACTCGTGCGATTTTCCGGTCCATTTGAGGAAGCACCTGCTCTCACTCGGATAAACCTACGGTACCGTAACCTACGGTACCGTAGCCAGCGCTAGAGCAGGTCGAGCAAGAACGGCAGCTCCTGGGTGGCGTACCAGGCCAGATCGTGGTCCTGTGCGTCGCCAACCGTCAGCTCGGCGTCTTCGTCACCGAGGTCGGCCTCGTCGATGACCGCGATCGCGGCCATGACATCCGCCTCGGCCTCGGCATTGTCGACAAACGCGGCGATGACATCGTCGATCGCCACCGGTGCCCCGATCCGCACCACCGCGTCATCAAGATCGGGCCGCAATGTCACATCGCCGACGTCGGCAACCAGCACCGCCCGCCGCGGCGGCAGCTTCGCACCGGGCTGCTCGGACGCGCCTGTCTCATCAGAGGCGGCCAGCAGCCGCAGTGAAGCCAGCGCCGCCTCGCGCAGTGCGACTTCGCCGAGCTCGTCGTCGTCGCCTTCCGCGTACGCCTCCCGCAGTCTGGGCGTCACCGCGAACGCGGTGCCGTTGACCGGCCTCAGCGAATCATCCGCGACCAGTTGTTGCAGCATGGCCAGGGTCACCGGGATGTAGATTTGCATCAGGAAACGGTCACCAAGTCACTCGGTGGGGGCCAGCAACGTTGCCACATAGTCGTCCACGTAGGTCGACAGCTCGCGTGGTGGTCGCTGATAGTTGTCGCTTACCACCGGATGGGCGGGCAATTTGACCTTCGGTTTCTTTACGTCGCGATAGTCGATGGTGGACAACAGATGTGCCATCATGTTGAGCCGCGCGTGTTTCTTGACGTCCGATTCCACCACAAACCATGGGCTATGCGGCTTATCGGTCTGCGCCATCATCTCGTCTTTGGCGCGTGAGTAATCCTCCCACCGATTCAACGATTCCAAGTCCATCGGGCTGAGTTTCCATTGCCGCACCGGGTCATTCAGCCGCGCTTTGAACCGACGCAGCTGCTCGTCTTCGGATACCGAAAACCAATACTTCCGCAACAGAATGCCGTCCTCGATGAGCATTTGTTCGAATATCGGTGTCTGCCGCAGGAACAGCGCATGCTCTTGCGGCGTACAGAATCCCATGACTTTCTCGACGCCGGCACGGTTGTACCACGAGCGGTCGAACAGCACGATCTCCCCTTTGGTGGGCAGCTGTGCGACATAGCGCTGGTAGTACCACTGCCCGCGTTCCCGGTCGGTCGGAGCGGGCAACGCGGCGATCCGCGCGACGCGCGGATTGAGATATTCGGTAATCCTTTTGATCGCGCCACCCTTGCCCGCCCCGTCACGGCCTTCGAAGATGACCACCAGGCGGGAGCCGGAAAATTTCACCCACTCTTGGAGTTTTACCAATTCCGTTTGCAGTCTGAATAATTCGGCTTCGTAGACCTCGTCTGAGATCTTGGGGTGCGCCTTCTGGGCCTTCTCGGCCTCCTGCGACTTACTCACCATCGAATGGTAGGTCTACTGCGCGGCTTCTAACAGTTCATCGAGCGATTCGGCCAGCAGCACCGGTAATACGTCCACATCGCTCATTGCGTCCCGGTCGGCGTTGATACCGAAATACAGCATGCCGTTGTAAGAGGTCACGCCAATGGCCAATACCTGGTTGTTGAGCAGCGGTGGTACTGCGTAGCTCTCCAGCAACTTCGCGCCGGCGATATACATCTGCGACTGCGCGCCGGGCGCATTGGTGATCAACAAGTTGAACAAGCGCGCCGACAAGCCGGTGGCGACGCGAATCCCCATGGCGTGCAATGTCGGCGGCGCGAAACCGGACAGCGTGACGATCGTTCGGGCATCGACCAGGCTGGCCGCGGTCGGATTGGATTCGGTGGCGTGCGCGATCTGCGACAGCCGTACCACCGCGTTGCCCTCCCCTACCGGCAGGTCGACCAGAAAGGGCGCCACCTGGCTGATCGCCCGCCCGCGACTCGACGAGTCGAATGTCTCATCGACGTAGACCGGCAAGGGCGCCATCGCCCGCACCGTTCCGGATGGCGCCGCCGCCTCGCCGCGGGACAACAGCCAGTTGCGCAGTGCGCCGGTGATCACCGCCAACACCACATCGTTGACATCGCAGTTGTAGCGCGCGCGAATGGTCCGGTAGTCGTCAAGACGTCCGCGGGCGACCGTGAATCGCCGGTTGCGAGACACCCTGGTGTTAAGCGGACTGCTGGGCGCGGTACCGCGCGCAAGCGTGCGGGCGACATCGAACATCCGTCTACCGACCTCGACCAGTTGTCCGGAATTGGTCGCCAGTTCGGTGACCCCGCTGCGCACCGCCCTCAGCTGCGCCCGGGGGCGGGTGGCCCAGTCGCCAACGGCGCCCAACAACAGCCGCGTGGTGCCCGGTTCGCGGCCCGGCACCCAGATGTCCTCGACGAACGGCGGCGGGCGCCGGTTCCGGTCAACGATGACGTGACCGATCTCCACCGCACCCATCCCGTTGATCAGCGCCTGATGCGACTTGGTGTAAAGCGCGAGGCGATTTTTGGCCAAGCCCTCGACCAGGTATATCTCCCAGAGCGGCCGGGACTTGTCCAGCGGTCGTGCGGCGAGTCGGCCGATCAGTTCGTGCAACTGCTCGTCGCTGCCCGGCGACGGCAGCGCGGAGCGTCGGACGTGGTAGGTGATGTCGAAATCGCGGTCGTCGATCCACACCGGCCTGGCCAGCCTAAAAGTTACCTCGCGGACCTTCTGCCGGTACCGCGGAACCTGTGGCAGTCGCTGTTCGACGGTGGCCAACAATGTTTCATAGCTCAGCCCGGCGCGCGGCTGGCGCAAGATCGACAGTGAGCCCACGTACAGCGGAGTGGACGTATTTTCCAGCTCATAGAACGACGCGTCCGAAGTGGACAACCTCGCCACGTCGCCCCTCCCCCGGTGATCCCTTACGAATTCGCCGACCGATCGGTCTGCCGCTCACGGTAACCGTCCATACCGGACGGCCGCAGCGCGGGTACGCGCCCGCGACGATTGTGCAATGATCGTCACAGTCGTCTGCCACTCTCCAGCAGGCTTGCTTTTCGGCCCCTTCGTAAGCATTGGGAGAGTGCATTGTCGACCAGCCCTGGCCCATCCGACCGTGACGCCTTCGCGGTCATGCCCGTCGTCGATTATGAACCGCCGGCGCGTGATGTCCGGCAATGCCAGCCGCCCTCAGCCACAGCGCTCCGGCGGCGCAATACGCATGTGCAGCAACGGCATTCGAGCCAGCGCGTCGCGGCCGGTGGATCGCCGACTATGTCCGCACCGCTGCGGCAGGCGGCGTGCTTCGCCGACGCGGCGCTGCGCCGGGTGCTGGAAGTCATCGACCGTCGCCGCCCCGTCGCGCAGCTACACGGGCTGCTCGCCGCCGGCCTCGTCGATTCGGTGCTGTGCGCCAATCGGCTCGCTGCCGATGATCGCGCGGCGGCGGTGTTGCGCCGGTTGCGGCTGCAGGCGGTGGGCGCACCGGACCGGTTCGCCGCGGCCGAGGTATTCGGGAGCTACAGCCGCGGTCGCCGCATCCACGCCATCGCCTGCCGCATCGAACGGGTCGCGGGCGGACGGTGGCAGGTGGTCGCACTGCACATCGGCTAGTCGGCCCCTGTGCTAGCTCGCCTCGCGGGCACCAACCGGCTACTCCCGATTGCCCGGCTTCTCACCGGGCCGTTGCACGGCCCGCATCGTCGCCGGGCGTGGTCCACCCGTGAAACGAGTGAACAACGGACCGACGATCGCCAGCACAAACACATACGTCGTCGCCAACGCGGAAACCCCGGCGATCGACGTGCCGACCAGCCCGATGATGATCAGCGAGAACTCGCCTCTGGCCATCAGCGTTGTGCCGGCGCGCAACTGCCCGCGCCGCGCCACTCCGTCGCGCCGGGCGGCGAACACTCCGGTGGCCACCTTCGTCGCTGCGGTGACCGCGGCCAGGATTACGGCTATCGGAAGCGCCGGTAACAGCTGGGCGGGATTCACCGGCAGCCCGACCGCGACGAAGAAGATCGCGGCGAACAGGTCGCGCAGCGGACCCAGCATCTTTCGGGCTCGTTCTGCAGTCTCACCGGTGAGGGTCAGCCCGACCAGGAAGGCACCCACGGCCGCCGATGCATGCACGTGCTCGGCCAGCGCTGCAACGATCAGGGTGATGCCGAGGACCCTCAACAGCAGCTGTTCGGAATCCGGGTGCGTCACCAGCCGACCGACGTGGTGGCCCCAGCGATATGACGCTGCGAATGCCATGCACAGCGCCGCGATCGCGGCGGCCATCTCGACGATCGCGAGCAACCAGCTGCCGCCTGCGCCCAGAACCGCCACCAGCGGCAGATAAACCGCCATCGCGAAGTCCTCGAGCACCAGCACCGCCAGCACGGCGGGTGTTTCGCGGTTAGCGAGCCGGTGCAAGTCCTCCAGCAGACGCGAGATAACACCGGACGAAGACACGTAGGTGACGCCGGCCAACGCGAGCATCCCGACGCCGTTGAGTCCGAGTAACCAGCCTGCCACCGCACCGGGCGTGGCGTTCAGCACGATGTCGACTGCGGCGGACGGCAAGTGGTGGCGCAAGCTGCTGGCAAATTCGGTCGCGGAGAACTCCAGACCTAAGGTCAGCAACAGCAACACCACACCGATCGGCGCGCCGGTGGTGATGAACTGACCAGCGGTTGTGACCGGAGCAACTCCGCCGTTGCCGAGGGCCAGACCAGCGAGGAGATACACGGGTATCGGGGAGAGCGCGAACCGGCGAGCGACCGTCCCCAGCA
>JAFAID010000286.1 GCA_019236925.1 Mycobacterium sp. | reverse complement strand
CTGAGGTAATCCAGCCCCGAGACATCCGTTAGGTCTTCACGCGGATTTCGACGAACAGCGAAGTCGGCTGCGGTAGGTTGCCCTCACATGCCCAGCGGCGAATGGGGAAGTGATGAGAAATCGGCTCCGCTTCGTCGTCGTCGTGCTGTTGTCGACAGGCCTGTTATCCCTCGGATCGGCGATGGCCTGGGCCGACGACGGATCGATCGTGCTGGACTTGGTCCGGCACGGGGAGTCCATAGACAACGCCAAGGGCATCATCGACACCGTGCCGCCCGGAACCGGGCTCGACGCCACTGGCGAAGGCCAAGCCACCGCTATCGCGACCGCGATCCAGAACGAATACACCACGTTCGGCGGGATCTTTACGTCGGACGAAATCCGAGCCGAGCAGACCGCGGTTCCGTTGGCCCAGGAGCTCAGCGTGTACCCGTTGGCGCCCGACCACATACTGGCCGGGCTCGACGAAATCCCGGCCGGCTCTTTCGAGGGCGACTCGACCACCAGCCTCGAGGGCATCCTGTACCTGCTTGGCCCGCTTTCCTGGGTGTTCGGTGACGTCCTGATGCCGGATATCGGTGATCCCAGCGTGAACGGTGTGACGTTCGACGAAAGCTTCGGTGGCGCCGTTCAATCGATCTACGGCGACACCGTTGGAGGCGCCGGCACCAGCGTCAATGACGTCGCGTTCTCCAGCGAAGGCGCGATCGCCGTCTGGACGATGATGAACGTCAACAACCCCGATTTCTCCGTCCTGCTGCAGGAAGTGGAAAAGACCGGCGGCTTCCTGCCCAACACGGGCCAAGTCGTCATCGACGGCAGTCCCGGGGACTGGACGCTGGTCAGCTATGACGGGACCGCGGTGCCGCAAGACCCGGGATTGGGCACGGAGCTGTTCGTCGACTCCCGAAACCTGATGGAGGCGCCGCAGTTCGCCGGCTACGACATTTATGAGGCTCTGCTCACCGGCAACTCGACGACGATTGATGCCGCGCTTCAGGCCGGTATCAGCCAAGTCGACACGGCGCTCTCGCAATTCCCGGTCGAGGTGTTCGACCAAATCGTCGCCGCTTTGGGCGGGACTATCTGAGCCAATCCCGTTGGCGGCGCACAAAATCCGCGTCGACGACACTGCCGTGACCCGGCACGTAGATGGCGTCGGGTCCGCTGACCTCGAGCAGCCGGTCGAGCGTGTCCGGCCACGCCGCGACATCGGAGTCGGCGTCGATTGCCGGGTCGCCGGATTCCTCGATGAGATCACCGCTGAAGACCACAACGCGCTCGCCGTCGTCGCCCGGCACCACCACGACCAGATCCGCGTCGGTGTGGCCGCGCCCAAGGTGAGCGATTGTCACCCGGCGGTTTCCGAGGTCGACGACAGTGTTGTCGATCGCGTGTCGGGGCGGCCGAAGGGCCGCGATCGCCCGGTCGATCTCCCCGACGTCGGCACCGTAGCGTAACGCGTCGTCGCGAAGCTGGTCGGTGGCCGTCGTAAGGTAGTCAAGAACCTGCGGCGCGCAATAGATTTCAGCCTCCGCAAAAAATCCGGAACCCAAGACATGATCGAAGTGCTTGTGGGTCAACACCACATGTGTCACACGGCGTCCGGCGATCTGTTGCACGTCGGCGTCGATCGCTTGCGCTTCGGTGAGTGTGGTACCAGTGTCGACAAGCAGCAGCCCCGTTCGACCCTGCACCAAACCGACGGCGACGTCGAGAAACGGTAGCCGACAACGATGCACGCTGTCGGTCAACTGCTCCCAGTCGAAGTGCACACCCAGCCCGAGACGGCTGTTACCTAGGCGCCGTACACCGGCACCGGAGACCGAGACTTGGCGAGCAGGTCGGTGACGACGGCGCCCAATTCCGCCGGATCCCACTTGGCACCCTTGTCGATCTGAGGACCGTGTGCCCAGCCTTCAGCGATGCGGATCTTGCCGCCTTCGACCTCGAACACCTTCCCAGTCACATCACGGGATTCAACGCTGCCCAACCAGACGACCAGTGGCGAAATGTTCTCCGGCGCCATCGAGTCGAAATCGTCGTCCTGCGTTGCCATCATCTCGGCAAAGACCGTCTCGGTCATCCGGGTGCGGGCTGACGGCGCGATCGCGTTGACGGTGACGCCGTACCGTCCCATTTCAGCGGCGGCGACGAGGGTCAGTGCCGTGATGCCGGCCTTGGCGGCACTGTAGTTACCCTGCCCGACGCTGCCCTGCAGTCCCGCACCGGAGCTGGTGTTGATGATCCGGGCGTCGACGGTTTTGCCCTCTTTGCTCAGCCCCCGCCAATACGACGCGGCGTGCCGCATCGCGGCGAAGTGGCCCTTGAGATGCACGGCGACGACCGCGTCGAACTCCTCCTCGCTGGTGTTGGCCATCATCCGGTCGCGCACGATGCCGGCGTTGTTCACCAAGACGTCCAGACCACCGAATGTGTCGACGGCGGTCTGGACCAGGGCGGCCGCTTGATCCCAGTCCGCGATGTTGGAGCCGTTGGCGACGGCTTCGCCTCCGGCTGCAGCGATCTCGTCGACCACACTCTGCGCGGCGCTGCCGCCACTTGCGGGTGACCCGTCCAGGCCCACACCGATGTCGTTGACCACAACGCGCGCGCCCTCGGCGGCGAAAGCCAGAGCGTGCGCGCGCCCGATACCGCCGCCCGCTCCGGTGACGATGACGACGCGGCCGTCGACTATCCCCATTTTCTGCCCATTCTTCCCGTCTCCTCTACTTGATCGCGCTGG
>JAFAID010000583.1 GCA_019236925.1 Mycobacterium sp. | reverse complement strand
CGGTCGGCATCGCGCACCAGATAAAACGACGCGCCGGCGGCGACGGCGGCACGTTCGGCGATCACGTCGGTCATCTCTTCCAGGCCGCCGCCGTGAATGGCAAGACAGCCGAAGCGTGACCGTAGCCGGCTTTCCTCGGTCACCCCGGCCTCGGACAGCAGTTCGGAAAGCGACTGGGGCGCCGGCGTCGTGGGCCGCGGCCGTGGGCGAGGCCAACGAGCGGGATCCCATCGACGCAGGAAGTCGATCCAGCGCTGCGGGAACCCGTGGTGCACTGCTCCGTCGATGATGCGTTCGAGGTAACCGGGTCGTGGCGCACCCGGATGCACCCGGTGGTCGATGTAGACCAAGGCATTCGACGGCCCGTCGTCGGTGTGCACGGCCAGCCGGTCGCGCCGGTAGCGCCGCGGCACACCCTCAGCGCTGTCCAACGCGGCGAGGTCGCGATCGGATAGCTGCCAGACAACCCCGTGTACTTCCGTACCGTCGAACCGCTCGACGGTGGCCACCCCGCGCTGATTGATCAGCCAATCGTGGTCGGCCAGCACCGCCCGCCGGGGATCGGTGGCGTCGGGACAACGTTGCGCCATCTGCTGCACGGACATGTTCGATCCGTAGGCAAAGTAGGTATGACGGCGCGCCGGCACGACTTCGATGTTAGCGGGGCAAAGTAGTTGGCCCGCCCCGGCCATGGCGGGCGGAGTCGATGCCGTTTTGTCCAGCGGCGCCGAGGTGGTGTTGGTCTGCTACGAACACGACCACATCTCGGCGCTCGTGCGGGGCATGCCCACCGTCGACGGCACCGCCATCCCCAGCCGCTGGCCAGGCAACCGGTACGACGTCATCTGGACGCTTACACTGGACCCCGCCGCCGGACGTTACGCATTCGGCCAAGTCCCCCAACAACTCTTGGACGGCGACACCGACAAAGTCATCTGATCGGGCAATGACCGCCAGGTTAATTCCCGCGCGTCACGCTGTTGGTGCCATCGTTTCGGTGCAACGATCACTCAATGGACGGTTCGCTAGACAGCAGCACGCGGGATCGGGACACGATCGAACGGGAATTGCGATTGCTGGCCAGCGTCCGCAGTGCCTACCGCAAGCGGGGAGGGGCGCTGCCGCCGGTAAGTCAGATGGACGCCCTGTTGGACGAACTCCTGGAGCTGCGCTTGCCGGTCGAGTCGACTATGCCGAGCCGGTCACGGTCAGGTAGATCAGCACCGTAGCCGACGTAGCGTCATGCTCCTAGCTGGTATTTCCAGGTGATCGGCGACCGTCATGGGCCGAACTATCCTTGACATGGCAAATCGCTGGCGGCCAGCTCCTCCGCATCGGCTGCCGAGCCACCCGCCGGTCAACGCCTGGTGCAATCCCAGTACCGCGCACCACGTTTTCGATCTCCAGTACTCGTCGGCCCGCCGTCAGGACTGACGCGCCACGATCACAGGGATCCTGGCCCTGTTGACCACCGCCGCCCCGACCGAGCCCAGCAATATGCCAGGGAACCCGCCGCCGCCGCGGCTGCCGACCACAATCAGTTGCGCCCGTTTCGACGCTTCGAGCAGCGGACGCGCCGGCTCACCAACCTCGATTGTGCGACGGATCCCGACGTCGGGATAGCGTTCGTGCCAACCCGCTAGCCGTTCAGCAAGCGTCTCCTCCTCTTCGGATAGGTGAGTGTCCCAATCAAAGTTCGGGAACAACTCTTTTAAGTCGGAGACCCGCAGGTCACTCCAGGCGTGCAGGGCCACTAAGCCGACACCTCGTCGTGACGCTTCATCGAATGCAAGCGCAGTCGCTGCTTCCGACGCCGGCGAGCCGTCGATGCCCACCAGCACCGGCGCCCGTGCGACATTGGAGACCAGCGGTTCGTCGTCGTGGATCACGGCGATTGGGCAATGCGCGTGGTAGACCAATCCCGAACTCACCGAGCCAAGGAAGGTGCGAACCAATACGCCGCCACGCCCCCGATAGCCCACCACGACCATCTCCGCCTCTTTGGAAAGGTCGACGAGAGTCGGGACGGTGGCCGAATAAAACACCTTGCTATCGATCTGCACTGGACCGCGCTCAAAAGTGCTCTCTTCGGCGACCTTCGTCGCGGACTTGATGAATTCGTGTGCCCGCGTCTCCTGCCATTGCCTGAAGCCGGCCGGCGATCCCGGTACGGGGGCGTCGACGACATGGACTAGGGTCAGCGGCACATTCCGCAGTGCGGCGTCATGGGCCGCCCACCGGACGGCACCCAGTGCCGCCGCTGAGCCGTCAACGCCCACCAAGATCCCGCGACGTGGTGATTGCAACATCTCAGTTCGTTTCTGATCGGCTATGTACCCACCAGCAGGATCACTCAGGGCGGCCGTGATTGTCAGGGCCGAAGGGATGCGAGCCGAATGACCAAAGGCACCGGTGAAGCGCTAACGCCGTCTGGCCCACGCCTACATCAGAACTGCACTGTGTATGCAGCTAGAAACGCTTTCAGGCCGAGCCGGTCACGGTCAGGTAGATCAGCACCACCCGTCAAGTAACGGCGTGCTCTGACCTGGTGTTTCCTGGTCGTCACGGCTCGGTGTGCGGGTGACTATCTTTGACGTGAGCTAACCCGGTTCGCTGGGATACCTGTCCATTCGGTCGCGGTATACAAGTCTAATCCTCAAGCCCAGGTTGAGGTTTGATCCAGTTGCCGAGGTTCGCGCCAGCAACAGGGCCGATTCGCGGCTCACCCTACGGCGGGGTATGTGGAAAGAGCACGCACTTGGGCGGGATCCCCATGATTAATACCGTGACTTGTGGACACCGGAATTGATGGCGCACCATTCCATCCACGCAGAGGTAGAACCCATGCGCATCTTCGGGATCCCGCACGTAGTTGATCCCCGCGATTTCAGGACAGGTGAAGTTATTGCCCTGGGGCATGCGCGGCGGCTGCGGGTGCGCCACACCCGCACTCACAATGGTCACCCATCCGAGGGCGACAACGGTGGCTCCGACAGCGGTCGCCTGTTTAATCTTGGCGAACATCACCATTCCTAACCGTTTGGTAGCGATCGGACTCATTACATTCCGCGCCAGCGCGATGCCTGGACAAAAGGGCCTTTTGGCGCGGGATAATCGCCGAACGTCACAACTGACTCGCGGAGCAGGCCCTCAGAACTGGTCGGCCCGTTCGTACTCAGCGGCCATCAACATGTGCGCGCGTAGAAACGCTCCTCGAATGCGCTGCGCGCCTTGGCGGTTCGCGCCGTCAGCCCTATGTCGAGCCACTCACGGTGAGGTAGATCAGCACCGCATTGAGCAGGCTGATCATCACGCCGACCATCCACCCCATCGCGGCTGTGATGCGGTGATTGGCGTCGCTGCCCATTAGCGCCTGATCGCTGGTCAAGCGAACCAATGGAAGCAACGCGAACGGAATGCCGAACGACAGCACGACCTGCGACAGCACCAACGTTCGGGTCGGGTTGAAACCCAGGGCCAGAATCAGCAGCGCGGGCGCCAGCGTCACCAGCCGGCGTATCAGCATCGGAACCGACCGGTAGAGCAACCCCTGCATGATCATCGCGCCGGCATATGCGCCCACCGATGCCGACGCCAAACCCGAAACCAGTAATCCGATCGCGAAGAACACTGCGATGGTCGGGCTCACGGTGTCGTGCACCGCGGCGTAAGCGCCCTCGATGGAACCGGTGCGGCCGCGCTCCCGCATGTTCAGCGCAGCGATCAGCAGCATGGCCGCGTTCACCCCTCCGGCCACCACCATCGCCAGCCCGACGTCCAACCGGGTGACGCGCAGCAGCCGACGCCGGTGCTCCCCTGGCTCGGGATGGCCATGCCGGTCGCGGGTCAGGCCGGAATGCAGATACACCGCGTGCGGCATGACCGTCGCGCCCAGAATGGCGGCGGCCAGCAGCACGCTCTCTTTGCCATGGAACCGCGGCAGTAGCCCGCCGATCACGTCATCGGGAGGCGGTGTTGCGACAAAGAAACTGGCCGTGAAGCCGATCGCAATGACCAGCAGCAATCCGGTGATGACGCGTTCGAAGATCTGCTGGCCGCGTTGGTCCTGCACTCGCAGGAGCAGCAGCGACACCACCCCGGTGATCGCTCCGCCG
>JAFAID010000506.1 GCA_019236925.1 Mycobacterium sp. | reverse complement strand
GGCCGCGCACTGGCTGGCCGCCGCCATCGACTCCGCGTACTGCCCGGCGCCATCGCCGCGCCGAGACCGCATCGCGATCAACGCCACCGTCCCGGCCGTACCCGCAGCCCAGGTGCCGGAAATCCTGGCCCGGTTCCCCGGCGCGGGCACCGCGAGGGTGAAGGTCGCCGAACCCGGACAGACCCTCATCGACGACGTCGCCCGGGTGGACGCCGTCCGTGCGCTGGTTCCCACCGTTCGGGTCGACGCCAACGGCGCCTGGACCGTCGCGCAGGCGACCGAGGCCGCCGCCGCGCTGACCGCGACCGGTCCGCTGGAGTATCTCGAGCAGCCCTGCGGCACCGTCGACGAACTCGCCGAACTGCGCCGCCGTATCGATGTCCCGATCGCCGCGGACGAGAGCATCCGCAAAGCCGGCGATCCGCTGGCCGTGGTCCGCGCCGGCGCCGCCGACATCGCCGTGCTGAAAGTGGCTCCGCTGGGCGGCATTTCGGCCCTGCTGAAGATCGCCGCGCAGATCGACATCCCGGTCGTGATCTCCAGCGCGCTGGATTCGGCGGTTGGGATCGGTGTTGGCCTGGCCGCCGCTGCGGCCCTGCCGGAACTGCATCATGCCTGCGGGCTGGGCACCGGCAGGCTGTTCGTCGAAGATGTCGCGGAGCCCGTCGCGCCCGTTGACGGCTACCTTCCGGTCGCGCCGGTGAGCCCGGACCCGGCGCGGCTGCAGGCGCTGGCCGCGCCGCCGCGGCGTCGACAGTGGTGGATCGACCGGGTCAGGGCCTGCTACCCGCTGATGTCCTGATTTGTGGGGTACATGGCATAGACGACATGGCGTCTGTGCCCAACACTTAGCGGTATGGCGCGAAAAGTCCTGATAGTCGGCTTTCCGGGCGTCCAGGCCCTAGACCTGGTCGGCCCGTTCGAGGTGTTCACCTCGGCGTCGCTGGTCCTGGCCGCGGAGGCCAAGGAGGGCTACCAGCCGGTGGTGGCGTCGGTTGACGGGCAGCCGGTGGCCACCGAGACCGGGCTGATCTTCGGCGCAGTGAATCTGCTGGATCCCAGCGAGCACAGTGAACCTATCGACACCCTGATCCTCCCCGGCGGCCGCGGCGTGCACGCGGCCCAGCGTGAGCGGCGCATCGTCGACTGGGTGATCGCGGCGGCGCCGCGGGCCCGGCGCGTGGTCACCGTGTGCACCGGAGCTTTCCTGGCCGCCCAGGCCGGTCTGCTGGACGGTTGCCGGGCGACGACCCATTGGGCGTACGCGAATCGGCTCGCGCGGGAATTCCCGGCGATCAACGTCGATCCCGACCCGATCTTCGTGCGCAGTTCCCCGACGGTGTGGACCGCCGCCGGCGTCAGCGCAGGCATCGACCTGGCGCTGGCACTGGTCGAAGAGGACCATGGCACCGACGTGGCGCAAACCGTGGCCCGCTGGCTGGTGCTGCACCTGCGCCGGCCCGGCGGGCAGACGCAGTTTGCCGCGCCGGTGTGGGTGGCCCGGGCCAAGCGCGAACCGATCCGCGCCGTCCAGGATGCCGTTGAATCCGAACCTGGTGGCGCGCATAGCATCACCGAGCTGGCACGTCTGGCCGCGATGAGCCCGCGGCATTTCACCCGGGTGTTCACCGGCGAGGTCGGCGAGGCGCCCGGCGCTTACGTCGAACGGGTCCGCACCGAGGCGGCCCGTCGCCAGCTCGAGCAAACCGACGACACCGTGGTGGCGATCGCAGCGCGCTGCGGCTTCGGCACCGCGGAAACCATGCGCCGCAACTTCATTCGACGGATCGGCGTGTCACCCGACCAATACCGGAAAACATTCACCTGAACCCAAGGAGCATCCCTATGACACAGATCGCGATCGTCACATACCCGGGCTTCACGGCGCTGGACTTCATCGGCCCCTACGAGGTGCTGCGCTGGCTGCCCGACGCCGAGGTCCGCTTCGTGTGGCACGAGCCCGGCCCGGTCACCGCCGACTCCGGAGTACTCGTGATCGGGGCCACTCATTCGTTCGACGAAACCCCTTCGCCTGACGTGGTTTTGGTACCGGGCGGGATGACCACCATCGAACACGCCCGCGATGAGAAGCTGCTGGACTGGGTGCGTCACGCGCATCAGAGCGCGACCTGGACGGCGTCGGTGTGCTCGGGCTCGATCATCCTGGCGGCGGCCGGCTTGCTGAACGGCAAACGCGCCACCTCGCATTGGGCGGCTCTTCCCATGCTGAAAACGCTGGGCGCCAATCCAGTTGGCGACGAACGCGTCGTGCACCAAAACGAAATAGTCACCAGTGCCGGCGTATCGGCGGGCATCGACCTGGCGCTGTGGCTGGCCGGCCGGATCGGTGGCGACGAGCGCGCGAAGGTCATCCAGCTGTCGATGGAATACGACCCGCAGCCGCCGTTCGACTCCGGCCACATGTCCAAGGCGTCCGCGAAGACCAAGGCGGCCGCCACCGCGCTGATGGCCCGGGATATCGCCAAACCGGCTCAGCTCAAGGCCGGGACGATGCTGCTATGGGACCGCGCGCTGTCGGCCGCGCGGGCCAAAGCCGCGCGTCGCTAAATTGCCGCAGCCGAGAGGCTGCTGCTGGCCATATGCTTGGCGGATGCGGCGTCTCGGCGTCTTCGTGGTCTCGGTGTGGGCGTTATGCCTGAGCATGGTCGGCTGTGCCTCGACCGTGGGTGGAACCGCCGTCGTCGGCTCCGGTGCGGCGACGACCGCCGACGGCAAAGTGAACGGCCTGCCGGCGCTGCTGCTCAGCCTCGACGAGATCAAGCAGCTACTGAAGTTCTCCAACATGGCCACCGAGGACATCTGGACCCGGCCCGACACCCGGGGGACCTTCGAGCCCGCGAGCTGTGTCGGCGCGGTGTTCAGCAGTATGGCGGGCTCCTATGACGGCAGCGGGTACCGCGACTTCTATGAAGCCAGGCAGTCGGACGTGACTAGGCGAGGCGTGCCGCACTGGGTCGATCAGGGCGTCGCTACCTTCGAAAACGGCGCGGCGGCAGAAAGTTTCGTAGTCACACAGGTCGCCCAATGGCGCAAATGCGCTGGCCGACAGTTCAGTTATGCGTATCCACGGGCCGATGACCGGCAGGACCCCTACCGTATCGGTGACACGATCGATTCCGGTTGCGTGACGATGATCTCCAACGTGAATGTCGGCGACAAGCGTTACACCGACATCCGCGCGTTGGCGGCGAAGTCCAACATCGTGGTCGACCTGCAGTTCACCGGTTTCGACCTGACCGACGAACCCGCAATCGCAATCAACCGGATCCTGGACCGGATCGCGACACACGGACACGAGTGCGCGTTTTGGGCATAGCCGGCTACGCCGCTATTGCGTCGATCACGGCGTCGGGGTTATCCAGGGAGACAAAGGTTTTTGCATCCGGAACCTCGATCAGCTTCCCGTTGCTGAACACACCGGCCAGCCGACGGCCCAGGCTCGGTGAGAAACAGCGATCGAGCTGGCCCCAGACCAGCGTGACCGGCTTGCTGAACCGGGGCAGGCGGGTGGCCACCTCGGTCAGATCGGTTTTAGCCACCTGACGCAGCAGGGCCGCCAGATCACGGCAGATGCGTGAATCGTTCAGGCACGGTTGTAGCCAGGCGGCCGTGAGGTGCGGATCGGGCCGGCTGATCAGCAGGCCGAAGCCAAGTGCAGAGTGACGCAGCGCCGGTAACCGTAGTGGCCCCATGAGCGCCTTGATCGTGACGGGGCCGCGCAGCACGCCGAACGCGACGTCGAACGGGTAGGGCGGGCACTTGTCGAATGCGTCGCAGTTGGTCAGCACCAGGCGGCCGATCCGGTCCGGATGGGCGTCGACGACCAGTTGGCACAGCCCGCCTCCGGTGTCGCTGCCGACCAGCGTCACCTCGGAAAGGTCCAGGGTGACGATCGCGTCGTTGATGAGCTCCGCGACACCGGGCAGCGACAGCGCGGAGGCCTCGTTGACCGGGATGGTGTGTGAGCCCAGCGGCCACGTCGGGACGATACAGCGGAAGCCGCGGCGGCCCAGGTTTTCGGCGACGTCGTGCCACAGTCGCCCGTCGACCAAGATGCCGTGGACGAATAGGACCGGCGGGTGCGCTGAATCCTTCGGTCCGAACTCCTGGTATTCGATCGTGGCCTGTTTGAGTGCCAGCTGTGCCATGTCGGTTGTTCCTCCTCGAACTCCTCGATTCCGCTCGCTGAAATTGGAGCTCAACCGCGGCTGCCAGGTCGACGCACTGAACTGCCAGATACTGCCACCGCGCGAGCGTCACGTAGGTTGTCGTCGTGATCAACCTGGCTTACGACGACAGCGGGAAGGGCGAACCCGTCCTCTTCATCGCTGGCCGTGGCGGTGCGGGACGCACCTGGCATCTGCATCAGGTCCCGGCCTTCTTGGCGGCCGGCTACCGCGTCATCACCTTCGACAACCGCGGGGTCGGCGCGACAGCCAACGCCGACGGTTTCACCACCGAAACCATGGTCGCCGACACCGTGGCGCTGATCGAATCCCTGGGCGCCGGCCCGGTGCGCATCGTGGCGGTGTCGATGGGTTCCTACATCGCGCAAGAGCTGCTGCTGGTGCGGCCCGATCTGGTGAGCCAGGCGGTGCTGATGGCCACCCGCGGCCGGCTGGACCGTGCGCGCGAGTTCTTCCGGACCGCCGAGGACGAGTTCGCCACCTCCGGGGTGCAACTACCGGTCGCCTATGACGCGAAATTCCGGTTGCTGGAGAGCTTTTCCCCGAAGACGTTGAACAACGACGAGGCCGTCGCCGAGTGGATCGGCATGTTCAACGTTTGGCCGATCAAGCTCACCCCGGGACTGCTCTGCCAGGGCAAAGCCTCGCCGCAGGGCAACCGGGTGCCCGCCTACCGAAGCATCCAGACGCCGGTGCTGGTGCTCGGTTTCGCCGACGACGTGGTGACACCGCCGCACCTGGGAAAAGAAGTCGCCGACGCCATGCCCAACGGCTGTTACTTGAAGATCCCCGACACCGGGCATCTCGGGTTCCTCGAGCGGCCAGAGGTGGTCAACGCCGCGGTGCTGGAATTCTTCGCGGACGTGACCTTCGCCCCACCGGGCTGATGGTCGGGCTCCTCAGCGGACCCGGAGGGGTCCGCATTGTCGCCCGACTGGGGTTGATGGTCGGGCTCCTCAGCGGACCCGGAGGGTCCGCATCGTCGCCCGACTAGGCTGGTCTGGTGAATCCCTCGACGGCACAGGCCCGCGTCGTCGTCGACGAACTGATCCGCGGCGGCGTCCGCGATGTGGTGTTGTGTCCAGGCTCCCGTAATGCCCCGCTGGCGTTTGCGCTGCAGGACGCCGACCGGGCCGGCCGGATCCGGCTCCACGTGCGCATCGACGAGCGGACCGCCGGCTATCTGGCGATCGGGCTGGCGATCGCCGCGGGCGCGCCGGTGTGTGTGGCGATGACGTCTGGCACCGCGGTGGCCAACCTGGGTCCGGCCGTGGTGGAGGCCAACTACGCGCGGGTGCCGCTGATCGTGCTGTCGGCCAACCGGCCCTACGAGCTGCTCGGCACCGGCGCCAACCAGACCATGGAGCAACTGGGCTACTTCGGCACCCAGGTCCGCGCCACGATCAGCCTCGGGCTGGCCGAGGACGCGCCGGAGCGGATGGACGCGTTCAACGCGACCTGGCGATCGGCCACCTGCCGCGTGCTGTCGGCCGCTACCGGCGCCCGCAGCGCCAACGCCGGGCCGGTGCAATTCGACATCCCGCTGCGTGAACCGCTGGTGCCCGATCCCGATCCCGGCTCCACCCCTCCGGGGCGCGCGGGCGGCAAATCGTGTACGTTTTCCCCGCAGGTCGTCTTCGACCAGCCGCTGGACATCGACCTCAGCCTGGACACCGTCGTCATCGCCGGTCACGGCGCCGGCGAGCAGCCGGCGTTGGCCGCGTTGCCGACCGTTGCCGAGCCGACCGCACCGCCCGCTGCCAATCCGTTGCACCCGCTGACCCTGCCGCTGCTGCGGCCGCAGCAGGTGATCATGCTGGGCCGGCCCACCCTGCACCGACCGGTTTCGGCGCTGCTGGCCGACCCCTCGGTCCCGGTCTATGCGTTGACCACCGGCCCGCGCTGGCCCGACGTGTCGGGCAACTCCCAAGCCACCGGCACCCGAGCGGTCACCGCCGGCGAGCCGGACCCAGCCTGGCTGCGCCGCTGCGCCGAGCTCAACCGACACGCGATCGCCGCGGTGCGTGGACAGCTCAAGGCCCACCCGCTGACCACCGGCCTGCACGTGGCCGCGGCCGTCGCCGACGCGCTGCGTCCCGGCGACCAGCTGGTGCTTGGTGCGTCCAACCCGGTGCGCGACGCCGCGCTGGTTGGTCTCAACCCGCGCGGGGTCAAGGTTCGTTCCAACCGCGGGGTTGCCGGCATCGACGGAACCGTGTCCACGGCGATCGGGGCGGCTTTGGCCCACGAAGGCCGCACCATCGCGCTGATCGGCGATCTGA
This sequence comes from Mycobacterium sp., assembly GCA_019236925.1. Taxonomy (GTDB): domain Bacteria; phylum Actinomycetota; class Actinomycetes; order Mycobacteriales; family Mycobacteriaceae; genus Mycobacterium. The sequence continues at coordinate 597 of JAFAID010000506.1, read as the reverse complement.
CCTTCGTGCACGACAGCTCCGGATTGCTGATCGGGCCGACCGAGCCGGTGCCGGCGGATCTGACCATCGTGGTGTCCAACGACAACGGCGGCGGCATCTTCGAACTGCTCGAGCAGGGCGACCCGCGGTTCTCCGATGTGTCCTCCCGGGTGTTCGGCACCCCGCACGACGTGGACGTCGGCGCGCTGTGTCGCGCCTACCACGTCGACAGCAGACAGATCGAGGTCGGTCAGCTCGGCCCCGCCCTCGACGAGTCCGCCGCCGGCCTGCGGGTGCTCGAGGTCAAGGCCGACCGATCCTCGCTGCGGCAGCTGCACGCCGCCATCAAGGCCGCATTGTGAAGATCCCCGCCGGGGCCGTGAAGGCCCTCGCGTCGCTGAAAGCTTCTGCGCGCATTCTCATTCACGGACGCAACGGCGACGTTCCCGACACTCGTGGGCATCGTGTACTGCGGTGGGCGCGGATCGGCGTGCTGATCCTGGTCGGCCTGGTCACCCTGATGTCGGTGCTGCTGGTGGCCGGTGCGGTGCGCAATGACATTGCCATCCAACGCAATATGGGAGTCGCGGAGGCCGAGGTGCTCAGCGCGGGACCGCG
>JAFAID010000202.1 GCA_019236925.1 Mycobacterium sp. | reverse complement strand
CTATTCTTGATTTCTAAGTAAACCTCAGCTATCTTTAAGCGCTTATTTAGCAATCTTGGCACGCCCAGTAAGCGGGGAGTGCCATGCGCGCTTGGACCTACCTCACTGCCAGCGTCGCCATCGCTGGCGCCAGCCTGATCACCGTCTCCTCAGTGGCACGACCGTTACCCCACGTCCAGGTCCGCGAAATCCAGCTCATCGACGTTGACACCGCAGATTCGGCGCTCGGCGATGGAACGGCTTTGATTTTCGGCGACGGTGGTGTCTCGATACCGCCCCCGCAATATGTAGATGCGGCCGACGAACTGTACCTGCAGCCGCTCAGCTTCATAGGCACCCCCCAATCCTCGTTTTTAACACTTGAGTCCTATCCGTTGACCGGTGTCAAAAGCCTCGGGGCAGCCACGTCGGTGAATCAGGACGCACAGATCATGACCTCAGATATCGAAAGCCGAATAGCTGCCGGAGGGGTGAGCGCCCAGAATCCCGTCGTGGTTTTCGGCGACGGGGAAAGTGCAGATGACGCCTCGCAGAGCATGCTGCAACTCCAGGCCGCAGGTGTGCCCAGTGACGATGTGCACTTCGTGCTGGTCGGTGATCCTCAAAGCCCTGACGGCGGCTACGGCAACATGTTCGATTTTCCAGCCGGCAACACCGGGGCATTCAACGCTTTCGACGCTCCCTTCGGGCCCGCGACACCATCTGATCTCTACCCGACCGACATCTACAACCTCGAGTACGACGGTTTCTCCGATTTCCCGCGTTACACGACCAACGTGTTGGCGGACCTCAACGCGCTGCTGGGAGACGAATTCCAGCACTTCACGTATTTGAATCTCACCCCCGAGCAGATAGACAGCGCAGTTCTGTTGCCGGGATCTGAGGCGCTCACCGGGGTAGGGCTGACCGACTACTACATGATTCCGAGCGAGAACCTGCCGCTATTGGAGCCGCTGCTGTTGATTCCGGGGATCGGGCAGCCGCTCTATGACCTGCTGGAACCGGACACGCGGATTCTGGTGAATTTGGGCTACGGCAGCATCACCGAGGGCTGGAATCAGGGTCCGGCGAATGTGCCCACCACCTTCGGGCTGTTCCCTGACATCAACCACACACAGTTGGCCGAGGCGCTGAGCAACGGCTGGCAGCAAGGAGTCGCCGACGCGTTGCGCGCTATTGAGGATCCGGTCAGTTACCAAGACCAGGTCGCGCCGTTGTTGCCGTTCGCGGACGCCTGGTACACGTTCGGCCTTGCCCCCGAGAACCCGTCGTTCACCGACGTCCTGGATGCGCTGCTCGAGCACAGCGGCTTCCCGGTGTCCGACATGACGCTGAGCTCTTCGCTGACAGACATTGTCGATGACATCAGCAGCACGCTCTCCTACGACTATTCCTCGCTGCTGCCAGTCGCAGACGCAATCAATGTGTTCCTCACCGGTCTCCCCGCATACGACGCGAACATTTTCACAGATCAACTCGAGGCCGGTAACCTCCTAGGCGCGATCCTTGATCCAATATCAGCCGACACCGCACTAACCCCTTTGAACCTACTTTTCGGTGCCGATTCCGCGCTCATCGCGGCCCTAGGTACCGCGGTCAATCTTGCGGAGCTGTTCTCGTAACCGCTCACCGCGGCCGAGGCGTCGGGGCCAACCCCCTGGTCAGTTTTGCTAGCGCGGGTAAACGTGCTGGTTGAACCCGTCGGCGTTTGATTCGCCGGTCACCAAATATGTACCCCCACAAGGGATTAAGGGTGGCCTGCGTGGTGGGGTGAGCGTATTCTCGCTCAAGCGAACACGTTTCGCACCTCACCACAAGGAGCGACCATGGCCCAACCCGACGACTACTGCTGCTACAAGTGTGGGCAACCGATCCGCGACGGTGACGATGCCTTCATCTGTTTCCTCGGCACCGCCGAGGGCAAGTACATCCGCATCACGCGGCAATGCCTGAGCTGCGGCCGGCCTGGTGAAGCGGCGGTGACGTAGCGGGGGGTTCGACGCCGCGCAGCCGATTGGAGAGGCGGACCGCGCGACGCCGAACCCTTGCCCACCGCTCCAGGCCCCCACTCCTCGGCCGAGCCACCACGATCCCCGGCACCGGGGCAGGGGCGGGCGCGGCTCCTGGGCGCTCATCCTGGGCAGGAATAACCGGGTGTGAGACCACGTTGACTTGGTTGAACAACTGAATCAACAGAATGCTGAACAACTGAATCAACTGAATCGTATCGGCCCGCCACTTTGGTGGCGGGCCGATTTGCTGCGCTCTAAGAAGCCCGCATCCGCTGATATGGGCACCGTCTGTTCACGTTGGGTTCTTCCCCCGGCCCGCAAAAGGCCCCTCCGAGGGACTTAAACCAGAGTCACCACAATCGTAGGCTTGGACCTGCCCCCGAGAAGGGAGGGCACCTCCGCGATGGCTATCGAATGCACGGACAAGATCAACGGCCGGCGCGAGCGACAATACCCGGAAACGGGTTGCCGACCTGACGCGGAATCGGCCGACGAGAATTGGGACGAGATGATCGCGCGGTTGCGCGATCGGTTCATCATGCGATATTGACCGACCCACGCCCAGGGCGATGCGGTGTCGATGCGGGCGGCGGTGGGCTGCCTACGTCTGAGGTGAGGACGTATGTCGGCGCCGCCGCGCTGTGAGCCAGCGTGTTGCGAACCAGCAGAACAGCGCGAACCCGATGGTGGAGTAGATCAAGTTGATGACCACTCCGGCCGTTGGATCGAACCCGAGCTGGCGCAACTGGCTGGCTTTGCCAGCGTCGATCCCGTGGATGAGTTCCCATGTGATTCCCGCAATCGCGGCGAGTTGGCCGGCAAGCACGACGATGATGACTCGGATCACCCAACGTGTGCCACGCAGCACCATCACTGCGACGCCGGTCAGGCAGATCGCAATCGGGATATAGGGCAGTGCTTGACCTGTCTGGTGGTGCGCGAGGGCGAGGACCAACGCGGTGGCGGCCAGCCCGACGCCGGCAAGCATGAGCCAGGCCACGCTGATCGCCAGCGGCCGATGGAACGCGCGCTCGTCCTGATGCTTCACCTGAGCCGCCAGCCACGGCGAGCAGCCATCCGGGCCCGCCGAATCATCGACCTTCGCCCAAATCGGTTCGCCGCTTTAGACATACCGTTAACGGTACGGTTTGGCGCGAAAACAGGCCGAATGTGTTGCGGCGCACCGAATTTCCGCCGATCCGCGCCGAATTTGCCGACGAACAAAAGTTAGCCAGACCCAGGCACAAAAGTTTCCTACATACCCCCTGTGTGCACGCAAACGGGTTTACAAATTTGGGCTGCTCGTGCAAGCGATCTGACCGCGGGTTGAGGAGATGTCGCTGGCAAAAGAAATGCAGGTCAGGGGCTTAATTAGGTCAGCTTCGTTTGGTGGTCGTCGTATAGGTCCATCAGTGTCACGTGGCGCCACCATGACGTGACTTGGAGGTGCAGCCAGTGGGGCAGTTCTTCTACGGTCATGTCGCGCCAGTCGCCGTAGCGGTGGCGTTGGTTGGGGCGTGTGTTCATCGGTGGTCACGTCCTTTCATTCGGGTTAGGCGTGCCATACCGCCCAGTGCCTGACTAGAAGTCTGGTATATCTTATTACACAATCGTTTAGTATGTAAAAAGTCAATTCAAGTGATTGTCGGTATGATCGCACTAAAGTGCCGCCGCGTAAGCGATGATGCTGTTGCGATAGTGGGATTGAACCAGTGGCAGATAGCTACTTGCGCACCCGTAGACGTCGTCGCTGCGCGCCGCATCCATTCCTAGTGGTGCCGGGGTGGGTATTTCCACTTAGAGATTGATGAGGCAGCTGGTCACGCCCTATTGGCAGCCAGGAAAGGAGATCCGACAGCCGGCCGCCGACCCGCCGGGGCACACCCAACTCAATTCTTTCCGGCGAGCAAAGATTCATCAGCCCGCTTCGTTGAAGGGGCGTTCGCTGTTGGCGATGATGCCGCGTCGTTTGGGACAAGACCGCGCCGCGTGATTGGAGCTTCGACGACTACAACTCTTGGGGGAGACCGGGTGAGGCAGTTCCTCCCAGAGGAAAACGCTGAGTCGGACATCATCCCCTATCGCGCGAACCGGGCAGTCCTATTCGAAGGACACCTCTTTCATCGAACTGACGGCTTCACATTCGCACCGGGATTCGCTAACCGGCGACGCAGCGTGACCTTCTTGTTTCGCCGCCGCAAGCGGTAACTCGGGGTCGCGTACGCGCTGTGGTGTAACCCGAAGCGCTATGGACTGCTGACACGGCACAATTCTTGGCAGAGCCACGCTCTCGACAGGCAGGCGTTATGTGACGGCACACAGTGATTCCGTCGACCCGCGACCCTTGCGGGTGGTACCCGACGGCGGCTATCCGGACTGGGAAGCGGTCTATCAAGACAACGCCACCTGGGTTTATCGCACGATCTTCGCCCGGGTGGGCAACCGGGCCGACGCCGAAGACCTCACCGCCGAAGTTTTCCTGGCCGCGCTGCGGCCGTTGCGTTTGACGGCCAGTGTCGGCGAGATCCGTGCCTACCTACGGGCCACCGCGCGAACGGTGCTGGCCGCGCACTGGCGCGAGACGCTGGGACGCGAGATCACTTCGATCGACGACATCGAGCAACCGGCGGACAGCGAAGAGGCGATCAGCACGGCTCCTAAGCAGGTGGCCGAGGTCCTCGAGCGGTTGCCGGACAATTATCGGCGGATCCTGGAACTACGGTTCCTGCAAGGCCGTTCGATCAAGGAGTCGGCCGCCGAACTCGGGGTCAGCGTCGCCAACGCCAAGGTGCTGCAGCATCGCGCATTGCGACTGGCCGCACAGGTCAACGAGAAGGGCGAATCATGAACACGCGTGGGTTGCGCAGGTATGTCGACGACCTGCTGCGGGGCCGCCGCCCAAAGCCGTTCCGGCCCGACGACTTCGAAGCCGCGCAAATCCGGACGGCCATCGACCTACAGGCGGCGCGACTGGGCAGTGACGCGCCGCGGGAAGAATTCCTGACTGATCTGCGCCGTCGTCTTGCCGCACAAGCGGATGGCGCTTCGTCGCAGCCGGTCGCTAAATCTGGGGCGACCCGCAGAAACGTCATCGTCGGCACATCGGCAGCCGCGGCCGCCGCGGTGGCGGCGGTGTCGATCGATCGAGCGCTGATCGATAGCGGGCAGGTCGCCGACCGTGACTACAACGGCGGTTCCGGCGAACTCACCCCGAACACCGGGCGCTGGATGCGGGTTGCGGCCAGCGCGGAGGTGCCCGACGGGGTCATGCACCCGTTCGATCTTGGCACGGTTGTCGGATTCGTTCGCCGTGTTGACGGCAAGCCCGAAGCCGTCTCCGGTGTCTGCACGCATCAGGGCTGCCGGTTGTGGTTCGACGCGCCCGACGACCGGCTGCGTTGCCCGTGCCATTCCACCTCGTTCTCACCCGCCGGCCAGGTGCTGACCCATCAACTGCCGATCGTGCCGAAGCCACTGCCCACATTGATGGTTCGTGAGCAGGGCGGCGTAATCGAGGTATTCGTCCCGCCGGAGCCGAACGAGCCCGCCTGACGGTCTGTAACCCACCCTCCTATCTCTTGGCGAGCGCGTACGTTTTCGCCGACGACGGAGGTGCATCGCTATGCCCGGACGACATCAGGGCGCGCGTGTTGTGCTGCTGGCAGTGCTGCTACTGGCCGGATGCTCATCGCCGCCATCGCAGACCTCGCCGTCGGTGACCTTCGGGTCGGGCGCGACGACGCCGGGAATGCCGGGCATGACCGGCATGCCGCCGATGTCGGGCCCGCCGGCGGGCACGTCGGCGTCGACGACCGGAACTGCGGCGCCGGTGGCCGGCAACGCGGTCAGCATCGACAACTTCGCCTTCGTCCCCGCGACGCTGACCGTTCCCGCGGGAAGCACGGTCACCTGGACCAACCACGACGAGGAACCTCACACGGTGGCCGCGAGCGATGGGTCGTTTCACTCACCCGGGATGGGCTCGCAGGGCACGTACTCCCACACGTTTGCGACTGCGGGCAGGTTCGACTACGTCTGCTCGATCCACCCGTTCATGCACGCCACTGTGGTTGTGACGCAATGACCGACGCTCCGCACACGATGAGCCGCCGCCAACTCATCCGGCACAGCGCATGGTTCGGCGCGGCCGTCGGCCTCGCGGTGGTCGGCGGCGAAGTCATCTCCCACGTTGCCGGGGCCGCGGATGCAGCGCGGGTCCAGGGCCGTCCCGCCCTGCGATTCGCTCAAGTCAGCGACAGCCACATCGGATTTCTTGGAAAGGCCAACTCGAACGTCGCAGGCTCGTTCAACGAGGCGATCGATCGGATCAACAACCTCGGTTACGTACCTGACTTCGTCATCCACACCGGCGATCTCACCCACCTGGCCACTCCCGATCAGTTCGATCAGGTCAAGCAAATGATGACCGGACTGCGCACGCCACACGTCTTCACCGTGCCCGGCGAGCACGACTCGGTCGACGATGCGGGGCAAAAGTACCGAAGCGCGTTCGGCGCCGGAACCCGCGGCGACGGCTGGTACAGCTTCGACATCGCCGGTGTGCATGTGATCGCGTTGGTAAACACGCTCAACTTGAAGAAGCTCGGCCACCTGGGCGTCGACCAGCTTGATTTCGTCGCCAAAGACGTTGCGGCGCTGCCCAGTGACACACCGATCATCGTGTTCAGCCACATCCCACTGTTCGCGATGTATCCGGATTGGGGCTGGGGCACCGAGGATGCCGCTCAGGCGCTGAGCCATCTGCGCCGCTTCTCATCGGTGACCTGCCTCAACGGCCATGTCCACCAGGTGTTTTCCAAGACCGAAGGCAACGTGACGTTCTACAGCGGTACCACCACCGCCTATCCGCTACCTCACCCCGGAGATGGGCCGGCGCCCAAGCCGGTCACCCTGCCGGCCGGAAAATTGCACGACGCGCTGGGTATCCGCGAGGTCAGCTACACCCGGGGCCAAAACGCGCTTGCACTGAAAGAGCGGACACTGCAATGACACTCGCTGGTCTTGTCACGCGAATCGGTATCGCCGTGGCGCTGGGCGTCACCGGGATCAGCCACGCCTATCTCTATATCCATGGCTACCAGCACATTCCGACAATCGGCACCGCCTTCATTGTGCAGGCAAGTGTCTCGTTTGCTCTCGCGATACTGATCCTGTTCGGCGGGCCGGCCTGGCTTCGGTGGGCCGCGGCCGTGCTGGCCGGTGGCTCACTGGTCGCGTTCGCGTTGTCGCGCACCGTCGGGCTTTTCGGGTTCTCCGAGCAAGGCTGGCAGCCGTCGCCGCACGCGGCGGTCGATCTGGTCGCCGAAGTGCTGGTCGTCGGGCTCGTTGCGGCTTACCTGATCGAGGGGCGGCGCGATCGCGGCTGAGCTCGTCGGCAGCGCTGCCAGTTGAGGTTGGTGCATACTCTCTGTACAGAAGCATCAAACAGAGAGATTGGGTGCATGCTCTTCCGTGCGACTCTCGTCGCGGCCAGTATCGCCGTAGCTGCGATTGGCGCGGTGTCACTGGCCAGCGCAGAGCCCGGGTGCACCTCCGGCCACTGCACTCTAGCTCCGAGCCCCAGCCCGTCATATCAGGACGGCTACAACACCGAACACACGTTTTACTCGGATCCAAGGAATCGCAATTTCCTCAAGAACGAGATGCAACAGGGCGGCTATGACACCGGCGTGGTTTGCCGAACCGAGATGGGCGGAGGGCCGCAACCTCCCAATCAGAACGACTGGATACGCGGCTGCGTAGACGCTTTGCACGATCTGGGGGTCAAGCCCTGAGCGGCCAGTGCTTCAAGACGGCCGGGCGATAGGAGCTCGCTACCGGAGCTTCGCGTCGAAGTTTAGCGCCATTGCCACAAAGTCGATACGCCACAGCGACCGAAATAGGTTGCGGCCGAACTCTTCCAGATAAGTCACGGCAGTGCCGGTCCATTCGCTGTGCTGGGCGACGCACTCGACGATCTGTCGGATCGTGCGGTGGCCGTCGATGTTTTGCACAAACGGCATTTGGGCGGGATTGAGATATAGGCGCGCCCCCGGCCAGAAAATCTCGGCGCCAGAGACTCCGCAGTGGGTGCGCAGCACCGGAATGTAGTCGAGGCAGCCAGCCGTCGAAAAGTCGATGGTGTAGCTCTCTTTGGGTCGGTCGGGATGGCATGCCATGAATAAATGGCTACCGTTCAATGTCTGCAGGCGCTCCATCACCGACCAGATCTTGTTCTCGGGCAATGCATTTACCGCTGGGAAGAAGCTACTTGGCGGCACTATCAAATCGTGTGGGTAGTAGGGCGTCTTGAGGAACCATCCTTGAAACACCAACCCGGCCGAGGTGACCAGATCGATGGTCTCGTCGACGGTGTGGCTACGCGCCCGACCGTGCAGAAACGTATCCACCAGGGCGGCGTCGGAGTGCAGATCCGGCGCGATGGTGAGGTAGCCGCGGACAGGGTGAGTTGGCGGTAGCACCGCGATCGTGTCCTTGATTGTTTGAACCGACGCGTCGTCCTGACCCAGTCCCATGTCACGAAAGGTCGATTCCAGCATTTCGATTCCGATTCGGCCGTACTTGGCGTAAATCATGGCAGCCAAGGCCCCGTCAGGCCGCAGGCAACCAGCGAGTGCTTTCATGCCGGCCAGCGGGTCCGCCATGTGATGTACAACGCCGGCCGCCACCACGAGGTCGAAGTCGCGGCCCAAGTTCGCGAGCTCCTCGATCGGAAGAAGGTGTAACTCCAGGTTGTCTAAGCCGTGCTTGTCCTTCAGATATTGCTGATGATCCAGTGACGGCTGGCTGATATCGACCCCCACAACGTTGGCGGCACGGTTGGTGAACGCAAAAGCCGCCGCCTGGTTCGTCCCGCAACCCGCGATCAGAATGTCCATATCGGGTTGGTATTCCCGATCGGGCCACAGCACTCGGTGCCCATAGAACGGGTCGAACCAATCCCAGTTGTCAGCGGCGATCCATGCCTCGAGGTCCGGAATGGGATCTGGAAATCTCCATCGCCCGTACTGTCGGCTAACAACGTCTGTGCGCGCATCGTCGTTCACGTAGCGGTTACTCCTTCACGGTGGACTGCTGATCGGGGATCGTGGATCGGCAATCCGTCGGAGGCAGCCAGATCCATCCTGGTCCACCGGGGGATTATCAGTTACCCCTAGCCGGCAGGCAATCTGATTGGGCGGACGCAGCCAGGCAAGAACGAACCGCCGCCCTTCTGGGTATACAGACCTATCTCTTGGAGGGGATCACGATTACCGCGATCAGCGTCAGAATGCTGAAGAACAGTCCGAGGATGCCCCAGCCCAATGGGTTGCGGCCCTTGGTCGCGGCGATGACCCCGCAGACAATCGCCGCGATGATGCTGCCGATGGCGACGAAAATGCCCTTGATGCCACGGAGAATAACGCCTGCGGCTTCCGGCTGGCTGTATGTGGCGAGCACCAATTGATGAAGCATGATGGCCTCCTCTACGCCGGGCCGGCGGCACTTTCGCGGCCCCAACTCGGATACCCGGGCGAGCAGGAATCAAACCGACCATTGCAGTTCAGTGCGGCACTCTGCACAGCGGGTTAGCGCTCGCGGAGCCCCGCAACGAAGCTCCTGGTCTCTTCCCAAGTCGGGAGCAGACCGGCGGCGCGGACCTCGTCCAGCGTCGGTGCGGCAGCGTCGCGGTCGGACAGCACCAATGCGTGGCCGCCGGGCCAGTCGATCGCCAGCGCTGGGTCGGTGGGGGCGATTGTGTGCTCGCGTTGCGGGTTGTATTCCGCTGAGCACAAGTACATCACCGTCGAGTTATCTTGTAGTGCAAGGAAACCATGCGCGAGACCTTCGGAGATGTACACCGTCCTGCGGTCACGGTCGTTGAGCAGCACCGAGTCCCACTGCCCGAAAGTCGGTGAGCCCACGCGGATGTCGGCGACGACATCGAACACCGACCCGGATAGGCAGGTCACATACTTGGCCTGGCTCGGCGGCACCTGGGCGTAGTGCAGGCCGCGCAGCACACCGGCCGCCGATACCGAACAGTTGGCCTGCTGGACATCCAGCCGGTGGCCGGCGAAGCCGGTGAACCCTCCGGCGGTGAGCCACTCGAAGAACACTCCGCGCGAATCGGAATGCAGTTGGGGCGTGATCTCCCACGCCCCGGCGATGTCGAGTTCGCGAACCTGCATATCAATGACCCCATTGCTCGTATCGGGCTTCGACGGCAGCTTTGAGCGGACCCCACCACGATTCGTTTTCCCGGTACCAGTCGATAGTAGCGCGCAGGCCCTCGCTGAAGTCGGTATGTTTTGGCACCCAGCCCAATTCGTTGCAGAGCGTGCTCGGATCGATGGCATACCGCAGGTCGTGGCCGACTCGGTCGATGACATAGTCGAAGTCGTCGGGATCGCGGTCCATCAGCTGTAGCAGCGTCTGCAGCACCGATAGGTTGTCGCGCTCGCCGTCGGCGCCGATCAAGTAGGTTCGGCCGATCTGGCCGTGTGTGAGAATTCGCCGAACCGCGTCGTTGTGGTCGTCGACGTGGATCCAATCCCGGACGTTAGCCCCTTTGCCGTACAACTTGGGCCGCCGCCCGGTGAGCACGTTGGTGATCTGGCGCGGAATGAACTTCTCGACGTGCTGATAAGGCCCGTAGTTGTTGGAGCAGTTCGAGATCGTCGCGCGCACGTCATAGGAGCGCACCCAGGCTCGCACCAGCAGGTCGGAGCCAGCCTTGGTCGACGAGTACGGACTCGACGGGTTATAGGGCGTGGACTCGGTGAACCGCTGCGCATCCTCAAGCGCCAGATCGCCGTACACCTCGTCGGTGGACACGTGATGCAGCCGCACCCCGTGCCGGCGTACCGCCTCCAGAATGGTGAACGTGCCGATCACGTTGGCCCGCAGGAAAGGCGCCGGGTCGGCCAACGCGTTGTCGACATGGGTTTCGGCTGCGAAGTGCACCACCGCGTCGGCCTCGGCGACCAGTCGGGCAACCAGCTCGGCGTCGGTGATATCACCCTGCACCAGCCTGATGTCGTTTTCGACCGGAGCCAGCGATTCGCGGCTACCGGCGTATGTCATGGCATCCAGGACCGTCACCGCGTCATCCGGATGCTCGCGCACGGTGGTGTGCACGAAGTTGGCGCCGATGAAGCCGGCGCCGCCGGTCACCAGCAGCCGCATGGTGGAACCCTAGCCCGGCGACGACGCCGGCCACGAGCTAGCCGCCGATTCCGTTATCGAGGCGGAGGTGGGTTCCGAAATACCACGGGACGCCAACCTGCCCGACCAGCGCTACGAGGACGAATGCGATCAGGGCCACGAGCAGTCCCGCAGCACGCCGCCGGGCCTTGATCGGCGAAAACGCGAGGACCAGAAATAGCAAACCAAAGCCGGCCTGCACGTAGCTGAGGATTCC
>JAFAID010000019.1 GCA_019236925.1 Mycobacterium sp. | reverse complement strand
TGCAGCGCCTCGTCATCGACCCTGCCACGCCGGATCAGCTGCAGGTCGAGCAGGTAGTTCTGCTTGAGCCGCCACGGGGCGACAGAACCAGCCTTCGGTAGATAGTCCAAGGCCCGCAGCACATACCCCGGCGTGAAATCCATCAGCGGACGCTCGTCGACCGAGTTCCCCGGATGTTGCGGCGCCACGGTGTCGAAGCCGTTGGCATCCATGTAGTTCAGCACCCGGCAGACGAACTCCGACACCAGGTCAGCCTTCAGCGTCCAGGACGCGTTGGTGTAGCCGATGGTGAACGCCATGTTCGGCATGCCGGTCAGCATCATGCCCTTGTAGGCCATCAGTTCGTTGAGCTCGACCGGCACTCCGTTACGTCGGATCGCGGCGCCGCCGAACAGCTGCAGGTTCAAACCCGTTGCGGTGATGATGATGTCGGCTTGCAGCTCGTTGCCGGAGCCGAGCTTGATCCCCGTTTTGGTGAACCGGTCGATGGTGTCGGTGACGACGTCGGCCTGGCCGTGCCGAATGGTCTTGAACAGATCGCCGTTGGGCGCCAGGCACAACCGCTGGTCCCACACGTTGTAGCTGGGACCGAAATGCTTCTCCACGTCGTAGCCCTCGGGCAGACGTCGCTTGGCCATCGTCAGCAGGGTCTTGCGCATGTAGGCGGGGAATTTCCGGGAAAGTTGGTACTGCGCTGTGGTGAAAGCGATTGCCTTCCAACGATTCACGACGTGCGCGGCACGGGCCGGCAGCCACCGGTTGGCCCGCTCAGCGACGGGATCGATCAGGGGCAGCGAGCCGATATAGCTCGGCGAGCGCTGCAGCATGGTCACGTGGCCGGCGCCGGAGTTCACCAACGCCGGAATGAGCGTCACCGCGGTGGCGCCGGAACCGATGACGACGACCTTCTTGCCTGCATAGTCGAGGTCCTCCGGCCAGTTCTGGGGATGGATGATCGTGCCCTGGAAGTCTTCGGCGCCCTCGAAGGTCGGCGAGTAGCCCTCGTCGTAGTTGTAGTAGCCGCTGCACGCGAACAAGAACTTGCAGCTGATTTCTTCCTGCCGCCCGTCGTTGTTCACGGTGACGGTCCATCGATTGTCGGCGTCGGACCATTCGGCGGCCACTACCCGGTGGCGGTAACGGATGTGCCGGTCGATGCCGTTTTCCGCCGCGGCCTCCCTGACGTAGGCCTTGATCGACGCGCCGTCGGCGATCGACTGAGCCGACTCCCACGGCTTGAACCGGAAGCCCAGCGTGAACATGTCCGAGTCGGACCGAATGCCTGGGTAGCGGAACAGGTCCCAGGTGCCGCCGAGATCATCCCGGCGCTCCAAGATCGCATAGCTCTTGGACGGGCAGCGGTCCTGCAGGTGCCACGCCGCGCTGATGCCGGAGATGCCGGCACCGACGATGAGAACGTCGATGTGTTCAGTCATGGCGTCACGCTATCAACACAGTGTTGAGTGCGTCAACACACTGTTGAATTTCTCGACACCGTGTAAAGTAGCGGTCGTGACTACCGTGAGCTCCGGCCGCACCTCGCGGGGGCGTCGCTCGGCGCGCCCCTCGGGCGATGACCGCGAGCAGGCGATTCTGGCGACCGCCGCGCGGCTTCTGCAAGAGCGCTCCTTCGCTGACATCTCCGTCGACGACCTGGCTAAGGGCGCCGGCCTCTCCCGACCGACCTTCTACTTCTATTTCAAGTCGAAAGAGGCTTTGCTGCTGGCGCTGCTCGAACCGATGATCACCCGCGCAGACGCGGAGTACGAAGGCGCGGCGCAACGGCTACCTGCGGACCCCCGGCGGGTTTGGCGCGCCGGTATCAAAGCTTTTTTCGTTGCTTTCGACTCACATCGGGCGGTGGCCCGGGCGGGTGCGGAGACGGTGGCAAGCAGCGCCGAGGTCCGCGCGGTGTGGTCGGGCTTCATGCAGAAGTGGATCGACCAGACGGCCGCGCTGATCAGCGCGGAACGGGCGCGCGGCGCGGCGCCGGAAACCATCCCGGCGATAGACCTGGCCACCTCGCTGAATCTGATGAACGAACGCACCATGATGGCCGCCTTCTCTGCTGAGCAACCGGCCGTCGACCACGACCGCGTCGTCGACACCCTTGCCCATATCTGGGTCAGCAGTATCTACGGAGAATCGAGCTAATCAGTCGCCCCTCGATGCGAACATATGTTCGTGTCGGCGGACGCCTCGATTCTGCACGCGGACCTCGACGCGTTCTACGCGTCGGTCGAGCAGCGCGATGATCCGGCCCTGCGCGGCAGGCCGGTGATCGTCGGCGGCGGTGTAGTGCTGGCGGCCAGCTACGAAGCCAGGGCCTACGGTGTGCGCACCGCGATGGGCAGCGCGCAGGCCCGACGGCTGTGCCCGCACGCCGCGGTGGTCCCGCCCAGAATGGCCGCATACACACGGGCCAGCGAGGCGGTATTCGAGGTTTTCCGCGATACCACACCACTGGTCGAGCCGATTTCGGTGGACGAGGCATTCCTGGACGTCGGCGGGCTGCGCCGGGTGTCGGGCACACCGGTGCAGATCGCCTCGCGGCTGCGCAGCGAGGTACGCGGCCGCGTTGGCCTGCCGATCACCGTCGGCATCGCGCGGACGAAATTTCTGGCCAAGGTCGCCAGCCAGGAAGCCAAACCGGATGGCCTGCTGCTGGTTCCGCCCGCGCAGGAGCTCGCATTCCTGCATCCGCTGCCGGTGCGCCGGCTGTGGGGCGTCAGTGCGGTGACCGCCGACAAGCTGCACGCCCACGGCATCGAAACGGTCGCCGACGTGGCCGAACTCAGCGAGCCCATGCTCGCGTCGCTGGTGGGCGGGGCGATGGGCGGCCGACTGTATGCCCTGTCCCGCAACGTCGACCCGCGTCGGGTTTCCACGGGCGTACGCCGGCGTTCGGTGGGCGCTCAGCGCGCGTTCGGCCGCGCCGGCAACACCATGACGCCCGCCGGGGTCGACGCGGTGGTAATCAACCTGATCGATCGGATCACCGGGCGGATGCGGGCGGCGGGACGCACCGGACGGACGGTGACATTGCGGTTGCGGTTCAACGACTTTGGCCGGGCCACCCGGTCGCACACGTTGCCGTGGGCGACCTCCTCGACGCAAACCATCCTGACCGTGGCGCGCCGTCTGGTCACATCAGCCGCGCCGCTGATCGCCGAACGTGGTCTGACGTTGGTCGGGTTCGCGGTCTCAGAGATCGACCGCAGCGGCGCCGAGCAGTTGATGCTGCCGTTCGCGGGGGCGCAAAGGCAGCCTGCGGCCGTCGACACGGCGGTCGACCGGGTACGTCGCCGTTACGGGAAGTCGGCGCTCACCCGCGGAGTGCTGGTCGGTCGCGACCCCGGCCTGGAGGTGCCGCACCTACCCGACTAAATCGAAAGCTGTGCGGACTGGCGCAGAAGTTCAGTATGTGAGTCCGGAGACGATGATGTCCGTGGCGAGCTCGACATGGGCCATGGGGTCCAGGGGTCCGTCGAGAGGGTCGAACTTCTCCGACAGTGGCCGCAAGGTAAGGGGGGCCGCTGCTCCGTGCGCAAGCAGGAATAGCACGGTGCGGGCCGGCACATGCCGGGCGCGTCCTGCCGTCGCCAAGCGATCTAGTGCTTGCCACGGCGCTGCCATGGTCGGAAGGACAAAGCTCGACACGATGTGGTCGAGGCGGTCCGTGTCATGTAGTCCCTCTTGGTTCATCAATCGGACGAGTTCGGGACGACGGACCGACGCGGTGAGGAACGCGCGGATGGACGCACGCACTTGACCCAGATCATCGCTGGGCAGCTCGTGGCGCTGAAGATCGGTGTTGATGTCGTCGATCAGCGCCCGGAATCCGCGGTCCACCGCTGCGTACCAGAGTTCCTCCTTTGACCCGAAGCGCTGGTTGATGGCACCGCGGCTGAGCCCGAGTTGACTGTTGAGGGTCCGCAGCGACATGCCGTCATAGCCGTACTCGGCAAAGGCCAGTAGGGCGGCCTGCAAAATCTCGTCATCGGTGCGCAGCCGGGGACGCCCACGTGTCTCAACTGGTTTGGCAACAGGGGTGGTCACAGCACGGACCATACCCGCCGCCGAAATATTTAGTTGACGCCTGGCGAGAAATACTTAAGACTCGAACCGCAGAGGACGCCACTGGCGGCGAAGATCCTGCATTCCAACGGTGATTAGTGCAGCGCGCGCTGCGCCGAAAAAGTATGTGCCAAAGGGGATTTGATGAGTACCAGCCTAGAGGTCCAGCAGCAAATCGAGCGTCCGTCGGATCATGAGCTTGTCGCGCGAGCCCGCGCGCTGCAACCGCTGCTCCATGAGAATGCGGCGGAGGGTGAACTACTTCGCCGATTGCCAGACGCGGTGAGCGACGCGCTTACCGAGGCGGGCATGTTCAGGCTTCTCACACCGGCGCGCTTCGGCGGCTACGCCGTCGACCTGCGCACCGTACTGAAGGTCAGTGAAATCCTCGGGGAGATGGACGGCTCAGTGTCATGGCTGGTATCCGTCGGTTCGGCGGCTGCCTGGATGACCGGTCACCTGTGCTCGCCGCAAGCCCAGGCGGAGATCTTCGGTCCGGGTCCCGACATACGGGCGGCCGGGACGAGTACACCCGGGTCGGCCCGGCGGGTAGATGGCGGCCAATGCATCAGCGGGCGATGGCCGTATGCCTCGGGCGCTTACCACGCCGACTGGGCGGCGCTGGCCGTCGTTGTCACCGACGAGTCGGAACAGCCGGTAGACGCGATGTTCTGCGTCGTTCCGGCCAAACAGCTGCGCCTCGAAAAGACCTGGTACACGGTAGGGATGCGGGGAACCGGCAGCGACACCTGGGTGGCCGATGACGTGTTCGTTCCCGACCACCGCACGATTCCGCTGAGCACGATAGCCGACGAGGCGCCGCGGCTGGCCAACGATCCATCGATGTTTCGGCTGCCGTTCACAACGGTCGCGACGCTGCTGCTGGTTGGGCCGTTGCTCGGACTCGGCAGGGCGGCCCTGAAACTGGTGCTCGACAAGGCGCCGACCAAGCCGATGCACGACACGTTCTTTATTCGACAGAGCGATTCGGCCGGCGTACAGATACAGATCGCCGAAGCGGCTCTGGGATTGCGCACCGCGCAGCTGCACGCCTACGACATCGCCGCCACTCTGGACAACGCCGCCACCGAAGGACAACTCGTGACGTACGCCTCGCGCGCGGAAATTCGCGCGCAGGTCGGCTACCTGGCCCAGCAGGTGCTTGGTGCCATATCCGCTTTGGCAAATGTGCACGGCGCTGGGAGCTTCGCGGAATCCAACCGCATGCAACAGTATTGGCGCGACGCCAACACCGCGGCGCGGCATGCGGCGCTTCAGCCCGTTGTCGGCTACGAGGTCTACGGAAAGTCGCTGCTGGGAATCGAGGAGCGCATCAGCCCGGCTGTCTGATGAGAGATTTGGTAATACCTCAGTTCTGGCGGGTCCACGCCAGCAGCTTGTCGACCGGCCAGGTGTTGACGATCCGATCAGCCGGCACGCCGGCATCCAGCGCACGCCGAGCGCCGTAGCCGAGGAAGTCCAACTGGCCCGGCGCGTGCGCGTCGGTGTCGATGCTGAAATCGCAACCGATCTCCAGCGCGAGGTTGAGCAGCCGGGTCGGCGGGTCCCGGCGTTCGGGCCGGGAGTTGATCTCGACGGCGGTGCAGTGCTCGCGGCAGGCGGTGAACACCACTTCGGCGTCGAACTTCGACTCCGGCCGGATACCCCGATTCCCGGCGACCAGCCGGCCGGTGCAGTGCCCGAGAACATCGGCGTGGCCGTCGCTGACAGCGCGCACCATCCGGCGGGTCATCGACGCTGCGTCCATCGACAGCTTCGAATGCACGCTGGCCACCACGATGTCGAGGCGATCCAACAGCTCGGGCTCTTGGTCCAGGCTGCCGTCGTCGAGGATGTCCACCTCGATGCCGGTGAGGATCCGCATCGGCGCGAACCGGTCGCGTAGCTCCTCGATCACATCGAGTTGCTTACGCAGCCGCTCCGGCGACAGCCCGTTGGCGATGGTCAGCCGCGGCGAGTGGTCGGTCAGCGCACAGTACTCATGCCCCAGCGCCGCCGCGGTGGCCATCATCTCCTCGATCGGCGCCGAGCCGTCCGACCAGTTCGAATGCAGATGCAAGTCGCCGCGCAATGCCGCTCGGATTTCACCACCACCGAGATCCTCAGCGGCAGCACGCAATTCGACCAGAACGTCGGGCTCGCGCCCCGACCAGGCCTGGTCGATCACCTTCGCGGTCTTCGACCCGATGCCCGGCAGCGACTGCCAGCTATTGGCCTGACCATGGCGCTCCCGCTCCGCGTCGTCAAGGCGCTCGACGATGTCAGCGGCGTTGCGGTAGGCCATCACCCGCCGCGAGTCCTCGCGCGCCCGGTCTTTGTAGTAGGCGATCTGTCGTAGCGCGGTCACCGGATCCATTTCTTCAGTGTGCCCGGTGGAGTAGATGCCTACCTCACCAGCTGGCCGGCGACGTCTTCAGCAACACGGATGTCGACGCCCTCTTCGCGAGGTACCGCGACACCATGGCCGCGTTG
This sequence comes from Mycobacterium sp., assembly GCA_019236925.1. Classification (GTDB taxonomy): domain Bacteria; phylum Actinomycetota; class Actinomycetes; order Mycobacteriales; family Mycobacteriaceae; genus Mycobacterium. Next base: position 5,370 of record JAFAID010000019.1, on the reverse strand, counting down.
GAGCGAGACTTCCCCAACGTCACCTTCATCCACGTGACGGAGCCCCCGACCACCGAGCCGGGCCTCTTCACGGAGCTGAAGATACGGCTGAAGCCACTTCTCGGCCGGATGGACTGGCGCGGCCAGCCAGCGAATGTCGCGCGGGAGCGGCTGAACGCGCTGATCCGCGGCGAGTACGCCGGCCGTCACCTCTTCGATCTGGCCGCGATCGAGTCCACGAAGCCCGACACCACGGTCTCCGGTCGCTACGACAACCAGGGGTACTTCGCGCTGTACGACGGGTACGCCTCCGACTTTGCCCACCTCAACGTGGTTGGTTCCAAGATCGCGGCGACAGCCTTTCTCGAGGCGATCGCGCAGGCATCGCGGAAGTAGACGCTGTCCGCCTCCTCGGGCCGCAGCAGCGGCCCGCATCGTCGCCGGACTAGTGTTGGTGTAATGCGATTCGCGTTCAAAACCTCGCCGCAAGACACCACCTGGGCACAGATGCTCGCCGTCTGGACAGCGGCCGACGACATCGACGTGTTCGAGTCCGGGTGGACGTTCGACCACTTCTACCCGATCTTCGGAAACTCCGCCGGCCCGTGCCTGGAGGGCTGGACGACGCTCACCGCGCTGGCGCAGGCCACCAAGCGACTGCGGTTGGGCACCCTAGTCACCGGCATCCACTACCGTCATCCCGCAGTGCTGGCCAATATGGCTGCCGCCCTTGACGTCATCTCCAATGGGCGACTGGAGCTGGGCATCGGCGCCGGATGGAATGAGGAGGAATCCGGTGCCTACGGCATCGAGCTGGGCAGCATCAAGGAGCGCTTCGACCGGTTCGAAGAGGCCTGCGAGGTGCTGACCAGCCTGCTCAGCCAAGACACCACCAATTTCGACGGCAAGTACTACCAACTCAAGGACGCCCGCAACGAACCCAAGGGCCCGCAGCGCCCGCATCCGCCGATCTGCATCGGTGGCAGCGGCGAGAAGCGCACGCTGCGCATTACCGCTCGGTATGCCCAGCACTGGAACTTCGTCGGCGGACCGCCGGAACTGTTCGCTCACAAGCGCGACGTGCTGTACAGCCACTGCGCCGACATCGGGCGTGATCCCAAGGAGATCGCGCTGTCGGCGCACCTTCGCCTGGAGCCAGACCGTAACTACGCCAAGGTCGTCGAGGACGCGGCCGGTCTGGCCGCCGAAGGTCTGGATCTGGGCATCGTGTACATCGCGCCGCCGCATGACCCGGCCGTGCTCGAGCCGCTGGCCGAAGCGATCCGCGACTCGGGCCTGGCCACATAGCCGGATCGCAAGAATTACTAGGTCTCGAAGTCGAGTACCTCAGATAACAAGTTGATTACGTTGAGCAAACGCTTGCTTTAACCGGCAGACCGCCGGAGTCAATGCTTATACGCCGAAGCGCAACAGTTCCTCTGCGGTCACCAGGCGTTCATGCTTGGCCGGGAATTCTCTGCTCTTAACCGGATGCCGGAACCATGACCAGGCGATTCGCCCCACCCTCGACCGGGTCATCGGATTGATATACACGGTGCTCACTCCTGCGATCGGTCAATATGGCCGAGCACCACGCCCCCGCGGCGCCCCATATCGTGCAATTAGACACCCTACCGCTGGCAAACAGTGTAAGACTCGCCGGGCAATTTATCAAATGTTGCTGCTGTGACGGCAGTGTTTAACGTTGTGGAGCGGCAGTAGGCGCGATAGGTGCAGGCAGAGCGGTCTGGCCCATCAGGAACCGGTCCACACCCGCCGCGGCCGCACGGCCCTCGGCGATTGCCCACACGATCAGCGATTGCCCTCGCCCCATGTCGCCCGCTACGAACACACCCGGCACCGAGGCCTCGAAGTTGTTGCCGCGCGCGACATTACCGCGATCGGTGAACTCCACCCCCAAGTCCGTCAGCAGGCCCGCCTGCTCCGGCCCGACGAATCCCATCGCCAACAGCACCAGATCGGCTTCGATTTCGAAATCGGTGCCCTCGGTTTTGACGAACTTGCTGTCCTGCATCGTCACCTCGTGCACTTTCAGCGCAGCGACGTGACCGTCACGGCCGACGAACTCCTCGGTGTTGACCGAGAACACCCGTTCCCCGCCTTCTTCGTGTGCCCCGGACACCCGGAACATCAGCTCGTAGGTCGGCCATGGCGTGGACGGGGCGCGGGTGTCCGGCGGGCGCGGCATGATCTCGAACTGGTGCACGCTGACCGCACCCTGACGATGCACGGTGCCCAGGCAGTCGGCGCCGGTGTCCCCGCCGCCGATGATGATGACCTTCTTACCCTTGGCCGTGATCGGCGGCTCGCCGTCGGGGCCGAGGACATCGTCGCCCTGCTGCACCCGGTTGGACCAGGGCAGGTATTCCATCGCCTGGTGGATACCCTCGAGTTCGCGACCGGTGATCGGCAGATCGCGCCAGGCGGTCGCGCCGCCGGCCAGAACCACCGCGTCGAACTCGGCGCGCAACTGCTCGGCGGTGATGTCGACACCAACGTTCACGCCGGCGCGGAATTCGGTCCCTTCGGCCCGCATCTGCGCCAACCGGCGGTCCAGGTGACGCTTTTCCATCTTGAACTCGGGAATGCCATAGCGCAGTAGGCCGCCGATGCGGTCGTCGCGCTCGAAGACCGTCACGCTGTGCCCGGCCCGGGTGAGTTGCTGTGCGGCGGCCAGACCGGCCGGGCCCGACCCCACCACCGCGACCGTTTTGCCGGTCAGCTGATCCGGCGGCAGCGGCACCACCCAACCTTCATCGAAGGCGTTGTCGATGGTCTCCAGCTCAATCTGCTTGATTGTCACCGGGTCCTGGTTGATCCCGAGCACACATGACGATTCGCACGGCGCCGGGCAGAGTCGGCCGGTGAAGTCCGGAAAGTTGTTGGTGGCGTGCAGGCGTTCGATCGCGTCGCGCCAACGACCAGTGCGGACCAGGTCATTCCATTCCGGTATCAGGTTGCCCAGCGGACAACCGTTGTGGCAGAACGGGATCCCGCAGTCCATGCAACGAGTGGCCTGATGCTGCAGCGTCTCATGCGGAAAGTCCTCGTAGACCTCATGCCAGTCGCGCAGCCGCAGTGCCACTGGTCGGCGTTTCGGTGTCTCGCGATGGGTGTACTTCAGGAAGCCCTTCGGATCAGCCACTGGCTGCCGCCATGATCGCTACGTCGGGGTCGGCGCCGCTGCGTTCGGCCTCGGCGATCGCCTCCAGCACCCGCTTGTAATCGCGGGGCATCACCTTGACGAAGCACCGTTGCTGGCCTGTCCAGTCGGCCAAGATGCGCAGTCCGACCGCGGAGTCGGTGGCATCGACGTGCGCCTGAATCATGCCGTGCAGCCAGTCCAGGTCGTCACCGTCAAGGGCCTCCAGTTCCACCATTTCCGAGTTGAGGTTGTCCGGCAATGCATCCTCCGGGTCGTAAACAAAGGCGATGCCGCCGGACATTCCCGCCGCGAAGTTGCGGCCGGTGCGACCAAGAATCACCACCCTCCCGCCAGTCATGTATTCACAGCCGTGATCGCCGACTCCTTCGACTACTGCGTGGGCGCCGGAGTTACGCACGGCGAACCGCTCACCGACCACCCCGCGCAGGAATGCCTGACCGCTGGTGGCGCCGAACAGAATCACGTTGCCGCCGATGATGTTGTCCTCGGCGACGTAGTCCGGTGGCGCGTTGTCGGGTGGCCGCACCACGATCCGACCCCCGGACAATCCCTTGCCTACGTAGTCGTTGGCGTCGCCGTACACCCGCAGCGTGATGCCCGTGGGTACGAACGCGCCGAAGCTGTTACCAGCCGAACCGTCGAACGTGATGTCGATGGTGCCGTCTGGCAACCCTTCGCCGCCATAGGCTTTCGTCACCTCGTGGCCGAGCATGGTGCCAACAGTTCGGTTGACGTTGGCGATCGTGGTGGAGAATCGGACGGGTTTCCCGGAGTCCAGCGCCTCGCGGCTCATCACGATCAACTGTTGGTCTAGCGCCTTGTCTAGGCCATGGTCCTGGCTGGAACTGCAGTACAAATCCTGATTCATGAACGCTGATTCCGGCTCGAGCAGCACCGGTGTCAAGTCGAGCTTGTGCGCCTTCCAGTGCGCGCGGGCCAAGGTGGTGTCCAGCGACCCGACTTGGCCCACAGCCTCGTTGAGAGTGCGGAAACCGAGTTGTGCCATGTACTCGCGGACCTCTTCGGCGACAAACAGGAAGAAGTTCTCCACGAACTCGGGCTTTCCGGTGAACCGCTCCCGCAGCACCGGGTTCTGGGTGGCCACCCCGACCGGGCAGGTGTCCAGGTGACACACCCGCATCATGATGCAGCCGGACACCACCAGCGGGGCGGTGGCGAAGCCGAATTCCTCGGCACCGAGCAGCGCCGCGATCATCACGTCACGGCCGGTTTTGAGCTGGCCGTCGACCTGGACCACGATGCGGTCCCGTAACCCGTTGAGCAGCAAGGTCTGCTGGGTTTCGGCCAGCCCGAGCTCCCATGGCGCGCCGGCATGTTTCATCGATGTCAGCGGCGTGGCGCCGGTACCGCCGTCGTGCCCGGAGATCAACACCACGTCGGCGTGTGCCTTGGAGACGCCGGCAGCCACCGTGCCGACCCCGTTCTCGGAGACCAGCTTGACGTGGATGCGCGCCGACGGGTTGGCGTTCTTCAGGTCGTGGATCAGCTGGGCCAGATCCTCGATCGAGTAGATGTCGTGGTGCGGGGGTGGTGAGATCAACCCCACGCCGGGGGTGGAGTGCCGCACCTCGGCGATCCACGGATACACCTTGCCACCCGGAAGTTGGCCGCCCTCACCGGGTTTGGCGCCCTGAGCCATCTTGATCTGGAGGTCAGAGCAGTTGGTCAGGTAGTGCGAGGTGACGCCGAACCTGGCCGACGCGACCTGCTTGATGGCACTGCGCCGCCAATCGCCGTTGGGGTCACGGTCGAAACGGCTGACGTGCTCACCGCCCTCGCCGCAGTTCGACCGGCCACCCAGCCGGTTCATCGCGATAGCCAGTGTCTCGTGCGCCTCGGCGGAGATCGAGCCGTAGCTCATCGCGCCGGTGGCAAAGTGTTTGACGATCTCACTGGCCGGCTCGACCTCATCGAGCGGGATCGGCGGGCGGACCCCCTCTCGGAACTTCAGCAGGCCGCGCAACGACGCCATCCGCTCGCTCTGGTCGTCGACCAGCCGGCTGTAATCCTTGAAGATCTTGTACTGGCCGGTGCGGGTGGAGTGCTGCAGCTTGAAGACGGTCTCCGGGTTGAACAGGTGATATTCGCCCTCACGGCGCCACTGGTATTCGCCGCCCACCTCGAGTTCGCGGTGTGCGCGCTCGTCGGGCCGATCCAGGAAAGCCAGCTCATGGCGGGCCGCG
>JAFAID010000693.1 GCA_019236925.1 Mycobacterium sp. | reverse complement strand
CGCGCTACCCCGGCTTGTCAAAGTGTGGCCGTATTTCCGCCGCCCGCCACCGGACGAACCGCCGGCCAAATTCCCGGTGTGGCCACTGTGGTACGCGGCGCTGGCATGGGTGCATGTGCGCCAGGTGGGTGCATTGCTGGTGGTGGGCCTGGCTATCGGCGCGCTACTGCAGGCGCACCCGCTTTAGACGAGCTCGGCCCTACCCCTTCACGAGGGTGAACTGTCCCACCTCAGAGACGTTCCGCTGAAAGAAATCGGAACACCCAGTCAGATAGTGCATGTATCGGTCGTAAACCTCATTCGAGGTCACCGCGATGGCCTCGTCGCGGGCGGCTTCCAGCTTCTCAGACCAGGTATCAAGTGTCCGAACGTAGTGGGCAGTCATCTTCTGCAGTTCTTCGACTGAAAACCCAGCGCCAGTTGAGTATTCGACAACGTCCTCGTCGCACGGCACTGAGCCGCCAGGAAAAATCTCCGCGGCGATGAACCGCATAAACCGGAGATCGGTCATGGTGATCGGGATGCCCATCTCGGGCCAGCGCTTGAGCGGGTGACCCATGATCGTTTGCAGGACCATTCGACCGTCGCTGGGCATGATGCGGTAGCACATATCGAAGAAGGCCTTGTAGCGCGACTTGGGGAAGGCCTCGAACGCCTCGATGCTGACGATGCGGTCGACGGGCTCGTCGAACTCCTCCCACCCGAGCAGCCGCATCTGACGCGAGCGGCCAGTGTCGATTTGGTCGAGCAGCTGCTGGCCCAGAGCGCACTGGTTTCTGCTCAAGGTCAGCCCGACGACGTTGACGTCATAACGTTCGACTGCGCGCTTCATCACCGAGCCCCAGCCGCAGCCGACGTCGAGCAGCGTCATTCCGGGCTGCAAACCAAGCTTGCCGAGGGCGAGGTCGATCTTGGCGATCTGGGCCTCTTCCAGCGTCATGTCATCGCGTTCGTAGAACGCACAACTGTAGGTGCGCGTCGGGTCCTGGAACAGCCCGAAGAAATCGTTGGAGATGTCGTAATGGGCTTGAACGTCCTCGTAGGCCGGCCGCAATGTCGCCGAGACGCCCGACCCGGTGTTCGTCATGAGAAATTGACCTTTCGGTGGATCTGTTCAGGCGGCCAGACTGCGCTGTTGCACACGAAGTTTATAACGCACTCTAAGGTGTGGGTGCAGCGGTTGTTTCCGGGTCATCGGCTTTCAGCAGCTGGGCGGATGCGCATCAATATTTCCCGAAGGCCACGGCAACGTTGTGGCCGCCGAAACTGAACGAATTTTTGATCGCGTACTGATAGTCACCGGCGCGCGGCTCATCGGCCACCACATCCAGATCGATCTGCGGGTCCATATTGCGCAGGTTCAACGTCGGCGGGATGACGCCGTCCCGCAGGGCCAACACCGTCAGAATCGACTCCACGGCGCCGACGGCACCAATCGAATAGCCCAGCGCCGCCTTCGGCGCATAAACCGCCGGTCGGTGGGCGCCGAAGGCGTTGTTGATTGCCCTCGCCTCGGCCAGGTCCCCGTCGGTGGTGCCGGTTGCGTGCGCGTTGACGTGATCGATGTCACCTGGAGTCAGCCCGGCAAGCTGGATCGCCCGGGCGATCGCGTGGCCGGCCCGTTCACCATTGGGGTCGGGCGCCACGAGGTGGTGGCCGTCCGAGGTGATGCCGGCGCCCATCAGTCGACCGAAGACGTTGGCGCCGCGAGCTTTTGCGTGATCCTCGGTCTCGATGACCATCAGCGCACCCGCTTCGCCGAACACCAAGCCATCGCGGTCTTTGTCGAACGGGCGGCACGCGCCGGCCGGATCGTCGTTGTTCGTCGACAGCAACTGCAGCTGCCAAAACGCGGCGATGGGGACGGCCTCGATCCTCGTCTCAACGCCGCCGCAGATCGCGATGTCGGCTTCACCGAGCACGATTTGGCGCCACGCCTGGGCGATGGCCTCGGTCCCGGAGGCACAGGCAGACACCGGGGTCATGATCCCGGCCTTCGCGCCACGTTCCAACCCGACAGCCGCGGCCGCAGCGTTGGGCATGGCTTTCTGCACACCCAGCGGGGAGATAGCTCTGATACCCCGTTCGCGGATCTCGTCGCTGACCCGAACAAACTCCTCGGTCGAACCCATCCCAGTGCCGATGGACACCATCAACCGGTTGGGGTCGACCTCCGGCGATCCGGCGTTCTCCCAGACCCGCCGGCCGACCCTGGTCGACATCTTCTGCAGAAACAGGTACCGGCGCAGTTCCACCCGCGTCAGTTCATGATCGAAATCCTCGAGCAGATGTCCGCCGATGCGAACCGGTAGGTCGAACTCTTCGACGAATGGATCATCGAGCTTGCGGATACCACTCTGTCTGTCCAGCAGCTTCTTCCAGGTGCTCTCGGCGTCCGTAGCCAGGGCAGTCGTCATCGCGATGCCGGTGACAACCACATCGGGGAAACCATTTCCGGTCGACAACTGCACCATGGCGTGGCTTCGGTCCCCTCCTCTAAGGCTTCATGGCCCTTTCGCCCAATCTGGTACCCCCGCAGCTACGAATAAATCCTAGATCCGGCCCGAGCCGGGCTGCCGGAAAACTGAACACGTACAAGTTGGACGTCGGCGGTGATTGCCGCGCCCTGACGAGGGGTATAGGTTCGCGATGATGGCGCGTAGCGGGAGCAACCACATGGGTGAGACCGGCCTAAAGCCGAATGTCGATCACGTCCAGTCGCACTACGACCGGTCTAACGAGTTCTTCAAGCTATGGCTCGATCCCTCGATGACCTACAGTTGCGCCTACTTCGAGCGCGACGACATGACGCTGGAAGAGGCGCAGCTAGCCAAGGTCGATCTGTCGCTGGGCAAGCTAGGACTGCAGCCCGGTATGACGCTGCTCGACATCGGCTGCGGCTGGGGTTCCACCATGCGGCGGGCGATCGAGAAGTACGACGTCAACGTGATCGGGTTGACGTTGAGCGAAAACCAGCTGGCTCACAACAAAGAGAAGTTCGCCGAGATGGACTCTCCGCGCACCAAAGACGTTCGGCTGCATGGCTGGGAGGAGTTCGACGAACCGGTCGACCGCATCGTGTCGCTTGGTGCGTTCGAGCACTTCGCCGACGGCGTAGGCACTTTCGAGCGATACGCCGACTTCTTCAAGATGTGCTACAACGTGCTGCCCGACGATGGCGTCATGCTGCTGCACTCCATCGTGGTGCCCACTGAAGAAGAAGGCGAGCAGATGGGGCTGAAGCGGACGATGTCGCTGATACGGTTCATCAGCTTCATCCGGAGGGAGATCTATCCCGGCGGGCGGTTGCCGACGATTTTCGTGGTCGACGACTACGCGACCGCGGCCGGCTTCGACATCACCCGCCATCACATGATCGGGCACAACTACGTTCGCACCTTGGACACCTGGGCCAAACGGCTGGAAGCGCACAAGAACGAGGCGATCGCGCTGAAGGGCGAAGACGTCTACAACACCTTCATGAAGTACCTGACCGGTTGCCGGGAGCTGTTCCGCGACGGCTACACCAACGTCTGTCAGTTCACCATGGAAAAACCACAGGCCGTCACTGCTACTTGGTCAGGGTGAACTGACCCACGTTGGTGATACCCCGCCGGAAGAAATCAGCGCAGCCGGTCAGGTACCGCAGGTAGCGGTCGTAAACCTCTTCGGACTGGATCGCGATGGCGCGTTCGCGGTTCGCCGTCAGATTGGCTGCCCACATGTCCAACGTTCGTGCGTAATGGGGCCGCAGCAATTGGATGTATTCGACGGAGAACCCGGCTGCCTGCGCTAATTCGGGGATATCTTCCTTGGCGGGTAATTGCCCGCCAGGGAAGATCTCGGTTCCGATGAACCTCATGAACTTCAGATCACTGAGCGTCAGCTTGATTCCGTTGTCCCGGAAGAACTTCTGGGTGTGCGCCAATATCGTGTGCAGCAACATCCGGCCGTCGGCGGGAAGGATGTCGTGGGAGCGCTCGAAGAAGGCAGGGTATCGCTCGGCCTTGAACGCTTCGAAGGCGCCGATGGACACGATCCGGTCGACCCTCTCGTCGAACTCCTCCCAGCCCTGCAGCCGCACCGCAACATTGCGCTTTGTCGGGATCGTCGCCAGCCTGGCCTTGCTGTACTCGTACTGATTGCGGCTGAGCGTGATACCGATGACGTTGACGTCGTACTTCTCCACTGCCCGGACCAGTGCCCCGCCCCAACCGCAACCGATGTCGAGCAGCGTCATCCCCGGCTCGAGCTTCAGCTTGCCCAGCGCTAGATCGAACTTGGCGTTTTGCGCCTCTTCGAGGGTCATGTCGTCACTCTCGAAGTATGCGCAGGTATAACCCATCGTAGGGTCCAAAAACAGCGCGAAGAACTCGTCGGAGACGTCGTAGATCGATTGCGACTCTTCGTAATACGGCTTCAACTCAGACATTTACGGCAGCTACCTCACTCATACCCTGGTAATTCGACGAAACGCGCCGCCGATCCGACAGAGCGTGATGCATTGCCGGCGCCGCCACCCCCATGGGGATTTGGACTTGGCCTTACAACTCAGGTGGGTACTGTATCAGCTCGAACGCCCACTGCCCGCCAGGGACGCGCCCCGCTCGCAGCCTGATCGCCCGGCCAGGTGCGCGTCTGAGCCACAACCGGACCGACCGCGGCTACTTAGTCAGGGTGAACTGAGCGACCTCGGTGATTCCCCGGCGGAAGAAGTCGGCGCAGCCCCTCAGGTAGCGCATGTAGCGGTCATACACTTCCTCGGACTGCACGGCTATGGCGCGATCACGATTGGCCTCGAGATTGTCCGCCCAGGTATCCAAGGTCCGCGCGTAGTGCGGGCGCAGCATTTCGACCTGTTCGCATGCGAACCCGGCGGCGTGGGAAAACTCCTCGATGTCCTCCTTTGCCGGTAGCTGGCCACCAGGAAAGATTTCATGCTGGATAAAACGCATGAACCTCAGGTCGGTCATGGTTACCGGGATGCCGTGCTCATGCCAATACGTCCAGGGATGCGTATATATGCTGTGCAATAGCATCCGGCCGTCATTGGGCATTATGTCGTGGGCGCGTTCGAAGAAAGCCGGATAGCGCTCCTTCTTGAACGCGTCGAAAGCCTCGACGGTGATGATTCGGTCCACTTTCTCGTCGAACTCTTCCCAGCCTTGCAGCCGGGCCTCCGCGGTACGTGTGGTCGCGATGCCGGCCAACCTGGCCTGGCTGTATGTGGCGTGGTTACGGCTGAGCGTGATGCCGACGACGTTGACGTCGTACCTCTCGACTGCGCGGACCAGTGCCCCGCCCCACCCACACCCGACGTCGAGCAGCGTCATTCCCGGTTCGAGGTTCAGCTTGTTCAACGCCAAATCCAACTTGGCGTTTTGCGCCTCTTCAAGGGTCATGTCGTCGCGCTCGAAGTAAGCGCAGGTATACGTCATCGTGGGATCGAGAAATAACGAGAAGAATTCATCAGAAAGGTCGTAAATCGCCTGCGACTCTTCGTAGAACGGTCTCAACTCAGTCATTCCAGCGCTTACCTATCGGGTTTGCCCCGTCCCGTGCATATCACGATACCGCAGCGGGAACGGGACAGCAGCCGAAAGGCGTGGCGCCCAGCACAACCGGACGAGCCGGACCGGACTCGGCGGAAGTCAGCAGAACCTTAGTAAGAGTAAAAACCCTTACCGGATTTCTTCCCCAGCAAGCCCGCCTCGACCATCCGCAGCAGAAGCGGCGGCGCGCCGTATTGCGGATCTTTGAACTCCTGAAACATCTTGTCCGCTATCAGCTTCACGGTGTCCAGGCCAATGAGATCGGATAACCGCAGCGGCCCCATCGGATGCGACAGCCCGGCCACAACCGCCTTGTCGACATCTTCGACGGTGGCAAAACCGGCCTCCACCATCCGGATCGCCGAAAGCAGGTACGGCACCAGCAACGCATTCACCACGAAGCCGGATCGATCCGAGCACCGGACAACCTGCTTCTTCAAGACCGCGCTGGCGAACTCTTCGGTGCGGGCGGCCGCGGCTTCGTCGGTGACCAGGGTGCTGACCAACTCGACCAAGGGCAGCACCGGAACGGGATTGAAGAAGTGCAAACCCAAAACCCGGCCCGGATTGGCGGTGGCAGCAGCCACCTTCATGATCGGAATGCTCGACGTGTTGGACGCCAGGACGGCGTCCGGGTTGGTGATCACGCGATCCAGTTCGGCGAAGATCGCTGCTTTGATGTCCTCGTCCTCGACCACGGCCTCGATGACCAGCTGTCGGTCGGCCAGCTCAGCGAGATCGGTGGTGAATTTCAGCTTGGCTAGCGCGGCGTCGCGCTCGCGCTCGGTGATCTTGCCGGCACTGACACCGCGCTCGACCGATTTGACGATCCGATTGCGCCCGGCAGTGGTGAGGGCCTCCGTCGGCTCGTAGACGAGCACGTCGACCCCGGCGCGGGCCGATACTTCGGCAATGCCGGCACCCATTTGACCGGCCCCGATGACTCCCACTCGTTCGATCGACACGTTTCTCCTTCAGGCTCCTTCGGCCGCTAACAGCGACAGGCCCCGCCCAACATGGCTGGGCAGGGCCTGCGCTGTCAACTCGTCCTGTATGCGCCGAACGTGAACTCACGGCGAAAAATCGCCGCCGAAAAGTCGCCACAGTTTCACGCTCGGCGCAGAGCCGGCTCAGTGACTCAAGCTATCGGTTCCACTTCGTCCTCGCGGGCAAGCCAGCTCAGCGGAACTGACCCTCTTCGGTCGAGCCGACCAGGGCGGTCGTCGACGACGTCGGGTCCACCGTGGTGGCGATGCGGTCGAAGTAACCGGCACCGACCTCACGCTGGTGCTTGGTCGCGGTGTAACCGCGCTCCTCGGCGGCGAACTCGCGCTCCTGCAGCTCGACGTAGGCGCTCATCTGGTTGCGGGCGTAGCCGTAGGCCAGGTCGAACATCGAGTAGTTGAGCGCGTGGAAGCCAGCCAGCGTGATGAACTGGAACTTGAATCCCATTGCGCCAAGCTCTTTTTGGAACCGCGCGATGGTCGAGTCGTCCAGGTGCTTCTTCCAGTTGAACGACGGCGAGCAGTTGTAGGCCAGCAGCTGGTCGGGGAACTCGCTCTTGACGCCCTCGGCGAACTTGCGGGCCAGGTCCAGGTCCGGCGTGCCGGTCTCCATCCAGATCAGGTCGGAGTAGGGCGCGTAGGCCCTGGCACGGGCGATGCACGGCTCCAGGCCGTTCTTCACCCGGTAGAAGCCCTCGGCGGTGCGCTCACCGGTGATGAACGGGCGGTCGCGCTCGTCGACGTCCGAGGTGATCAGCGTGGCCGCCTCGGCGTCGGTGCGGGCGATGACGACCGTCGGAACACCGGCGACGTCGGCCGCCAGGCGAGCCGAGGTCAGCGTGCGGATGTGCTGCTGGGTCGGGATCAGCACCTTGCCACCGAGGTGACCGCACTTCTTCTCCGAA
>JAFAID010000651.1 GCA_019236925.1 Mycobacterium sp. | reverse complement strand
GCTCGCCGGCCGGCGGATAAACACCCAACAACCAACACTGAATTGACCTCGCAGACAAGGAGATTGATATGCCTACGCGTTTTATGACTGACCCGCACGAGATGCGGGCGATGGCGGGCCGCTTCGACGTGCACGCCCAGACGGTGGAGGACGAGGCCCGCAAGATGTGGGCGTCGAGCCAGAACATCGCCGGCGCGGGCTGGAGCGGGACGGCCCAGATGACGTCCTACGACACCATGGGCCAGATGAACCAGGCGTTTCGCAACATCGTCAACATGCTGCACGGGGTGCGCGACGGACTGATCCGCGACGCCAACAACTACGAGCAGCAAGAGCAGGCCTCCCAGCAGATCCTGTCCAGCTAACCCTTCTGGCCCCACGACTTTTAGGAGAAACACTCATGTCGATCAGCTACCAGTTCGGCGATGTCGATGCCCACGGCGCGCTGATCCGCGCCCAGGCCGCCTCGTTGGAGGCCGAGCACCAGTCCATCGTGCGCGATGTGCTGGCCGCCGGTGACTTCTGGGGCGGCTCGGGTTCGGTGGCCTGCCAGGAGTTCATCACCCAGTTGGGTCGTAATTTCCAGGTCATCTACGAGCAGGCCAACCAGCACGGCCAAAAGGTGCAGACCGCCGGCAACAACATGAACTCCACCGACAACGCCGTCGGCTCCAGCTGGGCCTAACACCCAGCGCGGCAGTCGTATTGCCGTGCGCCCAACACCACCAACCAACCACCTTGTGTGCCGAGGAGGGTCACCCATGTCAGTAATCCAGCTATCCCAGTTGTTGCATGCCCCCGTGGTTACGCCGTCCGACGAAGCGGTGGGCCGGGTTGACGACATCATTGTGCGGCTACGCGGTGCGGAAACCTACCCGCTGGTCACCGGCATCGTGGCCGGGGTCGTCGGCCGGCGAGTCTTCGTCGGGACCGGATCTATTGAGCGAATCGATCCAGACCGGATAACCTTGGTGCACAACAAGATTGACTTGCGCCGCTTCGGACGTCGATACGGTGAAGTGCTGTTGCGATCCGACGTACTCGGGCATCGGCTGATCGACGTGACCGTGGGTGAATTCGTGCGCGCCTACGACGTTGAACTTGAGGACAGTGCAGAAGGTTTGGTGCTGGCCCGATTGGACACTCGGGTGCCACGGCGTCTGTTCGGACTGCTGAAGACACCCGGTGGCCGCGCTGTCCGCGACTGGGGATCCTTCGAACTGCTGATCGGAGATGGTGCGTCGATGGCCGTGCGTCGCACTTTTGGGCGAGTGACTGCACTCAAACCCGCACAGATTGCCGACCTAATCGAAGAAGCGAATAAGGCGGAGGGCGGCGAAATCCTCGACCGAGTACGCAGCTATCCCGAGCTGGAAGCAGACGTTTTCGAGGAACTCGACCCGCACAAGGCCAGTCGGCTGCTCGACGACATGCCGGACGGCGAGGTAGCGGCCTTGCTCAGCCGGATGCGTGCCGACGACGCCGCCGACGCGATTATGCACCTCCGCCAGTCCCGCCGCCGACGGGTTCTGGAGTCGATGCCTGCGCCGCAGCGCACGAAGGTGATCACGCTTCTGAAGTTCAACCCCGAAAGCGCAGGCGGCTTGATGAACGTCGACGTCGTCGGTTGCGGGACGGGGGCGACAGCGGGAGAGGCGCTCGCCCTCATCGGCATCGCCCACGCCGTGCAGCCCGAGGCGCTCCTGCAGATGCACGTGCTCAAGAAGAGCGGGCAGCTCGCGGGCGTGGTGTCAGTGATCGCGTTGTTGCAAGCACATCCAGCAGATGTTGTTACAGCACTGATGGATTCGGATCCAGTCCGGGCAACCCCCGATGCCGATCTGGCCGACATCGCGGTGCTGATGGCCGACTACAACCTACACAGCATTCCTGTCGTCGACGACGAAGACCGGGTACTGGGCGTCGTCACCGTCGACGACGTGCTCAAGACCACCATTCCCGACGATTGGCGTCGACGAGACCCCGGGCCACGCCCTGTGCGGGAACCGAGTTCCGCGACTGACGATCCGATGGCAAGCAGCATCGACGGAGGTAACTGGTCATGACCACACTGGACCGCGACGTCGTCGACATCGCACCACCGGCGGAGCCCAGCACCGCAATGCCCCGCACAGCGGTGCTGGACACCGCGCACATCGGAGACATCGAGGGTGCGCTGGGCCGGATCAGCATCAGCGACACCGATCGCCCGCGCACCCTTAAACTGCGCCTGCTAACCCTGCTGGCGATCGTCGGGCCCGGCTTGATTGTGATGGTGGGCGACAACGACGCCGGCGGTGTCGCGACCTACACGCAGGCCGGACAGAACTACGGCTACAGCCTGCTGTGGGTGCTGCTGCTATTGATCCCCGTGTTGATTGTCAATCAGGAGATGGTGGTCAGGCTCGGTGCGGTCACCGGGGTCGGGCACGCGCGGCTGATCAACGAACGGTTCGGACGCGGATGGGGCTGGTTCTCCGTCGGCGACCTGTTCCTGTTGAACTTCCTAACGCTCGTCACCGAATTCATCGGCATCACGCTGGCGGCCGACTACATTGGCATCCCCAGATATGTGGTGGTCCCGTTCGCCGCGATCGCACTGATCGCCATCATGGCCACCGGCAGTTTCCGGCGCTGGGAACGCGCGATGTTGGTGTTCATTGCGATCACGCTGATACAGATTCCGATGCTGTTGATGTCACACCCGGACCTGGGCCACGCGGCGAAATCCTTTGTCATTCCGGGCGTGACGGGTGGAGTCACCTCGGACGCTGTGCTGTTGATCATCGCCATGGTCGGCACCACGGTCGCGCCCTGGCAGCTGTTCTTCCAGCAGTCCAACATCGTCGACAAGCGCATCACACCACGCTTCATCGGCTACGAGCGAGCTGACACCACCATAGGTGCCTTCGTCGTGGTTGTCTTCGCGGCCGCGTTGGTGATGACCGGCGATTGGGCCGCTCGCGCCACGCACAGCCGAGGCAATTTCGTCGACGCCGGCATGCTCGCCCAGCTCCTCGGCCAACACAATCACACCCTCGGCTCGATCTTCGCGATCGTGTTGCTAGACGCCTCGATCATCGGCGCGGCTGCGGTGACCCTGTCCAGCAGCTACGCGTTCGGGGATGTTTTCGGGCTCAAGCACTCGCTGCATCGCGGATTCGCTGACGCCAAACCGTTCTATTTTTCGTACACCGGGATGGTCGTGATCGCGGCGGCCATCGTGCTGATCCCCGGC
>JAFAID010000438.1 GCA_019236925.1 Mycobacterium sp. | reverse complement strand
CCGTTTGCGATCGCCGACGCCACCGCGCTCACCGAGGCCGGCTATGTCGGTGAGGACGTGGAAAACATCCTGCTGAAGCTGATCCAGGCGGCCGACTATGACGTCAAGCGCGCCGAGACCGGGATCATCTACATCGACGAGGTCGACAAGATCGCCCGCAAGAGCGAAAACCCGTCGATCACCCGCGATGTCTCGGGCGAGGGCGTGCAGCAGGCGCTGCTGAAGATCCTGGAGGGCACCCAGGCGTCGGTGCCCCCGCAGGGCGGCCGCAAGCATCCGCACCAAGAGTTCATCCAGATCGACACCACCAACGTGCTGTTCATCGTCGCCGGTGCGTTCGCCGGGCTGGAGAAGATCGTCTCCGACCGGGTCGGTAAACGTGGCTTGGGTTTCGGGGCCGAGGTGCGCTCCAAGGCCGAGATCGACACCACCGACCACTTCGCCGAGGTAATGCCGGAAGACCTGATCAAATACGGGCTGATTCCCGAATTCATCGGCCGGCTGCCGGTAGTCGCGTCGGTGACGAACTTGGACATGGAATCTCTGGTCAAAATCCTTTCTCAGCCCAAGAACGCCTTGGTCAAGCAGTACACCCGGCTGTTCGAGATGGACAACGTGGAGCTCGAATTCACCGAGGACGCGTTGGAAGCGATCGCCGATCAGGCGATTCATCGCGGCACCGGGGCCCGCGGGCTGCGCGCGATCATGGAAGAAGTTTTGCTGCCGGTGATGTACGACATTCCCAGCCGCGACGACGTCGCCAAGGTCGTTGTAACCAAGGAGACCGTGCAGGACAACGTGCTGCCGACGATCGTGCCGCGCAAGCCGGCCCGCACCGAGCGCCGCGACAAGAGCGCCTAGCAAAGCTGGCAGTTTCAGCCGAAGTGGGCTTGACGGTCGACTTGGCTGCCATGCAGGAAACCGCGCCCAAGGCCGCAATCCGCGCGAAAAACCCGTCGCCGGCGCCTCCCCCAAATGGGGGAGGCGGGGGTGAGAAAAGCTCCTAGCAAATGTTACCGGCGCGTAACTTCGGTTCTTAGACTTTGTGTGCCAGCAAAAGTGACGAACACCACACTTTGCCCCGAGATCCGTCGATGGCGTGTGTTTGACCTCGCATTTTGGCGAAGTAGCGGTAACGTGGCGGTGTGTATCAGCGTCAGTGAATCCCTAAGAACAGTGCAATAATCGGTACCGCCAGTGACATAAACCCGGCCGGGGATTCACTCCGAAGATACGCACCGGTAGTTACAACGTGCTCGTGCGGTGAACAGCGATGGAAGGCGGGGACGTGGGTCCGAACGACAACGGAGCCAGGTCAGAATCTCACCCAGATTCACACCGAGCCGATGCGGCGCTGCCCGAACGGGAAAAACTGGAGAAAGTCGTCATCCGTTTCGCCGGGGACTCCGGCGATGGCATGCAGCTCACCGGCGACCGGTTTACATCCGAGGCCGCGCTTTTCGGTAATGACCTGGCGACCCAACCGAACTATCCGGCCGAGATCCGCGCGCCGCAGGGCACGCTGCCCGGCGTCTCGTCGTTCCAGATCCAAATCGCTGACTACGACATCCTCACCGCCGGCGACCGGCCCGACGTGTTGGTCGCGATGAACCCGGCGGCGCTGAAGGCCAACATCGCCGACCTGCCGATCGGCGGGCTGGTGATCGCCAACTCCGACGAGTTCACCAAGCGCAACCTGGCCAAAGTGGGCTATCAGGACAGCCCGCTGGAAAACGGAGAACTGTCCGACTACAAGGTCGAGGCCGTCCCGATGACCACGCTGACGCTCGGCGCGGTCGAGGTCATCGGTGCGTCGAAGAAAGACGGCCAGCGCGCCAAAAACATGTTCGCGCTGGGCTTGTTGTCGTGGATGTATGGCCGGCCGATCGAAACCAGCGAGCGATTCATCCGGGAGAAGTTCGGCCGCAAGCCCGATATCGCCGACGCCAACGTGTTGGCGTTGAAGGCGGGATGGAACTACGGGGAGACCACCGAGGCCTTCGCCGTCACCTACGAGATCTCGCCGGCAAAGCTGCCCGCTGGTGAGTACCGGCAGATCTCGGGCAACACCGCACTGGCCTACGGCCTCGTGACGGCCGGCCAGCTGGCCGATCTTCCGGTGGTGTTGGGCAGTTACCCGATCACGCCGGCGTCGGACATCCTGCACGAGCTCTCGAAGCACAAGAACTTCAACGTGATCACCTTCCAGGCGGAAGACGAGATCGGCGGGATCTGCGCCGCGTTGGGCGCCTCCTACGGTGGTGCGCTCGGCGTCACCAGCACGTCGGGTCCCGGCCTGTCGCTGAAGTCCGAGGCGCTGGGGCTCGCGGTGATGACCGAACTGCCGTTGATCGTCATCGACGTACAGCGCGGCGGGCCGTCGACCGGTCTGCCGACCAAGACCGAACAGGCCGACTTGCTCCAGGCGCTCTACGGGCGCAACGGGGAGTCGCCGGTGGCGGTGCTGGCGCCGCGCTCGCCGTCGGACTGCTTTGCGACCGCCCTGGAGGCGGTCCGCATCGCGGTGTCCTACCACACCCCGGTAATTGTGTTGTCGGACGGCGCAATTGCCAACGGCTCAGAGCCGTGGCGAATCCCAGATGTCGACACGCTGGAACCCATCCAGCACACCTTCGCCAAACCCGACGAACCCTTCCAGCCCTATGCCCGCGACCCGGAAACGCTGGCCCGCCTGTTCGCCATTCCGGGCACTCCGGGTCTCGAACATCGCATCGGTGGGCTGGAGTCCGCCAACGGCACCGGCGACATCTCTTATGAGCCGGCCAACCACGACCTGATGGTGCGGCTGCGCCAAGCCAAGATCGACGGGATCTCCGTTCCCGACCTGGAAGTCGACGATCCGACCGGAGACGCCGAACTGCTGCTGATTGGGTGGGGCAGTTCCTACGGCCCGATCGGAGAAGCTTGCCGACGGGCGCGGCGCAACGGCATCAAGGTGGCGCATGCCCATCTGCGTCATCTCCGACCGTTCCCGGCCAACCTGGGCGAAGTGCTGCGACGTTACCCGCAGGTCGTGGCGCCGGAGATGAACCTGGGCCAGCTGGCGCTGCTGCTGCGGGGCGAGTACTTGGTGGACGTGCAATCGGTTACCAAGGTCCAGGGCGTCTCGTTCCTGGCCGATGAGGTGGGGCGCGTCATCCGCGCCGCCCTGGGCGGGACACTTGCCGAAATCGAGCAAGACAAGACGATGGTCGCAAGAATGGCGGCGGCCACGGTTGGAGCGGGAGCTAACTCATGACTGACCTGATCGGCGTGGATCTCGGGCTGCCGGACGTGCTGTCCAAGCATCACGGGGTGCCCACCACCGACCAACCGCAGAAGGCCAAGGACTTCACCAGCGACCAGGAGGTCCGGTGGTGTCCTGGTTGCGGTGACTACGTCATCCTGAACACGATGCGCAACTTCCTGCCCGAGCTGGGGCTGCGCCGCGAGAACATCGTCTTCGTCAGCGGCATCGGCTGCTCGAGTCGGTTCCCGTACTACCTGGAAACCTATGGCCTGCACTCGATCCACGGCCGCGCGCCGGCGATCGCGACAGGGTTGGCGCTCGCGCGTGAGGATCTGTCGGTCTGGGTGGTCACCGGCGATGGGGACGCGTTGTCGATCGGCGGCAACCATCTGATCCACGCGTTGCGCCGCAACGTCAACCTGACCATCCTGCTTTTCAACAACCGGATCTACGGCCTGACCAAGGGTCAGTATTCGCCGACATCCGAAGTCGGCAAGGTCACCAAGTCGACGCCGATGGGATCGCTTGACCAGCCGTTCAACCCGGTATCGCTGGCGCTCGGCGTCGAGGCGAGCTTCGTCGGCCGCGCGCTTGACTCCGACCGCAACGGCCTGTCCGAGGTTTTGCGGGCCGCGGCGCAGCATCGCGGTTCCGCGCTGGTCGAAATCCTGTAGGACTGCCCGATTTTCAACGACGGCTCGTTCGACGCCCTGCGCAAAGACGGTGCCGAGGAGCGGGTGATCAACCTCCGCCACGGTGAGCCGGTCATCTTCGGCGCCAACCGCGAATACTGCGTGGTTCGGTCGGGCTACGGACTCGAGGTGGCCAAGACCGCCGACGTCAGCGTCGACGAGATCGTGGTGCACGACGCACACACCGCCGACTCGGCCTACGCGTTCGCGCTCTCGCGGCTATCTGAGCAGAACCTCGAGCACACGGTCATGGGTATCTTCCGTCAGGTCAGCCGGCCAACCTACGATGACGCGGCCCGAGCACAGGTCCGCGCCGCGCAGGAATCAAAGCCGGGCGACCGCGCCGCGTTGCAATCGCTGTTGCACGGGCGCGACACCTGGACTGTGAACTGAAGTGACCCGCGCGGCTGAGCCGGCTCCGTTGGCCGGTGTGGTGTTAGCCGGGGGAGCGTCGCTTCGGATGGGACGGGACAAGGCCACCATGCCGGTTCCCGCCGGTTTCCTTGGCGCCAAAGATGGCTCCAAAGCGCCCACCACGATGGTCGAGCAAGTCGTCAGCGTTGTCGGGCAGCGGTGCCAGCCGGTTTTCGTCGTCGCCGCGCCGGGACAATCCCTGCCGGAACTGCCGGCGCGCGTGGTGCGGGACGAGGTGCGTGGACTGGGTCCGCTACTCGCCACCGGACGCGGATTACGCGCCGCCGCCGAGACAGGCGCGAAGCGGGCGTTCCTCTGCGCCGCCGACATGCCGTTGCTGAGCGCCGATTTGATCGACCTGCTCGAAAGCCGGGCCATCGAGCTGGATGCCGATGTCGTGTTGCCGTGGGACGGCCGCGATCACTACCTGGCCGCGGTGTACCGGACCGAGCTGGCCACGCAGATCGATGCGCTGATAGCCGCCGGCGAGCGCAGCATGCGGGCGTTGGTCGACCGGGTGGACGCGCAACGAATCGTGATACCCGAGTCCCGGTCGCTGGCCAACGTCAACTCGGCCGACGATCTACGCATACTGCTGCGGGCCGGGAGCTGACGAGTCAGACCCTCGTTTAGGCGGGTTCAATTTAGTCGGGCAATGCTTTTATTGACAATTATTCAATAAATTCACACCGCCGAAATTCGTGTGCAACTAAATGCTGACTGATAGACGTGTAATTAGTTGCGATGAAATTCCATCCATTGATCTTTAGATCGACAAACATCGATATCGCATTCAAATCTGGAATTTCATTCGTATCGCGTTGCGGCACTGGACATTTGAGGCATCCAGCGATCGATTACCGCTATCGTAAACGGCTCGCCGTGCCGTCGCAAAGCCGGATTGTCGGCGGATTCCCGGCAAATGGCAGCAAGTAATGGCGCCGAGTCGGGCGCAGCGCCGCCCGGGATGCGCACAGCGGCCCTCGCGAGACGGTGACCGCACGCTAAGGGTGTCGACGAAATCCGTTGGTAATTAATCGTATTGGTGACACATCACTCTCCTGAACCGAAGCGGATGGGCGTTACCGGTCGATCGCGCGCCCGATTCTCGAACCCGTTGACCCGAACGGCGCAGAATCATTAAAAATGTTTGTCCCGCTTATGGTTTGGAGTCCAAGTCGGTCATGTGGACTGCCGGCGACCGCCGCCACAGCTAGATCTCGCGCGACCGGCCTGGCTAACACGCCGAATGGGACGTCATCCGCAGCGCACGGCGGTGGTCGCGTAGCGCTGCCAAACGGAGCGGCAAATGCGTGACGCAGTTCACAAAAAATGCGTGATTTGGCTCACGATCACACCTGCGCGCCGAGCGATTGACGCTGGCGAAAAATCCATACGTGACCTGGCAAGACAATTATCTGAATCGGTCGTGATCGACTCGTTATTGGTTTGAAATAGCGGCGTGTCGTGAGATGACGAATGCAGGCCGGTCTCGTACGGTCCATTTCGGCCCGATAAAGGCAAAGCAAAATCGAATCCACGGACCCGCGTGTGAGCGGAGGCTGCGGACGGCGACGACGCCTCCGTGTAGCGGTCGGGCAGGAGCCCGGTCGGCAACTCACGCCTCTGCTGTCGTGCCCGAACGAGACGGCGCGACCCGAAGCATCAACCCCGCCTGGACACAGGCACCCGCCCACATTGCTGGGCTTATTTCGGCGCGCGCACCGCGAAAGGAACGATGTTGAAGAACGTCCGCCAGACGCTCACCATGGCTGCGATCACCGGTGTGCTCGCTACGGCCCCGCTTACCCTGTCGAACGGTGTCGCCTTCGCGGCAGACGACATGCGGTGGGACCCGGACACGGTAGGCGCGCCCTTCCAGCCCGCCGGATTTATGGCCCCTGCTCCGGACGCTGCGCCGGCCCCCGCGCCCGCTCCGGACGCTCCGCCAGCGCCTGACGCCGGACCCGCTCCGGACGCCCCGGCGCCCGACGCGCCGCCCGCTGCAGAGGCCGCTCCCGCGCCCCCGGCGCCGGCCGACCTACCGCCGGCCCCTGACGCGCCGCCGCCCCCGGCCCCCGACGCGCCGCCGCCGGCTCCGGACGCTGCGCCCGCACCGGATGCGCCTCCGCCTCCGGCCCCGCCTGCTGATGACGCGCCCGCGCCGGCGCCGACCAAGGCGCCCGTCAAGGCCTACAGCGTGAACTGGGACGCGATCGCTGTGTGCGAGTCCGGTGGCCACTGGGGCATCAGCACCGGCAACGGCTACTCCGGTGGTCTGCAGTTCACGCCGAGCACCTGGCGGGCCAACGGTGGCTCGGGATCCGCGAGCGGCGCGAGCCGCGAGGAGCAGATCCGGGTGGCCGAGAACGTGCTGCGCACGCAGGGCATCGGCGCCTGGCCGGTCTGCGGCCGGCGCGGCTGACCAACGCAAACAAACTGACGGCGGTGGCGGGGCTCTAGCCCGCCACCGCCGTCAGGCGTCTCATCGGAGCTACAGGTCGAACACCAGCAGGGTGCTGGTAGCGGTTGCCACGATTGCGCCCGATGCGTTGGTGACGACGCCCTCGGTGAAGCCGACCCGCGATCCGGATTTCACGACCGACCCGGTGGTCGTGAATGGGCCGGCGTCGAGCCGCACCGGCTTGAGGTAGTTCACCTTGATCTCGATGGAGGTGTACCCCTTGCCGGCGGGCAGCGTGCTGTGCAGCGCCAAGCCCGCCGCGGAATCCAGCAGAGTACAGACCAGGCCGCCGTGAACGGCGCCGTTCGGGTTGTACACCGACCCGTCGGGCTGGCAGGTGATGACGACCTTGCCGGGCTCCACGTCGATGACATCGAACGGCATGAGCGCGGCGATCGGGGGTGGCGGCAGCTCGCCGGCGATCATCGCCTTGAGATAGTCGATCCCTGCCATGGCCAGACCCCGGGTAACGGCGTAGTCCGGATCGTGCCAGGTGACGGTCCGGGAGCGGGGCGGCCCCCACTGCTCGTTGGCGGTGTCGTTGCTAATCGTGGTCACCGTGCCTCCATGCTCGCTGCTTGCGCGTCGCCCGCCGATACCCGCTAGTTGGTGTTCTCGTCGGCAGACTGCAGCACTGACGCCGCTGAGGCGGGGGTGCCCAACCGGCGGGCCACGAAATCGGCTGCCTGGATTGCCATCCCGTTGTCCTTGTACGAACTGTGCGCGGCGCGGTCAAGGCCACCAGGGAAGCAGACAGGGTCGCCCGTTATGCACAGCTGCATGGTCTTTGCCAGGTACGGCTGGCCGATGTTGATGGGCGGCGCGTTGTGGTCCACCAGGTTCAGAAACCAGTTGTCCGGCGGGCCGAACAAGACGACTGCCGCCACGTGCGAAGCGACCGCGGGGGGCATCGGACCCGAAATGCCGGCGGGGAGGGCGAATCCGGCGGGGACGCTGCTGGCGGTCGTATAGCCGGCTACTGCCGCACCCTGTGAGTAGCCGCCGAGGACGATCTTGGTGTCCGGGCAGCTCGCCGCGATCGACCGGATTCTGTTGCTCGCGTCGACGATTCCGTCGGCGGCTCGCCCGAAATCCAAAGATGCCGGGTAGTTGACCGCGTACACGTCGACCGTTTTGCCTGGCAGTCTGCTGTTGAGCGCGTCGACGAATGCCTGGCCGGTCGCGCCGACACCGGGTGATTCAAGCGTGCCGCGGGCGAAGACAAGTTCGACGTTGGCGCACGAGTCGTCCGCGGCGTTGGCCGACGCGGTCGGACCGGCAAGCACGCCCATGATCATTGCTGCCAGAGCGAAAGCGGTGAGAACAAGGGCGTGTGTCATCCTGCTGATCAGGCCGCCTGTGCGGAGTACTCGCGGTGTGCTCATCGTGTGGTTCCCCGTCCCTCGTTTTCCGTTTGCTACCGGTTCGGTGTGGTAGTGGCCGCTGCCACCTACAAGCGGGATGTCGCAGCCTCGATTCCGGGGCAGTCAGGTGATCTACGCCACCTTGGGAAGGCTCGAACGGCTCTAGATCCGCTGAGCGCGGCGGCGACGCCATTCGACCGCCGTCACCAGGGCCGCTCTGTCAGCGGAAGCGGACGTTCAATGTCGCCAGACCGAAGATCTTCCGGCCACCCGACTTCGCGGCGACGATGACAACACCGGTGCGGGTTGCCGGATCCAGCGACTTGATCCGGCCACCGAATTCGATGTCCGCGCCCTCGGCGGCCGACACGATCGCGGGCTGAGACAGCCGCACCGCGTAGCGGGTGACCGCACCGGGGTCGCCCGACCACGCGGAGGCGAATCCGGCACCCAAACCCATGGTGAGCATTCCGTGCGCGATCACATCGGGCAGCCCGGCCAGCTTGGCGATGTCCTCGTCCCAGTGAATCGGGTTCGCGTCGCCGGCCACGCCGGCATAGTTCACCACGTCGCCGCGGGAGAGTCGCGTGTGATGCGCCGGTAGTTCGTCGCCGACCTTCACATCTTCGAAGGACGGCGTCCCTGGCGTACGGGTCATGCCTCCCTCGGCAATCCGAACCTCGCCGTCAGGGCGCACTGTCTTCTCGTACGCGGCGGCGGATTCGCCGACTGCGAGGATGTCCACGTCGTGCATCATCGCTTTTTGTACGGCCGTCTTGATCGCCGGATCGACGTCCTCGGCGGTGATGCCGACGACGGTGGTGTGCAGGGTGTGCACCCGCTCGCCGGCAGTGTCGGTGAAGGTATTGGTGACGGTGATGAAATCTCTGCCGGCGGTCCTGCGCACCGACGTCAGTTCAACGTCGATGTGCAGTTCGTCGCCGGCCACGATCGGGCGGTGCTGCTCGAAGACTTCTTCGGTCTGTAGGTAGGTGTCGTAACCGACGACCACCGATTCGAACATGCGGCGATTGCAGGTCATGCCCGGGACCGACGTGAACGTCAGCGGCGCCACTAGACCGGAGTAACCCAGGTCGGCGGCGGCGACGACGTCCCAGTGTGCGGGGTGATAGTCCTGCACTGCACGGGCGTATTCGCGTACCTTCTCGCGGCCGACCAGGTAGGTGTCGTCCATCTGGTAGTAGTGGCCGACCCGCGATTCGATCGCCGACGCTTCTGCTGCGGTCATGAATTGCCCAACTCTTCTATCGGCTTGCTCGCTGTGTCGACCGAAGCACACTAACGCGCGGACACCGTAGCGACACACGCCGATGCGCTTCGCCGGTTTGTTTCCGCGTGAACTTCTGATGCTCGTCACGCGGTATCACGGTCGAGATCATCGTCCCCGCGCTCAACCAGGTGGCTTTGGCCAGGGCCTGCGCGCTGGCCCGCTCGGTGCGCAGTTGGGAGCGAATGGGCGCTAGTCAGTCAGGTAGTCCACTACGCATTTCGGCACGACCACAACCGGCGACGATGAGCTCAGGGTTCCGGCATTCGGAAGGAGAAGACGATGGAGGCGCCTGCACCCGGCTACGGAGTACTGGACCAAGGGGAGACGCTCGCGCCGGTGCCCGAACACCCCGACTCGCCGACGAGCAAATGGCAGATTCCGCCCAACGCACGTCTCACGATCGGTCGCCAAGGCGGTCCAGCCGAGATCGCGCTGAGCGGACTGGACCTCGCCCAGCGTCACGCGACGGTGGCGTGGACGGGGAACGCCGTCGAGGTCAGATCGTTGACGGCCCAAACCCGTCCGTTCGTCAACGGACATCCTGTGCTGCGCGCCAGCGTGGCCGTCGGTGGGCAGTTCATGGTCGGCAACCACACGTTGATGGTGTCATCGCCGGCCGAGCTCACCCTGGTGCCGACGACGGCGGAGGCCGACCGGCCGCTCCTGCGCTTCACCGACGTCAGTTTGCGCTACAAGGGCCGCAGCGAAGCGACGCTGAAGAACGTGTCCTTCGAGCTGGCCCGGGGTGAGGTGCTGGCGGTCATTGGTCCATCGGGTGCGGGCAAGTCAACGCTGTGCGGCGGCCTGCTTGGCGAGGTCGGAGTCGAATCGGGCTCGATGCGGCTTGGCGAGGCGCACCTTGAAAAGGCGCGCATGCAGGCCAGCCATCTCGTGTCGTTCGTACCCCAACAACCTGCGATGTTCGGGAATCTCAGCGTGCAGGAATCGTTGACCTGGGTGGCCAAGCTGCGCCTGGCCTCCGACATCCACCCGCTGGCGCGGGCCGCGCGGGTCGAAAAGGTCATTGCCGCGATGGAACTGACCAACGACCGGGACAAGCGCATCGACGAGTTGTCCGGTGGGCAACAAAAGCGTGTCTCGACCGCGATGGAGTTGCTGAGCGAACCGCTCCTACTCGTGCTCGACGAGCCCACCTCAGGCCTGGACGAGGGACTTGACCGCGAGATGATGGATTCGCTTCGCTCGGCGGCCCGCGATGAAGACCGTGCAGTCATCGTCATCACCCACACGATGATCAACATCGATCGCGCAGACGAAGTGCTCGCGATCACCCGATGTGGCCGACTCGCGTACTTCGGGCCACCCGGAGACTTGCTGCAGGCCTTCGGCGCCCAGAACTATGCCGATGTCATGGACCAGTTGCGCGACGACCAGGTGACGGCGACACGCCCGCAGGTGACTGAAGCGCCGCTGTCCAGCGCCGAGGTCAATGCCCTGTCGCACAGACGCGGCTCCCTGCCGCGCCACCTGCCGAAGCTCATCGGGCGTGAATTCGCCCGCCAACGCCATAGCATTCGTCAGGTGGCCGTCAGCATCGCCGTCGGCATCCTGCTGACGGCACTCCTCACTGCCGCGGCTTCGCCCGACGGGCTGGCGACAACCAATCCGGGCAAGATCGCCGCGGTGATGGTCGCATACATCGTCTGTCTCACGTTCTTCTCCATGGCGCAGTCGTTTTCGGCCGTCGTGGACGATCGCGCAGTCATCGAACGCGAAGCGCGATGGTCGATCTCGGCGACGTCAACGGTGCTTGCGCGCGCGATCACGTGTGCTCCGCTCGCCGTCACACTCGGTGTGCTGTCGACACTGCTCTACCTGGTGCTCAAATCGAAGCGTCCCGCCGACCCGGTACTGCCCCATCCGATCGGGTTGTTCATGTTCGCGGTGCTCCTGCCCCTCGCCGCAATGGCGGTAGGGCTCTTCATCTCGACGGTCTCCAAGTCGCTCAGGCAAGCGGTGTTCGTCCTCATGGGCGTACTGGCCCTTCAGGTCGTGATGACGGGGTTGGCCCCTCAATTCGAAGGCGGCTCCGGCCGGGTAATGAAGGTGATCGCGTACTTCACACCATCCCGTTGGACGTCGGCCGGTCTTGGTGCGGATCACGGGCTCCTCAAGAGGATCGACGTCGGTCCCTTGACGGTCGGGCAACTCGCGCAGCGCGACAACTTGCCGCTGGGCCAATATCTGACGCTGCAGCAACAATCGGCACTGGACGACCAGCTCAAGACGGTCAGCCAAAGCCAACCAAGCCCGTTCAAGGACGGGATCTGGCAGCACGACGCCTTGCACGTCTATGGGGCCGCTGCGGCATTGGTGGTCATCTGCGTCGTCGCCCTTTGGGCAACGGTCATCCTGCTGCGGCGGCAGTTGATGGCGACGCGCTAGGAACAATCGCGAAGTTCGACTGGTTCGCCGGTCTTGGACGCAGTTGACGACGTTGCCCTTGCCGGGTTCCGTGCGGCCGCCGGCGATGCAGGGCACAACGTGGTCGTACTCCTCCTCGCCAGGTAGACGATTTCGCGGCTGATGCCAAATCCTTTGGCCAGTGCAAGTTTCCGCTCGCCAGCCACTCGGATACGTCGCGTCGCCACTAACAGGTAGCGCACTACTCATGTGGGTGGCCGGGTTAATTGAAACGATCGGTTTGCACAGACGAACGAATTCGGGAAAGGCCATGACGACCTCGGGCCTTGCAACATCCGGTAGAGAATCGGCACCACGGCAACGGCCGAAGGAAAACATCGTGAAGACTTACCCTCAAACCCCGCGGCCCCGTGCTCGCCCAGCCGCGGCGACCGCGTTCGTGGGTGCGGTCGCTGCGCCGCGTCAAAACCGGAAAGACCGCATTGATCGGTGACCTGATCGCGTTTCGCGGCGCTTCTTCGGGTGTTCTCGCCCGCGCGAACACGACAACACGCTCTGTCCCTGAAGTGCGGGCTGCCGCTCGCACAGAACCCGAATGCCGGTAGGTGGAATATGGCCGAAGTGTTGCAGGCCCGGAAGTCTCCCGCTCTTGGGCCGGAAAGGCCGATGGAGTACGACGCCTTCCTGTCCTACGCCCACCGGGATAAGGACGTCACCAGCGCGATCCAGAAGGGTCTGCCGGCCACACCAACGGCCTGGCCAGTCTGGCGTTTAGCCCCGACGGGCACACCCTGGCCTCCGGCAGCCTCGATCACACCATCCGGTTGTGGGATCTGACCGACCCGGCCCGCCCCGTCGCGTTGGGCCAGCCCCTGACCGGCCACGCCAACGGCCTGGCCAGTCTGGCGTTTAGCCCAGACGGGCACACCCTGGCCTCCGGCGGCGCCGATGGCGACCTCCGGTTGTGGGATCTGACCGACCCGGCACACCCGGGTCCGCTGGGCCA
>JAFAID010000427.1 GCA_019236925.1 Mycobacterium sp. | reverse complement strand
AAATACCGGCCAATACCGCGCATGGTGATGGCGACCGCTAATGGAGACCCGATAATGAAGTTGCCTTTAACCGGGTCCCCGTCGGCCAGGTCGATGATCCGCTGTGACCAGCGCACCACGTCAGACCACTCGCCACGTTCAGCCTTGGCGTAGAGCACCGGCGCGGACAGCCCCACGGTGAAGGTCGCGTCGCCGATCGACTCGATGAGGGCCATGGCTTCCGATGCCAGCCGCGAGGCCTCGCGCATCCGGTCGTGATACGCGTGATCCATCACCAGCCCCGCCATGGCTATGGCCAGTGAGGCCTTGTCCCCGGCGGCGGCGCACAACTCCCGCAGTTCGTCGAAGCGGTCACCGGCAACATTCACGTGGACTCGCCAGGCGATCCCGCACAACATGGTGCGCGGGGCAATGCGCATGGCGGCTCGGCCCGGGTCAGTGTCTGGTAACGCGTCGGCGATCGTTTGGGCGCGCTCCCAACCCAGTCGGGCGGCGGCGATGTCGCGGTTGGTCGCCCACGTTGCGGCGCGCATCTGCCAGCCGTAGGCGGCGTGCAGATCACCGGCGGCCTGCAGATGTTCGGCGATCAGCGCCGCGTTCTCCTCCGCCGCTGCCGGGTCATGTGATTCGATCGCGGCCGCGACGCGCCGGTGCAGCTCAGCGCGATCCGATTTGAGCTGTGACTCATAGGCCACCGTGCGAATCAGCGGATGGTGAAACACAAACTCGGGTTGTCCGGTGAACCTGATCTGATCGATGAGCTCGCTTGCCACCAGGTCCTCAAGGACAGGATCGATCCCCAACGTTTCCAGCAAGTTGAGGCTGAAGTTTGAGCCGATGACCGCCGCCGCGCTTAGCGTGCGCTTGGCTTTCGCATCGAGCCGGTCAATGCGCGCCGCGATGGTCGCCTGCAAGGTGACCGGCACGCTCACCTCGCTAAGATCCGCCGCCGACAGGTACGCACCCGGCTCGCCCCGCAGCACGCGACGCTCGGCCAGTTCGCGCACCATCTCCTCGGCGAAGAACGGATTCCCGGCGGCCCTCCCGGCGATCGTCTGTCCCAGCTCGCCAACAGAGGGGTCGTGGCCGAGCAGCTCGGTGACCAGTGCTGCGGTCTCCGAATCGCTCAGCGGCGCCAGGGCGATGCTCTGAGCACCGGGGATCCGGCTCAACGCGCCCCGATATTCGGGGCGGTAGCTGATCAGCACCAACGAGTGCGTCTGCGGGATCACCGCCACAAAGTCCGCAACCATGTATTCGCTGACCTCGTCGATCCAGTGCACGTCCTCAACGACATAGACCGCCGGGGCTTGGCGGGCCAGCGACGCCGCATTGACCAGCGCAGTCAACCGCCGCCGCCGCGCATCCGGATCGATCCTGGGCAGCTCCACCTCGGGATCAGCGATGCCCACCAGATCATAGAAGAGCAACAAGTCCTCCGGCTCGGCATCGGGCACCCGGGCCCGTACCAGCGTGCGCGCCGCCGGGGCGTCCAGATCAGCCACCCTGAAGGCCAGACGCAGCATTCGCGTCACGACGTAAAACGGGATGTCACTGGCGTGCGATTCGCAGAAGGCGGAAAACACCTCGACACCCCGGGCTGCTGCCATGGCGGCCACCTCGCGCACCAGGCGGCTCTTGCCGATGCCCGGTGACCCGACCACGCCGACCACACCGCCGTGGCCGTCGATGGCCCGCTCGAGCAAGCTCTCGATGGCGGACATCTCCCAGCGCCGACCGACCAGATTCGACTCCGCGCGCCCGACAGCGCGATGCCGTTCGCCCATGCCCACCAGCTGACGGGCCGCCACGGGCTCGTCGGCACCTTTGACGCGGAGCATCTCTGGCTCGCCGAGCGTCGCAGCGCCCTCGACCAGCCGCGCAGTAGATGCACTCACCATCACTCCACCGGGTGGAGCGACCGATTCCATCCGTTGCGCCATACCCACTTGCTCGCCGATCGTGGTGTAGCCCAACGACGTTGAGCCGACTTCGCCAGCGATGACCTGACCGGAATTGAGCCCTACACGTAACCGCAGGTCGATCCCGTCGCGGTCTTTGACCTCAGCGGCCAGTCGGACGGTCGCATCTTGAATGCCCAGCGCCGCACGACAGGCACGAACGGCGTGGTCCTCCAGCGCCACGGGCGCACCGAACACCGCCATGATGCCGTCCCCGGTGAACTTATCCACCGTCCCGCCATACCGCTGCACCACCATCGACGAGCGGTCAACCAACTCGGCCATGATCTCGCGCAACCGCTCGCCATCCACCGCCGCGGCGATGTCCATCGAGTGCACCACATCGGCGAACAGCACCGTTACCTGCTTGTACTCGGCCGGTGTCGTGGCAGTCGCAACCACTGCACCGCACTCGTTACAGAACTTCGAGTTCGGCGGCAACTCGGTACCGCACGACCCGCACACCAAGGCCGCTGCTGTCATGTCGAATCGACTATCCGGCGTCGGGAGGCCCATAACATCCGCCGTTATGCGTAGATCTGCGCGCTCGGGGGTCTAGATACGCGTGTGAGCGCCTGTATCTGCGCGTTTGCGCTGGTGTTTTGCCGCACTGTGGCCGCGCAATGGCTGAGAACGCGCCAGTGTAGCGCCGCAGGGCGCCGCGGCCAGCCCACTGTCGTTCCACGTCACTATCGTGTCACCGCTGGCCAGCCAGCATGTGACATATCGCCGCTGCGATCCCGGGTAGCGCGCTACGCCTGGACTCCGTGGCCGGTCGTCTGTTGTGAGATTCTGCGGGGGTGTCCGCTCCTGCAGCGGCCGCTGCTCCTTCGGGGGTGGTGACGTTTTTGTTCACCGATGTGGAGGGTTCGACCCGTCGTTGGGAGGCCGACGCGCAAGCGATGCGGGCGGCGCTCGTCGTCCACGACAAGGTGTTGCGCACGGCGATCGAGGCGTATGACGGGTTCTTGTTCAGCCACACGGGCGGCGGTTTCGTGGCGGCCTTCGCGTCGCCGATGTCCGCCGTGAACGCCGCGATCGACGCGCAACGGGAGTTGCAGTTGCCGGTGCGAATGACCGCACCCGCAGGGCAGCCGGCGATCTACTCGACCGATCGCTTGCAGCTGCTGCGGACGAACTGCGGACGCAAGACCAGGATTAGTTGTCTGACCAGGGTTTGAATGGATTGACCGCGAATTGGATTACCCGATAGGGCGCTCGTGCCCGGGGGTCGGTGTTATGCCACTGGCTGACGAACACCCGCAATTCGTCCAGCGTCGACCCGGGGGAGATGTACCCGCCGTATGGCTGGGCCAGTCGGTTGTCTTCCGGCGGCGGCAGGCTTTCCGCGGGATCGGGCCAGTCGTCGTGTTGCACTACGGTGGTCACCGGCGCGGTGCCCAGCGACGTCGGGTCGTCAGCCACCCGAACTTCCATGTTTCCGGTACTGGCGTTGAAATACGACAGCACCGCCTTGCCCTCGATCTGCTTGAAACTCATCTCACCGATCAAGTCGCCCCACAACGGGGTTGGCGGCTTGTTCCAACCACCATCGGGACCAGCCGCCCAGCCCTGCCACCGGGACCGGTCGCCGAAGTTTTGCGGTGCGACCCGATACAGCGTCACCGGTTGGCTACGGTCGAAGTTGTCAGCGACGATGTAGACCCACCCGGTCCGTGACTCGGCGGTCGGTATCGGGTCGTAGTAGCCGCTGACCTGTGACTGCTCGCCGCCCATGTAGGCCGCCTCCCGCAGCGAGCCCAGAAGCGTCTGCCAAAACCCCTGTGTTGGTTCGGCTTTCACCAGCCGTGAGTTCTGCGGTATGAGATTTTTGGTGGTGGTGACCAACAAGTAGTCCTGCCGGTTGATCTGCACGACACCCGCCGGCAACTGCGATGCCCCGGCCGGCGTCGGGTCGGCCAGCAGCGGCGATGTTATGCCGGTGACCCCCGTGTAGCGGACTCCGGCTGGGTCGTCGACCGATGAAGTGTCTACCCGCAAGGCAATCGGCGAGTAGTAGCCGCCGAAGCCGACTCCCTGGCCGGCGAAGCTGTCACCGCAAACCTGCACGATATCGGTGGGGAATTCCAAGAATTCACATAAATCGGTGGCACCGATGCCGTAGTCGCCGGTAGGCGTGCCGGTTCCCGCGGTGGGGCCGATCCGCATCACTTGGCCCGGTGCCAGCGGCCGCAGGACCGGCTCTGGCATCGGAGCCGGCGGATCGGCATATGCGGGTGAAAAGCCTTGCTGAATAAGCAGACACACGACGAACGCGACCATGAGCGAGCAGCGCGCGATCCGGCGGGAGTCGGCAGGACTCACCCGCGGATCACAGTTCGGCGGCCAGCAGCTCGGCGATCTGAATAGTGTTCAATGCCGCGCCCTTGCGCAGATTGTCGCCTGAGACGAACAACGCCAGGCCACGTCCGTCCGGCACACCGGGGTCGTGACGGATCCGGCCCACGAGCGATTCGTCGACACCAGCGGCGGCCAACGCCGTGGGCACGTCAACCAGCTTCACTCCCGGCGCCCCATCGAGGATTTCGCGGGCGCGCTGCGGCGAAAGTGGTTGGGCGAATTCGGCATTGATCGACAACGAGTGACCGGTGAACACCGGCACCCGCACGCAGGTTCCGCTCACCAGCAAGTCCGGGATGCCCAGGATTTTGCGGCTTTCGTCGCGCAGCTTCTGGTCCTCGTCGGTCTCGCCGGAGCCGTCATCGACCAGTTTTCCAGCCAACGGGAGGACATTGAAAGCGATGGGCGCAACGTAGGCCTTGGGCGCCGGGAACTGCAGCGCGCTGCCGTCATGCACCAGCTGCTCGGCATTGTCGATGACCGCGCGGGCCTGGATAGCGAGCTCGTCCACGCCGGCCAGTCCGGTACCGGATACGGCTTGGTAGCTCGAGACCACCAACCGCACCAACTGAGCTTCGTCATGCAGCACCTTGAGCACCGGCATCGCGACCATCGTGGTGCAGTTCGGGTTGGCGATGATGCCCTTCTGGAGGCGCCCAGCGCCTCGAACATCCCTGTCGAAATTCACCTCGGAGACCACCAGCGGAACATCTGCGTCCTTGCGCCAGGCCGACGAGTTGTCGATCACCGTCACCCCGGCCGCCGCGAACCGCGGCGCCTGTACCCGCGACATCGACGAGCCGGCGGAGAACAGCGCGATGTCCAGACCTGCCGGGTCGGCCGTTTCGGCGTCTTCGACCTCGATTTCCTGACCACGGAAGGTCAGCTTGCGGCCCTGCGAGCGGGCCGAGGCGAAAAACCGCACGCTGGTCGACGGGAAGTCGCGCTCGTCGAGCAGCGTGCGCATCACCTCGCCCACCTGGCCGGTGGCGCCTACTACAGCTATTGCGACCATCTAACGTCCCGTCCCCGCATAGACCGTGGCCTCTTCACCACCGCCAAGGCCGAATGCTTCGTGTAACGCGACAACAGCCTTGTCTAGTTCGGTGTCTCGGCACAGCACCGAGATCCTGATCTCCGACGTGGAGATCAGGTCGATATTGACCCCGACACCGGCCAGCGCCTCGCAGAACGTGGCGGTGACCCCAGGGTGGCTGCGCATGCCCGCGCCGATCAGCGACACCTTGCCGATTTGGTCGTCGTAAAGCACTTGGCTGAAACCGATCTCGTCTTTGAGCGAATCCAGCTTCTCCACCGCGACGCGGCCGCTGTCGCGGGGGCAGGTGAACGTGATGTCGGTTTTGCCGTTCTCGATCTTGGAGATGTTCTGCAGCACCATGTCGATGTTGACGTCGGCGTCGGCGACCGCGCGAAACACCTTGGCGGCGTAGCCAGGGTGGTCCGGGATGCCGACGATGGTCACCTTGGCCTCGCTGCGGTCGTGTGCGACGCCGGTCAGAATGGGGTCTTCCATGGCTATGTCCTCGATCGATCCGGTGACGACGGTGCCGGGCTTGTCCGAGTAGGACGAGCGGACGTGCACCGGAATGTTGTAGCGGCGGGCGTATTCCACGCAGCGAAGCATCAGCACCTTGGCGCCGCAGGCGGCCATCTCGAGCATCTCCTCGAAGGTGACCGTGGACAGATGGCGGGCGTTGGAGACGATCCGCGGGTCGGCGCTGAAGATGCCGTCCACGTCGGTGTAGATCTCGCAGACATCGGCGTGCAAGGCTGCGGCCAGCGCCACGGCGGTGGTGTCCGATCCACCGCGACCCAGGGTGGTGACGTCCCTGGTGTCCTGGCTGACCCCTTGGAACCCGGCGACCAGCACGATCAGCCCTTCGTCCAGCGCGGACTGCAGCCGGGTCGGGGTGACGTCGATGATCTTGGCCTTGCCGTGGGCGCCGGTTGTGATGACACCGGCCTGCGACCCGGTGAACGAGCGGGCGTGAGCGCCCAGCGATTCGATGGCCATCGCGACCAACGCGTTGGAGATGCGTTCACCTGCGGTCAGCAGCATGTCCAGCTCGCGAGCCGGCGGCGCCGGGGACACTTGCTGGGCTAACTCCAGCAGGCCGTCGGTGGTGTCGCCCATCGCCGAAACCACCACGACGACATCGTTGCCCTGCTTTTTAGCCTCGACGATGCGTTCGGCGACACGGCGGATGCGTTCGGCGTCGGCCACCGAAGATCCGCCGTACTTTTGCACGACGAGCGCCACTTAGATCCTTTCTAAGTCCTATCCAGCCTTTTTCTGGCTTCTTGGCCCCGGGGAGCGTCGCGAGGTTCAGGTCGAAAACAGAATACGTGGATTGACCGGGCAGCGATTACCGCGGGCCAAGCAGCCAGATCCGTCCGAACAGACGATGCTTTGCCGCCATCTGATATCCAATAGTGGCGGGTAGCCGCCGGCGACGGCGGACGTGTGGTGTGAAAGGGGTCGACGCGGTGGCCACAGAGGTATCAGTGTTCTGGGGTACTGAACCAGACGAGCACGACTATCCGGCAGCGGCCGACTATCTCGCGCTGCTCGCCAAGCCGGGGCAGGTCAACGAGATTGTGTCGGCGCTGAAGAATGCCCCGATCGTGTACAAGAAGGCCAAGGATCTGCTGCGCGCATCGCGCCTGGTGCTGCTGCCAACGGACAACCCGCACGTCGCTTCGGACCTGGCGAAAATCAAGAAAGGCAAGGAGCTGTCACCGATTCTGGCTGTCCGCGGGGACCTGACCACTGATGTGGCGTTGCAGATTGCCGACGGCTACCACCGGGTGTGCGCGAGCTATTACACCGACGAAAACACCGACATCCCGGTCAAGATCGTCCCGGCCGCCGCCTGACCGCCCGGGTTTTGGACAAGCGTGCGGGAGCGGTAAAGTAGCGCACGTGCAGCGGATGCTCCTTCTCGGGCGCCGCGACGGGGCCTGATCTAGGCCGGCTTCCCGTCGCGGGTGTTCGCGATGCGCCGGTCGCCGCCGTTTACGGCGCCCCTTCTCATTCCCCGGAGCAATCACCGTGACTAGCTTTACCCAACCGCCGGGCGACTCCCCTGACGTATTCAGGTCCGCTCGAACCATCACCAAACCCGGCGGCCAACCCAACGCCGGCCAACCGGCCTGGAACACCCAGCGCGGGTCGTCGATGCCGATCGCCCGGTACCGACCGTTCGCCGACGAAGTCGAGCCCATTCAGGTGGCCGACCGTACCTGGCCCGACAAAATCGTCACCCGCGCGCCGATGTGGTGTGCAGTAGACCTGCGTGACGGCAACCAGGCGCTGATCGACCCGATGAGCCCGGCCCGCAAGCGCCGGATGTTCGACCTGCTGGTAGGCATGGGCTACAAGGAGATCGAGGTCGGGTTCCCGTCGGCCAGCCAGACCGACTTCGACTTCGTCCGCGAGATCATCACCGAGGACGCCGTCCCCGACGACGTCACCATCCAGGTGCTGACCCAGTGCCGTCCGGAGCTGATCGAACGCACCTTCCAGGCGTGCGAGGGAGCACACCGCGCGATCGTGCACTTCTACAACTCGACGTCGATCTTGCAGCGCCGCGTCGTCTTCCGCGCCGACCGGGCCGCGGTCCAGGCCATCGCGACGGACGGCGCGCGCAAGTGTGTCGAGGAGGCCGCCAAATACCCCGGCACGCAGTGGCGATTCGAGTACTCGCCGGAGTCCTACACCGGAACCGAACTCGAATACGCCAAACAGGTTTGCGACGCCGTCGGCGACATCATTCAACCGACGCCGGACAACCCGATCATCTTCAACCTGCCCGCCACCGTGGAGATGGCCACCCCCAACGTGTACGCCGACTCGATCGAGTGGATGAGCCGCAACCTGGCCAATCGGGAGTCGGTTATCCTGAGCCTGCATCCGCACAACGACCGCGGAACCGCCGTCGCCGCAGCCGAATTGGGCTATCAGGCGGGCGCCGACCGGATCGAAGGCTGCCTGTTCGGCAACGGCGAGCGGACCGGGAACGTCTGTCTGGTCACGCTGGGCCTGAACCTGTTCTCCCGCGGTGTCGACCCGCAGATCGACTTCGCCAATATCGACGAGATCCGCCGCACAGTTGAGTACTGCAACCAGCTGCCGGTGCACGAGCGTCACCCCTACGGCGGGGACCTGGTCTACACCGCGTTCTCCGGCAGCCATCAGGACGCCATCAACAAGGGCCTGGACCAGATGAAGGTCGACGCCGACGCCGCGGATTCCGATGTCGACGACATGCTGTGGCAGGTGCCCTATCTGCCGATCGATCCGCGCGACGTCGGGCGCACCTACGAGGCGGTGATCCGGGTCAATTCGCAGTCCGGCAAGGGCGGGGTGGCCTACATCATGAAGGCCGACCATGGTCTGGCGTTGCCGCGACGGCTGCAGATCGAGTTCTCCCAGGTGATTCAGAAGATCGCCGACGGCGAAGGCGGTGAGGTGTCACCGAAGGAGATGTGGGAAGCATTCTCTGAGGAGTACCTCGCCCCCATACTGCCGCTGGAGCGAATGAAACAGCGCGTCGATGCCTCAGAGGAAGATAGCGGCACGACCAGCATCACCGCGACCGTCAAGATCAACGGGGTAGAGACCGAGATCAGCGGCACCGGCAACGGCCCGCTCGCCGCCTTCGTCCACGCGCTGGGAAGCGTCGGGTTCGAGGTAGCCGTCCTGGATTACTCAGAGCACGCGATGAGCGCCGGTGACGACGCCCAGGCCGCTGCCTACGTGGAGGCTTCGGTTTCCGGCAGGACGGTGTGGGGAGTGGGGATCGCGCCGTCGATCACCACCGCGTCGCTGCGTGCCGTGGTATCGGCGGTGAACAGGGCCACGCGGAATTGAGATGTCAGGCCGTGATCTTGGCCAGGAGCATCCCCGCCAAGGTCTGGGCCTGTACGCAGCTGTCGGCGCTGACAATCATCACCCAGCCCTCGAGCACGTCGACGGTCGCGGGCGGAGCAACAAAGCAGAACGCCTGATCGCCGAGGCCTGAGATGTTCTGCACCTGGCCAGCGGTCTGCCTGTTGGCGAGGAATCCCTTGGATTGCGCGGCCAGGCACTGCCCGTCGGCGGGTTTCCCCTCGACGCAGTACAGGTTGTCCCAGTACAGCTTGAAGCTGACGTCGTTGCCGGCGGACGGCACGGAATTGCATTGCGCTTCACTTGACGACTGTGTGCCTTGAGGCGCCGGAAACGCCCTGCCCATCACTTGGCTGATTTCGGTTCCGCTCAGCAGGCCACAGAAATTCGCGGGGACATGCACACCGGCGGCCGTCCGCGCTGAGCCGGCATTGCCGCCGCTTGGGCCGCCGCCGCACGCCGCCATCAGCACCGCAACGGCCGTCGCGACGGCCCACGTCCACCTGATCGTCTTCGGAGTACCTGACCGCATTGATCTATCTGACCGCACGGGGCATAGGCATCGCTACCCAGACCCGCAAAGCCGCGATGAAAAGCGTTCAGAATAAGGCGAACTGCTCGCCCGCGGGCGCCGCGTCGATGACGTCCTCGACACCGGTGCCACTGACCACCGTCCCGACGCAATCCATGAACTTCGCATCGGAAACCACCGGCACACCCAACTCGCGAGCCAGGTAACCCTTGCCGTGTGCCGGACGGGATGCGTTGCAAATCACCGGCGAGGTTTCCCGATCGACAGCTTCGGCGTAGGCCAGCCCGGCGTGCAGAATCCGCTCGACCAGCTCTTCATGGGTCCGTTCGACCTCAGCCGCCAACGCCACCCGCATGCCCTGGACCAGCGGTCTGCCACGGACGTACGGGCCCGGGTTGAGGTACGGGCACGGCATCCGGGAGGCCAGCACCTTCAGTGGTCGTAGCTCGTCGTGGGTGACCCTGCCGCTGGGCCA
>JAFAID010000371.1 GCA_019236925.1 Mycobacterium sp. | reverse complement strand
CGTCGATGACGCGGTTGATGCTCGCGGCCGTCCAATGTTCCCCCCTAGGTAGACAAAGGCACGCTCACTGGGACGTGGTCGGTCGGCCGTCCTGCGGTATGTGACGAGCGAGGGTTGTGCTTGGACACATCGGGACAAATGTAACCTGATTCATTCGTACTGCAATTGGTCGGTAACCGGCGCACAGCAGACTCTTCCCGTCCAGCATGGTGGAGGAGAGAGATCGTGCGAACTGCAGAGCAGGCGCGTCGCATGAAGCCGTCATCGACAGTCGAGATGTCCGTTACCGAGGTGCCACATCCACCGACGCGAGAAGCGTCGCAAGATAAAACCGTTACGGTCCCATCGTGGTTGGTGACTCAGGTCATCGAGAGCTTCGCTGCCTATGGCGAATCGCTGTACCCGGGCGGTGTCGTCCCCCGTGAGCACCCCGACCGGCACAGCGATGGTGCGTGGCAAAGCGCGCCGTGTTCGCAAGCAGACCCGACGACGTTGGCGGGAGCCGCAATGACCACTCGAGCTTCAGTCGCGTCCCCCGTTTCCAGGCTCTGGTCATGGATCCGCCGCGAGCGGGAGGTGAGGCGGGCGGTCGTAATGCTACGGACGCTTGACGACCGCACACTGCTGGATCTGGGCATCCATCGCAGCCAGATCGAAGGCGTCGTGAGGCACGGAAGGTTTTGCGGATTCTAATTTCAGACCTCCTGACATACCCCATTTGAAGCACTGAAATCACTGGCTTTTCCGCATCCACGGGTGCGGACCAATACATGTCCGGTTTTCTCGCCATCGGAGGCGCAAAACCCTGAACTGATAAGGTCTTTGGGCGGATCTTGTGCGGACTCAAAACTGTCCGCTTAGCCCGGCGCATGAGCACCCAACAAACCTTGGCGCTGCCCTCGCCGACGCCGTCGAACACTGTCATCATAAATGCGCGTTGCAGTTTGCGGATTGAAGCGGATCAGCGCGTGATCGTCGTCGCCGGACTGCCGGTGCATCACTATTGCGCCCAAGATGCAGTCGCCGAAGCTTATGCGATGGTGTTCTTGGTGGAATCTGGGTTCGCGCAGCAGACGGACGTAGCGCGGGCGTTTGCCCGGTCGGTGCGCACCGTGCGACGGTACCAAAAACGCTATGCACAGGGCGGGATGGCTGCCCTTGCTCGAGAGGCGGGTTGGCGTCGTGGTCGCAGACGAGTCTCCGGGAAGCGTCTGCACAGTATCGAGACGATGAAAAGCCAGGGCATGAGCAACCGCACGATCGCGCACCGGCTGGGCGTCAGCGAGAAAGCCATCCGCAAACTGGTCGGACCTTCGAGGCCCACTGAGTCGGCGCAGCTTGCGTTCACCGCGAACACGAGTGCAACAGGCGGAAGCCCGCTGACAGCTCGCGTGCCGTCTGCCACATTGACCGACGATGATGCGGTCGCCAGCGCATCAGTTGAGAACCGCGCCAGCGACCGCGATCCGATTGCCGCGCCTGCGGACGACGACGAACCGGTGCCGATCAGCCTCGACCGGGACCCAAGCGATCGGACCTTCGATCGGCAGCTCGCCCATCTTGGGCTGCTCGATGATGCAGCACCGCTCTTTCTCGAAGCGGCCTCGGTTCCCGGTGTCGGCGTCCTGGTGGCTCTCCCATGCCTGGTCGAGAGCGGGCTGTTTCGGATCAGCCGCAAGCTCTACGGTGAGGTTGGTCCGGCGTTCTATGGCTTGCGCACGACGTTGCTGACGCTCCTGTTCATGGCGTTGCTACGCATCAAGCGGCCCGAGCATCTGAAGGAACGAGACCCCGCTGCCTTCGGCAAACTGCTTGGGCTCGACCGAGCGCCGGAAGTCAAGACGCTCCGGCGCCGGCTCACGCGCCTCGCCGCGCACCATTGCGCCGAGCAGCTCGGTGCGGAGCTGGCGCGGGAGCGTGTCAATCAGCGGGGACACCTCATGGGGTTTTTGTACGTTGACGGCCATGTGCGCGCCTATCACGGCAAACGCGCCATCTCGTCGAGAGCTTACGTGCCGCGCCGCCGTCTGGCCATGCCTGCCAGCACCGACTACTGGATCAACGACCGCTCCGGCGACCCGCTGCTCGTGATTACCGGAGACATCGATGCGGCGTTGACCAAGGCCATGCCCCGGCTGCTTGGCGAAGTACGCAGCCTGGTCGACGGGCAGCGGGTCACCGTGGTCTTCGACAGAGGCGGCTGGAGCCCGAAGTTGTTCCGCAGGATGATCAACGACGGGTTCGACGTGTTGACCTATCGCAAGGGTCGGTGTCGAGGTATCAGCGAACGGCGGTTCATCCGCCGTCGCGCCGAACTCGACGGGCGCTGGGTGGATTATGTCCTGCACGATCAGCCTGTGCGATTCCTCAAAGGCAGGCTGCGGTTGCGGCAGGTCACGCGCTTGTGCGACGACGGTCACCAGACGCAGGTGGTCACGAGTCGATGGGACCTAAGCGATATCGAGGTCGCCTACCGCATGTTTGAGCGCTGGCGACAGGAGAACTTCTTCAAGTACATGCGAGAAGAGTTCCTGCTCGATGCGCTCGTCGATTACCAAATCGAGCCAGAGGACCCGACCCGTACCATCCCCAACCCCGAGCATCGCG
Organism: Mycobacterium sp.; assembly: GCA_019236925.1. Lineage (GTDB taxonomy): Bacteria > Actinomycetota > Actinomycetes > Mycobacteriales > Mycobacteriaceae > Mycobacterium. Next base: position 849 of record JAFAID010000371.1, on the reverse strand, counting down.
CTTTGGACAAGGAGATCCGCGCCGCGCGCGCTGATCTCAACAGGCTCGAACGCGAATACGGTGCCGCTGCGGTGGACAATAACCCTCGGCGCCGTCCGACCATGCGGGGCTTCAAAGCCGCCTACCGCAGACTCGGCAACCAGTTGCGCGCGGCCCGAGCTCGCGTAGCCCAGCTTTTCGAAAAGCGCCGCGGCGTTCCCAAACGCATTGAAATCCGCGACCTGAGCGAAAGAGCCGTGGTCAGGCTCGCTACCGAACGTAAGCACCTGACCGACATCATCAAAATGGTTGCCTATCAGGCCGAGAGCGATCTGCTAGCCCTGCTGCGACCTCACTACGCCCGTGCCGATCAAGAGGGCCGAACCCTGTTGCATGAGCTGTTCGCCACCGCAGGCGACATCCACGTCGGCGATCGTGAGCTGCACATCACCTTGGCGCCGCTCAGCTCGCCGCATCGAACCCGCGCCGCCCAGGCCCTCTGCGAGGTGCTCGACCAAACAGCTACCGTCTTCCCTGGTTCTCGCCTGCGCATGCGCTTCGTAGTGCGTCCGCCCCCTTGTGTCGGGCTTGCCTTCCCAAGCTCGCCAGGTCAGTGCCACACCGCTACTGCCCTCCCTGATCGGCGCCAAACCGGACATTTTAACGCTACGCTATGTCAGGAGGTCTGAAATTGATGAGCTTAGCACCCACGCTCTCGACCGGCTTTCTGACTGCGGGTTTCGGGTCTTCCGGCGCGGCAACCAACCCCTTGGCGTAATCGCGTGTGATTCGTGCGCGTGTGATTAGTCTAGCCAAACATATTTGAAATTTGCCGACTAAGCGCTGTCTCCGATTTTGTCGGTCGGATAC
>JAFAID010000284.1 GCA_019236925.1 Mycobacterium sp. | reverse complement strand
TGTGCTGCAACAATGCGCGACGCCCAGGGAGCTGTACCGAAGTCCAGGCAACATGTTCGTGGGGGAGTTCATCGGCTCGCCGGCGATGAACCTTTTCACCCTTCCCGTCGTCGACCACTGCGTTTTGTTGGGGGACTGGCCGATCCGACTGCCGCGCGAGATCACCCATGCCGCAGCAGAAATCGTGGTTGGCATCCGGCCCGAACACTTCGAGATCGGCGGCGGCGGTGTCGAAATGCAGATCGACGTTGTCGAAGAGCTTGGCGCGGACGCCTACCTGCATGGACGAGTCGCCGCGTCCGACAACACATTCGGTCAAACAATCGTCGCGCGCGCCGACGGCTGTGACCCGCCGACGCGGGGCAGCCGCGTGCGCCTGCACCCGCAGCCCGGGCAGCTGCATTTCTTCGCTGTCGACGGTCGCCGGCTGCCGTGAGCAGTCAGGCGCTGGAGGTCTTGAGTACGCTGAGTACCCATACGGCTGTTACTGCCGGCAGATGCCATGCGAAGATGCGCGAATGACCGTCGAACCCGCGCATTTCACGCAGACACCAAGTGGCGAATTTGCGCCGACACAGTTCGCGCAGAGCCACTGGGGCGACGACCATCTCGGCGGACCGGCTGTCGTCGGTTTGGCCGCTCGGTCGCTCGAAAATGATTGTGGGTCACCTGATTTCATGCCGTCGCGGCTGACTGTGGACTTGTTTCGCGCGACGCGTGGTGTTTCAACGGCGGTGGCTGTGCGCATCGTCCGCGACGGACGACGAATCCGCAGCGCGGAGTGCGATGTGGCTCAGGACGGGCGGTTGGTAGCACGGGCCACGTTGCTGCAATATCGTCGCACGGCGGCGCCGCCAGGTCGCTTGTGGGCTGCGCCGATGACCTTCCCGCCGTTGCCATCGGTGCACGAGACGGCGCTTACCCAGGTAGGAAGCGAGGGCGGGGGTTTGAGCCGTTCGCCCGGGGCGCACCAGAATGATTCGCGTAAAAGCTTCTACAACCGTGCGATTGAAGTGGTGGCGGGGGAAAAGCTCTCGCCGTTTGTGCGCGCGGTAATGGCTGCCGAGGCGACCAGCCTGGTGACGAACTTAGGCACACACGGCGTCGGCTACATCAACGGCGACTTGAGTGTGGGATTAGCCCGCTTGCCAGTCGGCGAATGGATCGGTGTGCAGGGCGACTCGCATTGGGCCTCAGACGGTGTCGCCGTCGGGACAGCGACGCTTTTCGACCAGTCCGGTGCTTTCGGATCTGGAATGACAACTGCGGTCAGTAATCCGGCGGCGCAAATCGATTTCGCTAACGATCCTTTCCCATTACGGATCGGGTAGTCCTTAAGGCATTGCGGTGCCCCGTGATTCGCCAGGCGTGAACGTGACCGGCAGCTTGCCCAGCCCGGTCATGCTCGGGTTGCCGAGATATTCCTGCACACCGCCGAGATCCACCTGGTAGTCAGGAATTCGGACGAGCACCGCCCGCACCATCACCTCAGACATTAGGCGCGCGAGATGAGATCCGATGCAGCGATGTGGTCCGAGCCCGAATGCGACGTGGCGGTTAGGCGCCCGATCCAGCACGATCTGGTCGGGTCGCTCGAATTCCTGTTCGTCGTGATTGGCGGCCAGCCAGCTGATGATGACCCGATCGTTGCGCCGAAGGTGCTGCCCGCCGAGGACGACGTCGCGAGTCACGGTGCGGCTCAGTTGCTGGTTGACCGAGAAGTAGCGCAGAAATTCATCTGTCGCGGTGCGGTAGAGCTCTGGATGTTTGATGAGCTGTTGCCGCAATTCGGGGTGGGTGCCCAGGTGTCGCAGGGTCAGCGCGGTCTGTGATGTCGTGGTGTCGACGCCGCCGGCGATGAGGTTCCACAGAATGTTGAGCAGCTGTGCGTCGTCAAGTCGCTTGCCGTCGAATTCGAACCGAATGAGGAAGCTGGTCAGGTCGTCGCGGGCCTGGGCTCGCCTGGTCGCCGCGAACTCGAGTACGCCCTCCATCATCGCGGGCACTTGTGCGATGGCTTCGGTGTACTCGGGGCTGTCCTGTGGGACGGCCACGACGGAGTGGAAAAGGTTGGCGTATATCTGCCAGTTCTCGTAGGGCAGGCCCATCAACTTCATGGTGAGTATCGCCGGCACCGGACTGGCGTAATCGAGCACAAGGTCCATCTGCCCGTCGCCGATCCGTTGATCGAGGAACCAGTGCGCGGATTGGTCCATGAAGGGCCGCATCTTCTGCACTGCGCCCGGCGAGAAGAACGGCGCCAGGGCATGCCTTAAGGCTTGGTGGTAAGGGCCGTCGATTTCGCCGATGCCCAACGCCGGTTGGCCTTCGGGACGTGGCACGCCCATCTCGCCTTGGTAGTCAACGCCGTCGGCGGCGTCCGGCTCATATTTGTGCGCGAACGTGTCGCTGTCCCGCGCGGTTTGGCTAACCGCGTCGTAACTGCTGAGAAACCAGAATCCGCCGTAATTCTCATTCCACGCCACCGGACACCGGCTTCGAAGTTCGGCGTTGATCGCTAGTTCGTTGAGGTTGAATTCGTCGGAATGATGATCGAAATCCACAATTAGATCGGCGTTGATGTCGGGACGCGTGCTCATTGAAAACCCTCCGCAGCGAGACTCCGCCGCTAAGCTCGCAGCTAATTGAACTATTTTTGCAAGTTTAGGCGTTTCGAACCGGGTGGAGAAGTCGGCATCCGCAACCGCTCGCTGGAGGCTGTAATGACCAGTCACCGAACCGTTTTCAATCATGTCGGGTTGTGCGTCGCCGATACCACGCGGTCCCGACGTTTCTACGAGGGCCTGCTCGGATTCACGTTCTGGTGGGAACTCGAACCGCCCGACGAGGGCACTGGCCTACTTCTGCAGCTGAGCAAGCCGATCGGATTGCGTGCGACATATCTGGTCCGCGACGGCCTGGTGCTTGAGCTTCTCGCTTATTCGCATCGCGCCCTGCACGCCGGGCCGGATCGTGTCATGGACCAGGTGGGGCTTACCCACTTGTCGTTGTCGGTATCCGATCTCGGCGACGTCTTGGCCCTGGTGGAGAGTTTCGGGGGATCGGTGGTCGAGGGCACCGCTTCCGACCAATCGGCGATGATCCGCGACCCGGACGGACAGCTGCTGGAGCTGCTCTCGGATGCGTGGCTCACCGTCATACCGCCGCGTCCTTAGTCGACAGCAACTGCACGGATGCGACGATCTAGCCATGGCGCCTGCAACTGATCCGGTCCACGACGACCCGGATCCACACATTGTGTTGGGTATCGTCGGCGATCCGGGCGCGGCTTTCTCCCTGGCCCGCGAGCTCGCCGATACCGAGTTGCATTGCGAGCTCGACCAGCGGTTACCCGGAGCCCGCTGGTGCATCGAGGTGATGGAGGGCCGCCTGGTGCAGCCCCCGGCCACCGACGCTGAGATCGTGAAAGCCGCGCGGAAAATACTGCTCGACAAGGGATGGGACGTGGTGATTTGTCTGACCGATCTCCCGTTGCACGTTGAACAACGGCCGGTGGTGGCCCACGCCAATCCGGTGCGCAACGTGGCGATTGTGTCGGTGCCCGCGTTGGGTGCGAGGGGGGCACGGCATCGGATTCGCGAGACGATCGTGCGCCTGCTTGTGCGGCTGATCGCCGGATCTCGTGAGCTGCACGGCGCCAAGGGGCACCACCACATTGGCAGACCGTCACGGAGGGTGACCGTGCAGCGGGTGCGTGAACTGGGCAGCGACACGGCCGATGAAGCTTTCTTCTACACCGCGCGGGTGCTGACGGGCAATCTGACGTTGATCAGCGGGATGGTGGCGGCCAACCGGCCGTGGCGATTGTCACTGCGATTGTCGCGCGCGCTGACCGGTGCTGTGGCTGCCGGTGTGTTTGGGTTGGTGACCGCGGATATCTGGCGGCTCGCCGACGCTTATGGGTGGCCGCGGCTCGCCGGTACAGCGCTGGTATCGATCGTCGCGACCGTCACGACCCTGATTATCGGGGCCGAGCTTTGGGAGCCCATGGTCACACGCGCGGTGCGCCAGCAAGTGATTCTGTTCAACATCGTGACTACGGTGACAGTCCTGATCGGCGTGACCGTGATGTATGGCGCACTGTATGTATTGGCGTTGGCCGCTTCGTTCTGGTTCGTGGTGCCGCGGGTCTGGGTCGGCCAAGTCGGCCATCCGGCTTCGCTGCGCGATTACTTCGAATTAGCTTGGCTGATCTCATCGTTGGCGATGATCGGGGGCGCCTTGGGTGCGGCGCTCGAATCCGATGAGGCGGTGCGAGCCGCGGCGTATACCCGGCACCCCGATGAAGAAGACGAGATTGAGGAAACAGCCTGATCAGGTCTCAGCTCCGCACTGCGGGCCCAGCACGACAACGATCGGCTCAGCCAATGCCATGACGCCCTCCAACAGTCCCGACTGCCGGGAACGGTAGTCGTCTAGGACGTGCTCAGCGCGATGGCGGCGCGAAGGAGCGCCTTCAACGCCTTCTCGTTGATCTTGTCGCCCTCATGGATATCGATGGCGCGCCTGGTGTTGCCGTCCAGGCTGGAGTTGAAAAGTCCGGACGGATCCTGCAACGCGGCTCCTTTGGCGAAGGTCACCTTCACCACGTTCTTGTACGTCTCACCGGTGCAAATCATTCCGTTGTGATACCAGACCGGGACGCCTCTCCACTTCCACTCCTCGACGACGTCGGGGTCGGCCTCCTTGACCAGCTTCCTGATGCGGGCGAGCATTTCGCCCCGCCAATCGCCCAACTCTTCGATCCTGGCATCGATCAGCTGTGAGGGGGTGTCCGCGCCTTTTTCTTCCTTCGCGCCGCTCTTCGCCTTTGCCATGGTTGTATCGCTTTCCGTTGTGGTGTCGCGCGCCTTTCACTCAAGTATCTATACGGTCGGACTTGTGCGGTGGATCGTCGATGCCATGAACGTGATCGGTAGTCGGCCCGATGGCTGGTGGAACAACCGCCGGCTGGCGATGGTCCGTCTCGTAGAGCAACTCGAGCGGTGGTCTTCGGCAGAAGGGCGTCAGGTGACGGTTGTGTTCGAGCGGCCGACGTCGAACCGCTCGTCGGTAATCAACATTGCGCATGCACCGACGGCGGCCGCAAACTCCGCCGATGACGAAATCCTGCGGCAAGTCAGCGCTGACGACCGGCCGACGGAGATTACCGTCGTGACATCGGACGTTGCGCTGGCAGACCGGGTCCGGAAACTAGGCGCAACCGTGTATCCGGCGGGGGAGTTCCGCAACCTCATCGACAGCACACCAACGGGCGAGTCAGTTGAGTAGTCGATTACTTCCCTCGCCGCGCCGAGGCGGGCTACCTCCGAGCGGGCCATCGAATTGCCGGCAGAACCGTCCTTCGGAGTCGATCTGCTCGTCTTGCGCGTCGTAAGGCGGGGCAGCACTAATGCAGACCGACGAATTCAGGTAGCCCACTACTCGTTTGCGCCGACCGTCGGCAACTTATCGTCGCTTTTGACATCGCCACTTCATCGAAAGAAATTCGTGATGTCCCAGCGTGTATCGGACGACGCGTTCCGCGGCCGTGCCGACGTAAACGGGACTTATACGTCCGGCGTCGGTGACCTACGACCCTTGCGCGAATATCTACGCGCATTGCGAAGACCGCTTCTAAGACAACCGAGTAGAGAAGAGCACCGAAGATGCCAATCAAAGCCATGCGGGTTCAATCGGCGATGAATTCTCGCCGGATTACGCTCGCCCTCGGCGGCCTGTTGGCCACCGGCTACTTCTTGGCACTCCGCTCGATCTCTTATCCACGCTATAGCCCGCTGATCCGGTGACCGTCATGACGTCTGCACCATCTTCACTTGCCGAGGCCTCGGTAGCACTGATGCCGCCCGACGCGGCGGGCGGGCGGGGAGTGCTCGATGGCGCATTCTCTGTCTTGGACGCTCTTGCTCACGCCGACGACGGTCTCGGACTAACGGCGCTGGCTCGCGCAACCGGGCTGGCTAAAACGTCCGCGCACCGGCTTGCCGAACAACTCCTCACGCTCGGTGCGGTGCAGCGCTTCGACCATCGCTACTATGTCGGGTCGCGGTTGTTGCGCCTTGGGCAGCGCTGGCAGCCGGATCCGCTACTGCGGCGCTGCGCACAAGGACCAGTTCATACCCTTGCTGGGCAATCGCGCGCCATGGCGTCGCTCCGGATCCTGCATGAAAGTCGGCTTCGCTACATCTGTGCCGCTGTGCCCCGCGGCCACGCCTACCTGCCCGACCTCGCAGATTCCGAATCGATCGCCCGGACCGCGACCGGACGCGTGCTATACGCGACCCAATACAGAAGCGATATCACGCTTCCCGACTGCTGGACCCGACACGAATGGCGCATCCTGCGTGAGTCCCTGCGCGATCCGCGCGCGACGGTCATCGACCATCAAGATGCGGTTGCCGGGATCTGTTGCGTATCGGCGCCCGTGTGGTGGCCAGACGGTGACTGCGCCGGGGCACTTACGGTCTCCGTTCACGCAAACGATCTACCCGTCGGCCTCCCGATCCTCGTGTCGCACACTGCTTGCCGCATCGGCGCCGCGCTTCGGCAATCGAAGCGGAAGTAATGCGCCGATCCTGCTCGCAGCTCGTTGCTGCGATGTGTGTACTCGCCACACCGACCAGCAGGGGTGGAGCTCTCGTTTGTATAGAGCGCTGGTGGACGAGGCCGCCTCGGGCGGGGTTGGCGAAGACACGGTCCGATCGCACGGTATGAACTTCGTGCGTGACCGCCTGCCCGGGTATGTCGCCGAGGTCGCTGAGGCGAGTTTCGATTCCTTCTGCGATTTGCTGGCCGTGACCGACGAATCGGTTCGCGGCCTTACGGACGCCGTTCGCGGCGCGCCGGCAACGAACGAAATTACTATCGACCCAGAGGGGACTGCGGGATCAACGGTAAGCGCCCGCTTTCTCGTTGAAAACAATCATCAAGAACCGGCCGCAATTAAGTGCGCGGCAACGCCGGCCGATGGCTTTGCTCTGGTCGTGGCGCCCACTGATATGCAGCTGGCACTGGGGGATTCACAGAAGGTCACCGTCTATGTGACCTTGCCGGAGAACGCGCCAGATGAATTCGTCCCGGCCGGCAGCGTCACGATAACCGGCCATGACGACGTCGATCTCACCGTGCATGTAGTGGCCCATTTGGTCATGCCACAGCCGGGCGTGGTCAGCGTGCGCGTGCTGGACGCCGAAACCGAAGAGGATGCCGAGAGGGAAGAGCAGGCGGAGCCCGGCGAATCGTCGTAGCGCCGAGCTACGAGATACCCGCATCGATTGGGGCAACTGCTGGTGACTCGTCGCCAAAATCTCCGCTCCGACTTGGCGATTCGGTTGTCGAAGCATATCTGTGAGCTGCAGTGACGTGAGCCGGATGTCTTAGGGATACGTCACAGTGACAAATTGAGGACGCCGAGCAGGACGCGCCGAAGAGCGGCCCAGGCGCCCTGATTGGATCACAGCCGGAGCTGTGCCCGCCACTGTCCTGTATTGGCGGAGTTGGGCGCCGGCGCGGCCGACGGCAGATTCGCCCGCCGCAGTGTGCCTCCCTGAGAGCTGCGCGGTCTTAGCCTTGCTGCAGCTCTCATATAGCCCTAACTGGTAACGGTGCGTGTTGAGGAGGTGCGAGTTGTCAGCTGGGGTCCGCGTCCTGAAGGCCCGTTAGGTTATACCGGGTTATACTTCCGGTATGAAAACAGCCATCTCCCTCCCGGATGAGACGTTTGATCGTGTCGCCCAGCGTGCAAGTGAACTCGGCATGAGTCGATCCGAGTTCTTCACCCGAGCTGCGCAGCGCTACCTAGACGACTTGGATGCAAAATCGTTGACCGGACAGATCGATAGTGCTTTAGAGCACCTCCATGGCAACGACGAGGTGGAGGCAGCCGCGGTGGCTGTGGGGCACCGCGTGTTGGACGCCGTGGACGATGAGTGGTGATCAGCCGCGCTGAAATCTACTGGGCTGATCTCGGAATGCCGTCCGGCAGCCGCCCCGCCAAGCGCCGTCCGGTGCTAGTAGTCCAGTCTGATCCATACAACGCCAGTCGCCTTGCCACTGTGCTCGCCGCGGTGATCACCTCTAACACGGCGCTGGCGACGATGCCAGGCAACGTGTTCTTGCCTGCAACCGCGACAGGGCTCCCGCGTGAGTCGGTTGTCAACGTCACCGCGCTCGTCACGCTCAACAAAGCTGACCTCACCGATCGAGTCGGAGATGTCCCGCCGAGCCTGATGGGCGAGGTCGACCGTGGGCTGCGTCGCGTGCTCGACCTCTGACGACCGACGCATTCCGACGAACGCGGTCGCTAGTGTCTCTTTGTTCAAGATGACCACAGATGACCTGCGTCCGATCCGGAACATGTTGCGAGTGCGGCTGGTTTCCGACCTGTGTACTCTCAATTAGTCCCTGACGGTGTTGAGCGAACAAATCCGGAAAGACGTGAGAATTGAGATGGTCGCCGAGCAGCACGACGTCAGAGCCGAGTTCCTCGGCGCGGCGTGCTTCTTCGGCCATCTCGGGCACCGAGTTGAGGCCGATCAATAGCAGGCCGAGCTCGAGGGGTCGAGTGGTCACGGGCGTTGAGATCCTCTCTCGATCGTGGGTTTGGTTGCGCTGGAACACGATTAGCACTCACCGCCTATTTGACCGCGGCCAGGACCTTGGCCATGGTGTCCCACGAGGTGGCCGGAGTTTTGTTGAGGTGGAAGTAGGTGATGCCGAATTGCTCGTGGAGCCGACCTCGTGGGACACCATGGCCAAGGTCCTGGCCGCCGTCAAATAGGCGGTGAGTGCTAATCGTGTTCCAGCGCAACCAAACCCACGATCGAGAGAGGATCTCAACGCCCGTGACCACTCGACCCCTCGAGCTCGGCCTGCTATTGATCGGCCTGA
>JAFAID010000277.1 GCA_019236925.1 Mycobacterium sp. | reverse complement strand
CAATAATGAGCTGCATTACGGCAGAGGCCACCAGGTACACACCCAACAAGGTCGCCGCGACCTCTGTCGAGATGTCGGGCCACAGCAGCACCGCACTGCCGGCCAGGAGGGCGAGCGCGCCGGAGGCCAGCGTCGGCTTCCACAGGTCGTGGGGTTCTGGGTGAGAAGTGTGGGTTGTCATCGCGAAAGCAACTTCACCGTGGTCTCGCGGCCGTCAGCTGCGGTAGACCGCGGGCCGGGCGATGGCACGCACATCGAGCAGTTGAGTGATATCGCTTGCGGTAACGATGCCCACCACTTGGCCGTTTTCCATGACAAGCGCGCGCCTGCGATCTGGTGCCATCCGTTCCATCGACGCGGTCAGCGGCTCATGCGGCGACGCTACAGGCACTTCGTTCAGGGGTATGGCAACGTCACGCACCAGCGTCGTGGCGCGCTGGTTGGGCGCCAATCTCCGCAGTTGTGTCAGCGTGATCAGCCCCGTGATGGAGCCGCCTGGGCCCTCAACCGGATAGGCCGAGTGCCGATCACCCAGCAGGTAGCGCTGGATGAACTCCTCTGCCGTGATCCAACCCGGAGCCGTTCGCGGGTGGGGCGTCATCGCCTGCTCGACAGTCACACCGGCCAGAGACTGTCTGACCAGTACCTGTGTCTCCTCGTCGCGGGCGGCGGTTAACAGAAACCAGCCGAGAAAGGCCATCCACGCGCCACCGATCAGGGAGCCGGTGAGGAATTCCAATAGGCCTAAACCGATGAGAACGTAACCGAGAACCCGTCCGCACCGGGCTGCGGTGACCGCCGCCCGCGCCGGATCGCCGGATCGGCGCCACAAAATAGCGCGCAGCACCCGGCCACCGTCCAGCGGCGCAGCGGGCAGCAAGTTGAAGAACGCCAAGAACAGGTTGATAGCGGCCAGCCACCAGGCGACAGCCACCACGATGGACTCGACACCAAAGTGGTGCAGCACCGCAGCGGTCGCCGCGAACACTGCCGCCAGCGCCAGACTGACCGTCGGACCCGACGCGGCGATTTTGAACTCGGATTTCGCTGTCTTGGCCTGTCCGCGCAGCCGTGCGACGCCCCCGAACAGCCACAGCGTCACGCTGTCCACCGGGACTCCCTCACGACGGGCAACCACCGCATGGGTAAGTTCATGCGCCAGCAGCGATGCCAGCAGAACCACGGCACCGACCAGCCCGGCCAGCCAATAGGTCGACGTCGAATAGCCCGGACTGACATGCGGCAGCGTTGTTGCCAGGCTCCACGTGAACAACCACAAGATCACCAGGGTGCTCCAATGGATGCTCACGGGAAATCCGGCTACTGTCCCGATCCGGATCTCCTCATGCATTTCGACCTCCTCGTACGCCAAGCGCAACGTACGGCCGATCGCAGCCGAAGTTCTAGGGGCATTAGACCTTTAACTTCCGCCAAAGGGCCGGAAGAGTTGTCCCGATCTTCGTGGAATTTGAGGTGGCGGTCCCCGCCTGAGCCCTGCCGCGTAGGTCGCGGGTGGTCCGGCCAAAGAGCAGGGCACCGCCATGAAGGGCGTACCGACTGTTCGAACACGCCCGACTCCACGCCGGAAAGCACACGACTCGCACACGTAATGAAGGTGTGCATCAAACCGGGAATGCTTCACTGATGCTTCAGATCTCGTCGGTAACGCTGTTGCAGGCGAACTATCCGACGACGAGGTGATCTTCGACCTTGGTGACGCCCGGGACCGACCAGGACGCGCGCCGCGCAGCTTCATCTTCGACCCATGAACTTACGGTGCCGCGCAATGTGACGTGGCCATTACTCGTCTCGATGTCGATGTCGTTGACGTCCTGGTTCACCGTTCGCGCCAACTCTTTCCTGATCTGGTCGCGTACGTCGGCCGCCTTCGGTCTGGCTTTCAACTCGATGCGGTTGATCACGCCTTTCACGCCGCTGAGGTGTCTGATCGCGTACTCGACCGCGTTGCGCTGGAACTGCCAATCGACCTTTCCGGTGAGGGTCACCCAGCCGTTGTCGACTGTCGCTTCCACCGTATCGGGTAAATCGCTGTGCCATCTGATCGCGTCTGCTGCCGCGGCCGCGATATCGGTGTCGTTGCGGACGTGAGCGCCGGCGACCTCGACTTTCACATCATTCGCAACAGCTCGAACGCCGATCACCCGCCTGACAGCCCTTTCGGCTTCGACCTTTTGCCAATAGGTCGGCACAGTTCCGCTCAATGTCACCACGCCGTTATCCACGGCGATGGCGATACGGGAGGAATCCACGGCCGGGTCGTCTTTCAACTCCTCGACCACATCGTCATTGAGGATTACGTTGTCTTTGATCATGGGATACCCCTTGGATGGATAGACATTCCGGTGCAAGAAAGCCATCGGCTACTGCACGGCAAGCGTCTTCCTGCGCCGTAACGCATCAACAGTGTCGGAGGTCATTCGGCACAGGGCCAAAAGTCCCTCAGCGCCCAGATTCGCCAGTCGTTCAATCCTTTCCGGGCGAATGCCGGGGCATACAGTGCGGGGCGCTCGGCCGATCACAACTCGAAGACCAGATGGTCGTCGTCGCGCCTGATTACGTGTTCCGGTTCAACGGCACCACTGGGGAACGCACGCAGACCCGTGGCGGCGTAGGCGGCCGAACGCTATTCGCATCGAGCCGTCATGAGTGCTACGACATCTGCGGGCACGAGCGCTTCCCGGCCGGGATCGCGGCCGCCGGGTGGCGAGGAACAGTCGATAGCGGTCCCGTTCCTTGGGTGTTCTTTGCTCGGATCACCCGTGATCTCCTACGCGGCAGGGCTTAGGTGGCGCCACCTCAAATTCCACGAAGAACGGACAACCTCGGTTAGTCTCGTCTATTTTTGCAAAATGGGATTGAGTGAAGCCTGCCCGGCCCAACACGCCGTGTGGGCAGCCCACGCGATCATCGAAGCTCCGCATGATGGCTGCCCCTTCCCGCCGCTGAGCGGCCAATGACGCAGCCAGGCCGGTCCAGCAGATCCGGCACGAGTAAGGTAGCCCGCGGGGTGGTTGGCGCCGCGGTCAAGGGTGTGATCGGCGGTATTCGCGGAACCGCCAACGGAGTCCGCGATGGCTGGCGTAAAGGTAGTCAGTCCGTGGCCGGCCGGCCGGGTGAGGCCTGGGTCGCGGGTGTCATTGGCGGTGTCCGGGGGACCGTTAACGGAATCCGTGACGGCTGGAGTGCGGGCAGTGAGTCCCGCCGGCCGCCGCGTTGACGTTCGCGCAAAACTCTTGCGACGCCTTCGAAATCAGGTTCAGGCCGCTGTCCATGCGCAGCACCTTCAGCGGCCCGCGGGTGATCGAGCGGCTCAACCAGGTGGAGTGGCGACTCGCGGGTGTGCTCGTCGATGATCGACGCAACATTGATCGCCCTTGAGTCAAAAACCAAGGAGTGCAACCACTTACACAGAACACCTGACAAGCCCTGGCGTGGAGCAGCTAATAGCGTAAGTCGCGAGGCACTTCAGCTTCCGACAGCGCCCTTCAGCTCCTGAGCTAGCTCATCAGTTGTCGTGTCGACGGTCTGCTTCACGGTCTTGGCCGCGCGGGTGACGGCCTTGTCGAACGCCCTGTCAAGTGTTGGCTCTCCGACCATGATCAACGCCGCTTGGTTGCCACTCAGCTCGGCAGCCGCATCTTTGAGCTCCTTGCGGGAGAGCGGCCCGAAGCCGAGTTCTTCTGGGATGATGCGCACCTGGGGTCGATCCATCCGCTTGACGATATGGGGCTTCCCATCCTCGTTATCGACGACGGCCGCGTCGAATTTCCCAACCAAGTCATCCTCGTGGAGCTGTTGGATAGCATCGAGATCAGCCTTTGCGGCTTCGACGCTATCGTAAACAGCAACATACAAGGCACTATCTTTCTCCGCCATTTGACCTCCTCGTCTGCGTAATGAAGGCAACACAGCGCCTTCCGCTGCAGGATAAAGTGCAGCGGGTCGCTGTCCGTAGGGTCGAAGGTCCCAATGCTCACGTTCCGCTCCGGTGTGAGCGCTTGTCATCGTTGGGACGGGCCTTACTGGTGTCAACGGGAACTGTGCCCAGTGGTCTGGCTAACCGGTGCGGTACGCATCGTCGACCGACCGGAACGAGAAGGCCACGACGATCTTCTGTACCCCCGGTAAGTCAGGATCCGCGGTGCCCGGGCTGCGGCCGCGATGGGCGCTACCGCGACACCGTCACCCGCGCGTGGGCCGACTTGCCGGTCGCTGGCGATCCGCTGGTGTGGCAAGTCGCCATACCCAGATACCGCTGCACCACCGTCAAGTGCAGGCGGTCAGTGTTCTGCCGGATCTGGGCAAGCTCGTAGTGCTATCACGCCAGTGAGCCAGAGCCGACGGGAAATCGACCCTTCGTCGAGACAAATGAAGATAATGAGTTGGTGGAGGACAGATCGGAGCTTCGACAGCAGATCGAGGAGATGCGGTCGACGCTCGCTCAGAAGGGTGCGCTGACCGCGGAGGAAACACATAACACTCTCGACAAACTGGTGCAAGTAGCCCAGAAACTGGTATCTGGGCTCAGCGACATCGATCGAGCGCTACAAGCAGTCGAGAAACTGCGCTCACAGGTCGGTGATATCGAAAACCGGTTGAAGCGGATCGAGGACGAACCCGGTAAGCGCTCGCCGTAACACCCCCCTCCGCGCTTGGCCATGTGAGGTGGGTCGGCTGACTGTCTGTTTCGCTGCGAAACGCCACCATCGTTACACCCGCTTAGTGGATGAGAGGTTAGGAAGACTTGGCGTCGCGGCTGCGCGCGCCGCCACCTGCCGCGCCGGGCTCAGCCATGCCCACGGGACGTTCCAGGTGCCGGCCCCGGTGGCCTGCGGTACCTGAACGGCCGCCAGATACGCCTCGACCAATGCCTGCGGATCGCCAGGCGAGCGGCGACGTTGTAGCAAAATACAATGACCGGCGGATGCGGCTTGGATCGTGGTAGCCGTCGTGATCCTACGCATCACGTACGAGACCATGGCCGCTATCGCCTTACTTTTCGGCGCCATCTGTGTGATAGTCGCGGCCACTGAAGTGTTTATGGGATCGCGGTCAGGACCGATCGCATATTGGCCCCACACGATGCCGCGATCAGTTCGAACGGTACGACCACGGTGGGGTGGTGCGGCCTGACCTCGCGGATGACCGCGCGCGCCAGTTCTGGCGCAAGCTCATCAACGCGCCGGTGCAGTGTCTTCGCAACCTCGGCGACCTGTTGAGCTTCCGTGTCACATCTCATGTGCGGCAGGCCAGAAGCAAATCTCCGTGCCGCCATTGGCTGCTGTGACGAAGACGGCGATCGCTCTTTTCTCCGCCACGACGACAACTTTTTGGCGACGATGACAGCCTAGCCGCGGGCGGCCGGTCAGGACGCGTTATTGCATACCTGGGTAAAAAGGCGTTGAGGGTACTTGGCACGAGGCAGCGCCCATGCCTGCTTAGGCAGGCTAACTGCTGGTGAGCGCCGCTAGGGCGAACCGCGATCGCAATGCTGTTGGTCATTGCAGGTCCGCGAGAGGCTGGCGCGCCACGATCACGGGTGCACGTGCCGCGTGGACCACCTCCGTGCTGACAGATCCCAACGACATCCCGAAGCCACCGCGGCCATGGCTGCCGACAACCACGAGTTGGGCCGTCTCAGACTCGTCGAGCAGATGACGTGCCGGATGACCGCCCACGATCCGACGCCACACGGGCACATCGGGGTAGCGTTCTTGAAAGCCCGCAAGGCACTCTGACACGATTTCCTCGGCGCTGGGTTGCCAACCTAACCACTTCTTCCGGCCTATGGCGAACATCTTGGTGTCACTCCGGGCATGCAGGGCCACCAATTCCACGCCGCGCCAAGAGGCCTCGTCGAACGCGACCGCTGCGGCTAGCTCTGACGACCGCGATCCATCGATGCCGACCAGTACCGGTAGGTTATTTGCTCGCCGCGATGTCGGCCCTTCGTCGTGGATTACTGCGACTGGGCAGTGCGCCTGATGAACCAACCCAGTGCTGACCGACCCCAGCAGGATACGGCGTAACGCGCCCTGCCCACGGCAGCCGACCACCACCATCTGAGCCTCTTCAGAGAGTTCGACAAGTGTGGGGACGGGCGGTGAAACCAACAGTTCAGTGCTGACCTGCGGACCTTTCCCGCTCTCGACGGTATCTTCGACGGCCCTGACCGCATCGGCGATCATGTTCCGCGCGTCGTTCTCTTGCTCCAGCCATAAGCCGGGGTCGGCCGACCACCCGTTTGTCGCCGAGCTCACCATCGTCTCGCAGATGGCGTGAACAAGGGTGAGCGAAACGTTGCGCATGACCGCCTCATGGGCGGCCCAACGGACCGCGGTCAGCGACGGTGTCGATCCGTCGACGCCAACCAGGAGTCCCGAATGCGTCGTGCGACTGGACATCTCGCTGTCTTCCTTTTGGGAGCATTAGTTCGATGACGAATGTGCCACACGCCTTTCATTGGCCCTTGACATGGCGAGCATCCGCCGGTGCCGAACATCGAGCAACCGACGGATCCCCGCGGCGGGAGTCGATGCGAAAGAAGGTCAACTCGTCGCTGATGCCTTTGAGTTTCTGCGAATAAGCAGATGACCATCCGAAATACCCTGTATCCGCGACCATTTCGCGCGCAGCTTCTGCCACTAACACGGTTCCTGGCCGTGCCACGTTAGTGAGCCGGCTGGCCACGTTCACAGGATTGCCATACCAATCGCCGGCGCTGCTTACGGCATCCCCGTAGTCAACACCGACCCTTAGCGATGGCAGGCCCGCCTTATCCGCGAGTGCAATGAGGTCCAGGACAGCGTTCAACAACGGCACGGTTTCCGGTGACACGAACATGACGGCGTCCCCAATTGTCTTGACGAGTCGCACCGGGGCGATAGCCACCTTGTCGGCCAGGTCGGTCAGGATGCTGGCAAGATGTTCGAGATCCTCGGCCGGTAGCGTCTCGCCGAGGCTGGTGAAGCCGGCGAGATCAGCGAAGGCCACCGCGACCTGGCGAGCACCCGGAAGGCTACCAGCGGAGCGCTCCGCGGCGGTGACGGCTTCAGTCTCGAAGATATGGCGCAGCTGAACCAGCATCAGGTCTTCGATCACCGGTCCGATTCCTGGGGCAGCTTGACGCGCCATCTCCTCCGAGTCCATGGCAAGCTCTACCTCGGTCGCCCCGGG
>JAFAID010000197.1 GCA_019236925.1 Mycobacterium sp. | reverse complement strand
ATCTCGTCGGCTCGACGCTCTCGCTGTTCAGAGAAGAGGCTGCCGCGAACCGCATCTCCCTCGAGGCGACGACCGCGCCGGAGATTGGCGTCGTCAGTGCCGACGAACGCAAGGTCCGTCAGGTCCTCGTAAACCTGGTTGCCAATGCCCTCAAGTTCACGCCGGACGGCGGGCGGGTGTCAGTGGCCGCAACGCGCAGCAACGGTGCCATCGACATCGCCGTCACCGACACGGGACCAGGGATTGTGCCCGCCGAGCAGGAGCGCATCTTCGAGGAATTCGCCCAGGCATCGGACAACGGCCGCTCACCGGGGACCGGATTGGGGCTCGCGCTTGCCCGACGCTTCGCTGAACTACACGGCGGAACCCTGACCGTGAGGAGCACGCCAGGCCAGGGGGCCACGTTTACCTTGCGCCTGCCGGCTCGACGTCCAGCGCCGGAGCCGGTCGCATGAGCGATGCCATGGAGCGGAACGCGCGCACGGGTGCCTTCGAGATCCTGTTTGGCGCGACAGAGCATCGCCGGGTGCTCTCGCGGGTCTTCGCGGCCGCCGCCCTACAAGCTGCGATCATCGGCCTGCTCAGCGTCGCCATCGGGCATCCCGACCACCGAGCGCTCCTCGCCGGTTGCTCTGTCCTGACGATCGCGTTCGGGATGGTGTTGCTCATCTTCGACATCAGCGTCACGTTCCGAGCAAGCATCGTGATCGCCGTGTTCGCTGGTGGCTTGCTCGTGGCCGCCTGCTATGCGCAGGGGCCATCGAGCGCAGCAATCCTGGTGAGCTTCGTTGTCGCTGCCGCCGCGCTCATGTGTTCGCTCTATACGCGTCGAGATGCCTTGTGGTTCCTGCTGGTCGTGTTCGGCTGGGAGGTCGTGTTTTTCTTTTGGGCCGTGCCGCATGTCCCCGACCGGTTCGTGATCTTTGCGTGGAGCATCTCGCTCGCCATCGTCGTAGCCGCTCTCACCACCTTCATCGTCACCAAGATCCAGCGCTTGGCCGAGTCGGAACAAGCAGCGCGCGCTGCGGCAGAACAGGCTCACAACGATGCGGAGGCCGCCCGCGCCGCACTCGAAGCAGCCAACCGGCACAAGAGTGCCTTCCTGGCCAACATGAGCCACGAACTGCGGACGCCGCTGAACGCGGTGATCGGGTTCTCCGACGTCCTCGACGAGCGACTGTTCGGCGGTCTCAACGAGAAGCAGGCTGAGTACGTCGCCGACATCCGCTCCTCAGGCGAACACCTGCTGTCGTTGGTGAACGACATCCTTGACCTGTCCAAGGTCGAGGCTGGCCACATGGAGCTCGACATCTCCGACGTCTCGGTGGCCGCGCTGGCCACCTCCATCGCGTCCTTGTTCCGGGAGGAGGCGGCGCGCACCCGCATCAGCCTCGACACACGGGTCGCGGAGGGCGTCGGCGTCGTGCACGCAGACGAGCGGAAGGTGCGGCAGATCCTTGTGAACCTGGTGGCCAACGCCATGCGGTTTACGCCCGAGGGCGGTTCCGTCTCCCTATCGGCGGTCCGGTCGAACGGCCACGTCGTGTTGTCGGTGACAGACACCGGTCCCGGCATCGTGCCGGAGAAGCACGAGAGCATCTTCGAGGAGTTCGCCCAGCTCGGGACGAACGCACGCGGCCCAGGGACCGGGCTCGGACTCGCACTGGCCCGGCGCTTCACCGAGCTGCACGGTGGTCGACTGACCGTGCAGAGCGAACCGGGCCGCGGTGCCACCTTCCTGATTTCGCTGCCCACGTCGGGTCCGATTACCACTGCGGGCACTGCGTCAGCGTGAAGCGAAGCTCCCTGAGACTCGTATGTTGACTACAGCATGAGTTGGTTACGCAGCGCGTCCAGGTCGCCGAGTACCCAAGCCCCCGCGAGTGCGCCGTCCCGGCAACGGAAGAACGCGGCAACGTCATAGCGAAATGCCCGCCCGGTCGGCTCGATTCCGAGGAGGACGCCTTCGTGATGGCCGGTGCATACGAGCCTCGCCGCCGCCGTCTCGCCCTCACACACCATCTCGATGACTTCATTGTGAAAGTCGGGCGACGCGCGGCGGACCCCTGTGCAAGGTTCTGATGGGTCGTCAGAATCGCAAAAGACCTTTGTAAAATATAGGTTTTGCGCCCCGGCACGACTCGAACGTGCGACCCGCTGCTTAGAAGGCCGCCTCAGGCGATTCGCAGACCACGGCGTTTTCGCGAAAGTCCTGGTCAGACGCCATCTTGCTGCTCCGTGTTGAGCGCTGTCGAGCCCATTCTCGCGTTGGGATGTTGG
>JAFAID010000518.1 GCA_019236925.1 Mycobacterium sp. | reverse complement strand
GGAATCGTGCTGCGCGCCAGCATCGCAATGACGCCGACCGAGACGGCGTATTTCATTGCCGACGGCGACGTCACCCACACCTTGGACGAAACCATCGCGTTCCACAGCGATGGCAGCGAAGCCAACTACACCTATTCGTCGGCCTGGTTCGACGCGATCAGTGCGCCGCCGAAGCTGGGCCGCGCCGCAATCTCGCGAGGTTCGCTGGCAACGGTCGACCAGCTTCCCAAGAAGCTGCAGAAGAACCCGTTGAAATTTGATGCCCCACAACTACTTACATTTCCCGACATCTTTCCGAACGGATTGGCCAATAAGTACACCTTCGGTCCGATCGGTGAGTTGTGGTACCGCAAGTCAGGAACTTACCGCGGCAAGGCGCAGAACTTGACGCAGTTCTACCACCCGCTGGACATGTTCGGCGAGTGGAACCGAGCCTACGGATCAGCGGGTTTCGGCCAGTACCAATTCGTGGTGCCGACCGAGGCGGTCGAGGAGTTCAAGGGCATCATCTACGACATCCAGCGCTCGGGCCACTACTCGTTCCTCAACGTCTTCAAACTTTTCGGGCCCGGAAACCAAGCGCCGCTGAGCTTCCCGATCCCCGGCTGGAACGTCTGCGTCGATTTTCCGATCAAACCCGGACTCAACGAGTTCCTCAACGACCTCGACCGCAGGGTGCTGGAGTTCGGCGGACGGCTCTACACCGGCAAGGACAACCGCACCACCGCAGACACTTTTCACGCCATGTATCCGCGCATCGACGAATGGATCGCGTTGCGCCGCAAGGTCGATCCGACCGGCGTCTTCGTCTCCGACATGGCCCGACGTTTGGAGCTGCTTTAAATGGTGCTCGACGCCGTGGGTAATCCCCAAGCAATCCTGCTGCTCGGCGGCACTTCCGAGATCGGGCTGGCGATCTGTGAGCGCTACCTGCAGAACGCACACGCGCGGATTCTGCTGGCCGACCTGCCCGACCATCCCCGCAAGGATGACGCCGTCGCCGCGATGACAGCGGCGGGCGCCAAGTCCGTCGAATGGATCGACTTCGACGGCACCCAGAGCGACACCCATCCCGCGGTGATCGACGCCGCCTTCGCCGGCGGAGACGTCGATGTGGCGATCGTCGCGTTCGGGTTGCTCGGCGATGCCGAGGAGTTGTGGCAGAACCAGCGCAAGGCTGTTCAGATCGCCGAGATCAACTACACCGCCGCGGTTTCGGTGGGGGTGCTGCTCGGTGAGAAGATGCGCGCTCAGGGCTTCGGTCAGATCATTGCCATGAGCTCGGCGGCCGGTGAGCGGATACGGCGCTCCAACTTCGTGTACGGATCGACCAAGGCCGGCCTCGACGGCTTCTACCTCGGACTCGGAGAAGCGCTGCGCGAGTTCGGAGTTCGCGTTCTGGTGATCCGGCCCGGCCAGGTTCGTACGTCGACGACGATCGCGCACTGGAAGGCGACTGGCACCAAGGAAGCACCGCTGACCGTCGACAAGGAGTACGTCGCGAACCTCGCGGTGACAGCGTCGGCCAAGGGCAAGGAACTCGTCTGGGCGCCTGGCGCTTTCCGCTACGTGATGATGGTGCTGCGGCACATCCCGCGGCCGATCTTCCGTAAGTTGCCCATCTAGATGCGAAACGCGCTGGCCACTGTCGGCCACATGGCATTCGCCATCGCGATTGCCGCGCTGGTGTCGGTGATCTCGCTGATCGCCATCGCACGGGTCGAATGGCCCGCCTACCCTTCGTCGAATCAGCTGCACGCGCTGACCACGGTCGGCCAGGTCGGCTGCATCGTCGGATTGCTGGCCGCCGGCTGGCTGTGGCGACGCGGAAACCGGCTGCTGGCAAGACTTTTCGCGCTGGTGTTCGTGTCCGCATTCTCGGTGGTGACACTCGCGATGCCGCTGGGCGCCACCAAGCTCTACCTGTTCGGCATCTCGGTGGATCAGCAGTTCCGCACCGAATACCTGACCCGGCTCACCGACAGCGCTGCCCTGCGCGACATGACCTACGTCGGGCTGCCGCCGTTCTATCCACCGGGCTGGTTCTGGCTCGGCGGGCGCATCGCGGCATTGACCGGTACTCCCGGCTGGGAAATGTACAAGCCGTGCGCGATCACCTCGATCACGATCGCGATCGCGGTGGCGCTGGTGCTGTGGTGGCGGATGATCCGCTTCGAGTACGCCTTGGTGGTCACCACCGCGACCGCCGCGGTGACGCTGGCCTACAGCTCCCCGGAGCCGTACTCCGCGATGATCACCGTGCTGCTGCCGCCGGTGCTGATCCTGGCCTGGTCGGGTCTGCGCAGCGGAACCAGATCGGGTGGGTGGGCCGCGGTGATCGGGGCAGGGATCTTCCTGGGCGCCGCGGCGACCTTCTACACCCTGCTGCCGGCCTACAGCGCGTTCACCGTGGTGCTGATGGCGTTGGCGCTGGCGGCATCCCGCTGGCGCCACGGAATCAAAGCGGCGCTGGATCCGCTGGCCCGGCTGGCCGTCATCGGTGCCATCGCCGCGGCTATCGCGGCGACCACCTGGCTGCCGTTTCTGCTGCGCGCGGCCCATGACCCAGTTAGCAACACCGGCAGCGCCTTTCACTACCTGCCGGCAGACGGCGCCGAGTTGACTTTCCCGATGCTGAAGTTCACCCTGCTGGGCGAGCTGTGCATGCTCGGCACACTGTGGCTGGTGGTGCGGGCCCGCTCCTCAGTGCGGGCAGCCGGCCTGGCCATCGGCGTGGTCGCCGTCTACCTGTGGTCGCTGCTGTCGATGCTCGCGACGCTGGCGCGCACCACGCTGCTGTCGTTTCGGCTGCAGCCGACGCTCACCGTGTTGCTGGCCACCGCCGGCGTCTTCGGCTTTATCGAAGTCACGCTCGCGCTGGTCGCGCGCGGTCGAGACCATGCCTGGGGCCGCACCGTGCTACCGGTAGCGGCCGCGATCGGACTGACCGGGGCCATCGCGTTCAGCCAAGACATTCCCGAGGTGCTGCGACCGGACCTCACCATCGCCTATACCGACACCGACGGCCACGGCCAGCGCGGTGACCGCCGTCCGCCCGGCTCGGAGAAGTTCTACCCGTCGATCGACGCCGCAATCACCCGGGCGACCCGAATGCCGCGCGACGAAACCGTGGTGCTGACCGCTGACTACAGCTTTTTGTCCTACTACCCCTATTGGGGCTTTCAGGGGCTGACGTCGCACTACGCCAACCCGCTCGCGCAGTTCGACAAGCGGGCGGCCGCGATCAAGAGCTGGTCGAAGCTGAAGGCTCCCGATCAGTTCATCCACGCGCTGGACACCCTGGCGTGGACGGCGCCGACGGTGTTCTTGATGCGCCACGGCGGCTCGGCCGGCGCGACAAGCACCTACACGCTGCGGCTGGCCGAGGACGTCTACCCCAACCAGCCCAACGTGCGCCGCTACACGGTGGAGTTCAATGCCGCCTTGTTCGCCGACCCGCGGTTCACTGTCACCAGCATCGGCCCGTTCGTATTAGCCATCCGGAAACCGGGATCGCACCTCTGATGGGGCCAGAAACCGCACATGTCGGGCAACTACCATCTAGGTCCGTGAGCAGAGCCGTCGACGATGCAGAGCGAAGCGCTGCGCTGGAGCGGCGCCTACCGACCGACGCGGGCACAAACTTCCGGACCGCCCGGATCGTCGCCGTCGTCGCCGGTTTGCTCGGCACCCTCCTGGCGATCGCCACCCCGCTGCTGCCGGTCAAACAGACCACCGCGCAACTGAACTGGCCGCAAAACGGTGTGCTGGGCAGCGTCGAAGCGCCGCTGATCGGCTATGTCGCCACCGACCTGTCCATCAGCGTTCCGTGCCAGGTCGCCGCCGGGCTGACCGGGACCGGCAATTCGGGCAAGACGGTGCTGTTGTCCACCGTGCCCAAGCAGGCGCCCAAGGCGGTCGACCGGGGGCTGCTGATCGTGCGTGCCAACGACGAACTGGTGCTCGTGGTGCGCAACGTCCCGGTGGTCACTGCCCCGTTGAGCCAGGTGCTCAGCCCGGCGTGTCAGCGGCTGACCTTCACCGCGCACGCCGATCGGGTCACCGGCGAGTTCGTCGGGCTGACGCAGGGACCCAACGCCGAACATCCCGGCTCGCCGCTGCGCGGAGAGAAAAGCGGCTACGACTTCCGGCCGCAGATCGTCGGTGTCTTCACGGATCTGACCGGACCTGCGCCGCCGGGCCTGACCTTCTCGGCCACAATCGACACCCGCTACAGCAGCTCGCCCACTCTGTTGAAGATGGCCGCGATGATCCTCGGGCTGGCGCTGACCGCCGCCGCCCTGATCGCCCTGCACGTCCTCGATACGGCCGACGGGAGCCGGCACCGTCGCTTCCTGCCCGCGCGTTGGTGGTCGATCGGCGGTCTGGATGCCCTGGTCATCGCCGTACTGGTGTGGTGGCATTTCGTGGGCGCCAACACCTCCGATGACGGCTACATCCTGACCATGGCCCGGGTGTCCGAGCACGCCGGCTACATGGCCAACTACTACCGTTGGTTCGGCACGCCCGAGGCCCCGTTCGGCTGGTATTACGACCTGCTGGCGTTGTGGGCCCATGTCAGCACCACCAGCATCTGGATGCGGTTGCCCACGTTGGCAATGGCGCTGACGTGCTGGTGGGTGATCAGCCGCGAAGTGATGCCCCGCCTGGGTCACGCCGTCAAGCAGAACCGCGCGGCGGCGTGGACCGCGGCGGGCATGTTCCTGGCGGTCTGGCTGCCGCTCGACAACGGGCTGCGGCCCGAGCCGATCATCGCCCTGGGCATCCTGCTGACCTGGTGTTCGGTGGAACGCGCGGTGGCCACCAGCCGGCTGCTGCCGGTCGCGATCGCCTGCATCATCGGTGCGCTGACACTGTTCTCCGGGCCGACGGGTATCGCCTCGATCGGCGCGCTGCTGGTCGCCATCGGGCCGCTGCGGACCATCTTGCACCGCAGATCGAAGCAGTTCGGCCTGCTGCCGCTGCTGGCGCCGCTCGTGGCCGCGGTCACCGTAACCGTCATCCTGATCTTCCGCGACCAGACGCTGGCGGGTGAGATCCAGGCCACTGCTCTCAAGCGTGCGGTCGGGCCGAGCCTGAGTTGGTTCGACGAACACCTCCGGTATGAGCGGCTGTTCATGGCCAGCCCCGACGGGTCGGTGGCCCGCCGGTTCGCGGTACTGGCGCTCGTCTTGGCGCTCGGAATTACCGTCGCAATGTCGTTGCGCAAGGGCCGCATTCCCGGCACGGCCGCCGGACCGAGCCGCCGCATCGTCGGCATCACCATCATCTCGTTCGTCGCGATGATGTTCACGCCCACCAAATGGACTCACCACTTCGGGGTGTTCGCCGGGCTGGCCGGACCACTGGGCGCGCTGGCCGCGGTCGCGGTGACATCCGTGGCGATGCGGTCGCGGCGCAATCGCACCATGTTCGCCGCCGTGGTGCTGTTCTTGGTGGCGTTGTCGTTCGCCAGCGTCAATGGCTGGTGGTACGTGTCCAATTTCGGTGTGCCGTGGTCGAATGAGTTCCCGGCTTGGCATTACGCCGTTGCCACCGCGCTGCTGGCGCTGACCTTCCTGGTGCTGCTGCTGGCAGCGTGGTTCCACTTCGTCGACCCGGATAACGGCCCGCCCAAAACCCGCTACGGGACACGGGTGGCTGGAATCGTCCAGTCGCCGTTGGCAATTGCGACGTGGGTGCTGGTGGTGTTCGAGGTGGCGTCGCTGACTCTGGGGATGGTCGACCAGTACCCGGCG
>JAFAID010000501.1 GCA_019236925.1 Mycobacterium sp. | reverse complement strand
TCGCCGGTCGCTCCCGCCCAGCGCTCTGCTGGCGCGCTGCGCAAGGCGCGCACCAAACGCACCGCCGCCGGTCTACCCGTGCAAAGCTTTCGCGACCTGCTGCGCAACCTCGCCACCATCACCAAAAACCGCATTCAGCCCAAGCTCAAATCCGTCCCGCCCTTCGACATGATCACCCGGCCCACCGCCCTGCAACGCCAGGCCCTTGAACTGGTCGGGCTTAAGCTCTGAGCTCCACCTGTAGTCAGTAACTCTCGACTAATGCCGAACAATTGCTCAATTATTTTCCGAACTCAGCGGAACTTCGGTTTAGCCGCCGCCTGCCCTCGTCCATGGGTCAACTCCTCTACCCCACCGAAAAAAGCGTGACGTCCTCACCGTTCTTTTCCTCCACGTACTGCCCGGCGATGTGCTAGAAGAGCGCTCCGCCCAGCGGGAAGAGCGTCGTCATGAGCGTCGCCGACCCGAGCGCCGCCGCCCCGCCGAACGCGACCGCCGACATCTTGCGGACGCCGGTGCCGTGCTCGCTCACCGACCACATGAGACCGGTGCCGATGATCGCCGCGGTGGTGATCGTGTGCGCCACCGGACCCTGCAGGTCGGTTTGCAGCGTGGTCAGTGGCGCGTCCCACGGCAGCGTTCCGCCTGCCGTGGCCGCCAGCACGCGGACCGGCCACGCGATCGTCAGAATCCCCGCGGCGTAGCCGATTCTCGCGACCCACCTCGTCATCCAACCTCTCATCTTTGTTACCCACCTCATTTCCCTGACCTCCTCTGGTCAATCCTCCAGCCGCTCTAACTTGAATCCCTCGCGCGCGTCGTACCCTTCAAGGCGGACCAGTTCCGTGACTCGCCTGCCCGTCGCGGTGCGCTCGATAAAAGCAATCAGGTTGATGGTCTCGGCAATGAGCTCCGGCTGCGGCGGCACGCCGGCCTCCTGCACCAGGCTCGACAGGCGCGTCAGCGCGCCGCGCGCCGAGTTGGCGTGCACGGTGGTAACGCCACCGGGATGGCCGGTGGCCCACGCCTTCAATAACGCCAGCGCCTCACCGCCGCGCACCTCGCCGATGATAATGTGGTCGGGTCTAAGCCGCATGCTGGCCCGCACCAGCCGAGTCAGATCGATAGTGTCGCTGGTCCGTAGCTGCACCACGTTTTGCGCGCGACATTGCAGCTCGAAGGTGTCCTCGATGGTGAGGTAGCGTGCGTCGGCATACCTGCGGGCGACCATTCCGTTGATCAGCGCGCCACCCAGCGTGGTTTTCCCCGAACCAGTGCCGCCGCAGATGACGATGTTTTCGCAGCGGTCGATTGCTCCGCAGAAGATCTCCGCCTGATTTTCAGTGATGATCCGGTCGCGCATGTAGTCATCGAGTGTGTAAAGGACCTGTGCCGGCTTCCGCATCGCGACACAGGCGCGTCGCACGACCGGCGGCATCAATCCTTCGAAACGGATCCGCTCGATCGTCAATTCGCCTTCAACGATGGGATGATCGGCGTCAGCCACTGCCCCAAGCGCCGCCGCCACGCTGCCGATGAGACTCTCGCGTTGGCTTTCCGGTAGGCAAAAGCCGGCCGCGAATAGTCCCTTGCCATGCGCCTCGAACCACACGCGGCCGTCTTCGTTGATGATGATGTCGGTGATCGTCGGGTCAGCGATCGCGGCGATCAGTTGCGGTCCAAGCTGCCGCCTTAGAAGTTCGTCGCGCCGCCGTTCCTGGATCTGCTGCGGCGAAATCATGCGCGCGCTCCATTTTTCACTAGCTCGGCTTCGCCGCGCAGCTCGCGCACCAGTGCCTCAACCTGGTGTTGCCAGTCTTCGTGGTGCGCTTCGCCCAGGGTGCGCGCGGCAAGTTGATCCACCATCACGATGAGGGTGCTTATTTCATCTAGCAGCTTGCGGCCTTGAACGTCGGCGGCGCGGCGGAAGGCCTGGGTCAGCCGGCTCTCGTTCTCCGGCCCCAGCAACGCGCCATCCGATGCGCCCTCCCAATGACCCGGCAACAAACGCTCCTTCAGGTAACGCGAGAGCGAAACGCGGCAGCGAGCGGCCTCGCGTCTTATCTGTTTGAGCTCTTCGTCTGTCACATAGATTGCGACTCTTGGTCTCATCTCCCGCCTCTCTCCGCTACTGACGTCTCTCATCGGTTGCGAACTTCACAAAGCGCTTCGGTTGTGCGCCGGTTTGCACCGTGACCGTTACGGTACTGTTCGATTCATGCGTGCGGCCGTTTTTATCGACATTTCCAGCGACGCCCGTCACACCGTCCCTCTGGGACGCCCGCGGTGCCGCCCTCTCTTTTGTCGGCCCGTCCTCGGACGGGGGCGCGGTAA
>JAFAID010000466.1 GCA_019236925.1 Mycobacterium sp. | reverse complement strand
ACGCCGGTCGGGGCGTGGCTGATCATCCCGCCACCCGAATAGCGCTCGAGACTCCAGTCCTGCTCGTGGTAGCCGACCGGCGAACCGGCCTTGTCGCCGAACCGGTCGACCAGCTCGCTCACCACCGCCGCCTGGCGATCGGCCGGCGCAAGTCGGCCCAGCCGACGCGCGGCGGGTCCTTCGGTGATGACGCACATGACGCCGGGGGTGCCGGTGTCGGTACAGGCATCGATCGTCAGGGTGGCCACCGAGCCGGGTGCGGCGGTCTGGCCGGACAGGCCGTCGGTGCGCCAGAACGGCTCGTCGTAGACGACCGAGATCTTCACGATCGCGCCGCTTGGCATCCGCTGGTTGAGATACGACCGATCGATCGGCAGCGTCGGTTCGTAGCTGATCTGGCCCGCGACGGCCAGTGGGACGGCCACGACCACCCGTCGCGCCCGCACGCTCAGGCCGTCGGATCGGACCGTGACGCCGTCGGCGTCCTGGGTGATCTGCTGCACTGGCCGTGACAGCTGGAGGGCGTCGCCGAGTTCGGCGGCGACCGGTCGGTAGATGGCGCCCATCCCGCCCACCGGGCGGGAATCCTGGGCGCCGTCCTTGCTGGACACGACGAAGTCCGGGCCGCCGCCCGACGCCATCTGGTAGAGCACCCACAGCAGCGACACCTCCGATGCGGCCGAGGTGTAGGGACCGGCCAGTGCCATGTCCAGCATGTCGCGGGCCTGCTGCGACAAGATGTTCTTGTCCAGCCATGCCGCCAAGCTGATCTGGTCCCACTCCGCGGCCTTGCGGGCCTGCCATGGGGCGTGCGTCGGGATCGATCGGCACATCTGCCGTACTTTGATCAACCCGACGCCGAGGTTCATCGTCGCCCACGGGCTCACCGTCCACGGAATCGCACCCGCATAGCGGTGCTGCTTGCCGTCGACGATCATCATCGACTCGCCGTCGATGTACTGCTTGTACGCCGGCACACCGAACTCGCTCATCAACGCGTAGACGCGGTCCTGGCCCGGCCCGATCCATGCGCCACCACGATCGATCCACGACCCGTCGGCGAGGACCTCGGTGTAGGTGCGCCCGCCGACGCGATCGCGGGCCTCCAGCAGGGTCACCGAGCGACTGGCTTGTTTCAGCCGCAGCGCGGCCGTCAAACCGGCGAATCCCGCTCCGACAATGCAATAGTCGACATCTGTCATGGCTGATCCCAGCCAGCAAGCTACACCGATCGCGATGCGGAAAACTGGGATCTCGCAGATTCCGTCACCGCCTCTGGGGCAGCCCGACAACAAGAATGGCGGCGGCGATGCAGTGCAGCGCGGTCAGCGTGAGTTTCGTGTCCAGCTCCGCGCGCATCACGAAGATCGGCAGGATCGATAACGCAAGAACCAAGGCAGCCAATGCGATCCACGCGCGGCCGGTGTTGCTGGTGCGCCGGTCCAGCACGCTGAACACCGCCCAGCCGGCCAGCCCGGAGACCAGCGTGGCCGCGACGACCAGAGATAGCGTGATCTCGCGTGCGCCCATCGGGGTCTGCACGATGTAGTCGACGCGGGCGTACCGACCGGCGAGCCATGCCAGGCCGTTCGCGAGGGCGGCGGCGGCTATGACGACGACCCGTCGGGCGGTTCGCCCGCGGATGGCAGTTGCGTTTACAACGCTGTTAGACATGGCATTTCCTCTCGGTTAGCGAACGTTGTGGGCGGGGACAACGTGCTCGGCGTGCCAGCGGCGGATCCATTCGGCGACGGCTTCGGGGTCGTCGCCCATCGGGTAGTGGTTCCCGCCGGGGACGATGCGCTGTTCGGCGGCGGGGAAGAATTGCTTCCATCGTTTCGCCAGGCCGAAGGGGTCATTGCGCGACCCGAAGACGGTGAGCAGCGGAAGAAGGGCCAAGTCCTCGGACAGCGCGGTTTCTACCCGTCGCAGCAAGTCGTTTTCCCGGCGAAGAGCGTTCAGGTAGCGGTGGATGTTGCGGCGGGCCGATCGGTCCAGGCCGGCGAGGAACACTCGTCGATCGCCGCGGGTCCAATGCCGTCCAGCGCCGAACGACGAGGCGCTGAGCCTGGCCAACCAGCCAGACGCACCGCCGAGCGTGCGGGCCGGAGCGCTACCGACCACACCGAGCATGCCTCGCAACGCGATTCCGCTGGGCCGCCAACCGATTGCGTTGAGCGCGACGAGACCCACCATGCGGTCGGGGTGCTCGGCGGCGGCGGCCAGGCCGACCGGTCCTCCGACATCGTGACAGATCATCGTGATGTCGCGCAGGTCGAGCGCCTCGATCACGCTGCCAACCGCGCGGGTCGCGCCACGTAGGCTTACCGGCGAATGTGGATGTGCGCTCAGGCCGCCGCCCGGGGCGTCGAGAGTAACGCAGCGATAGTGCGGGCTCAGCTCGAGCAGCAGGTCGCGCCAGACAAAACTCCACGACCCGACGTGGACGAACAGCAATGTCGGCCCGGAACCGATGTCGGTGACCGCGATCCGGCCGACCGGAGTCGCCAGCGCCGCTGTTGGGAATGGCCAATGCTCGGCCGTCAGCCAGGTCGGCCGCTGAATTGCTTTGAGATCCCTCATTTCTCGGCCTTGTCGTTGATGGGCGGCGCGGGCGGGACGTCCAGGATGGTGCCGGCGTAGTTGACGAAATAGTCCACAAACACCGTCAGTGCCTGGTAGACGAAGGCTTCGATGAGCTGTTCGTCGCTCCACCCGGCCGCAGTGGCCGTCGCCCAAGCAGCTTGGCCGACCACACCGCCGTTGGCTGCCGCCTCCCGGACCACCGCCAATAGTGCCGCTGTCCGGGCGTCTTCGACATCGCCGGTGCGCACTGCGGCGGTTTCTTGCGGGCTCATTCCGGTGCCGATCCCGAGTTGGATGGCGATGGCCTGCGAGTAGGCGCCGCCGTCAACCGCCCCGGTGGTGAGCATGATTGCCGCTCGAATCGACGGCTCGAGCTTCCCGTACTCGCCACCGGCGCGACGAAGACCCAGATACGCGGCGAGTGCGGCGGGCGAGCGGGCCAAGTCGTTATGAAGGGCCAATAGTCGCCCGCCGCTGGCCGCTTTCGCTTGGGCCAACAGTGTGTTGACTGATTCTTGTGGTTGCGTGGGCGCTGACATCTGTCCTGTCCTCTCTCGGTTGCACGGCGGTCGGTGGTCGCCGATTGATGTCTCCTAGGACGATGCGCGGGCGCTGTGTGTGACATACCGCTCTGATCTCACATGGGCCCGGATCATCGATGCCGAATCGGGTTTCGTTGCATGCGACGCCAACCGGGCGCTGAAGTATGTCACATTCGATCGACAGGCCTCGTCCTCATTCGCATGGACGCAACCGCATCCATCAGCGGCGCCGCCAAGCGACAGGAGTCAACGATGCTGGTGCTCAAAGTGATCGTCGGCAGCACCCGACCGGGCAGGACAGCCGACCGCGTCCTGCGGTGGCTCTCCGACCGGACGCGCAGCGACGGCCGGTTCTCGGTGGATGTGCTCGATCTGCGCGACTGGAACCTGCCGATGTTCGCCGAGTCGCCAGCGACGATCGGTGATCCGGAAGATCCGATGTATTCGAATCCTTCCGTGCGGCAATGGAATCACACCATATCGACGGGCGACGCGTACCTGTTCCTTACCCCTGAGTACAACCACAGTATTCCCGGTGTGCTGAAAAACGCGCTCGACACTGTTTTTGTCAGCCACGCGCTGCGCAACAAGCCCGCCGGTGTCGTCGCCTACAGCGCCGGTCGCGTCGGCGGCGCCCGTGCAGTGGAACACTTGGCACTGATCGCCGTCGAGGCCGAGTTGGTCCCACTGCGCAACGCGGTCCTGATCCCCGCCGTGTACGACACCTTCGACGCCGCTGGCGAATTGACCGACCCGCGCCTTGACACGGGCCTGGCCATCCTGCTTGATGACCTGGCGTGGTGGGCAGAACTGCTGCGCTCTGGGCGCGAGCGCGGCGCCCTTCCCCCCGCCGGCGCCCGCACCACCGACCGCCGGCCCGCACGAGTCGTCGGCTAACAGCAAAAACAAAAGGAGCGCACCCATGAGTGCACCGCACCCATATCCGCTTCCCCCGCGTGACGGCTTCGTTGTGACCCACTTCCTCGTCGTCTCCGACCCGGACCGATCGCGCGACTATTACCGGGACGTGTTCGGCGCTGTCGCGGTCCGCGAGCGTGATCCAGTCATCCTGCAGCTGGCCAACAGCTGGCTGATCCTCAACACCGGTGGCGGTCCCACCGACGACAAACCGACCGTCACCCTCACCACGCCGCCGAACCCAGACACGGTCAGCGCGTTCCTGAACCTGCGGGTCGCCGACATCAATCGTGCGTATCGCGAGTGGAGCGCACAAGGCGCGGTGTTCCTCACCGATCCCATCGACCACGGATACGAAATCCGCGCGTACATCCGCGATCCTGACGGTCATCTCATCGAGGTCGGGCAGCTGCGAAGCGCCTAACGCGGTGACGAGCGTAGCGTGCGACGATGTCACATTTTGTGGCGCCGTTTCGTCCATAACCAGTAAAAGGACGGCCGCGGCGTGGCCGAAAATCTGTGAAGGAGCACAGATGTTTGCCGATGACTTGTTCGACCGGGCGTGGAAGGCTCATCGCGCCTTTCTGGTCGACCTGGCCTTCCGCATCGTCCGCGACATCGGGGTGGCCGAGGACGTGGTACAGGAAGCCTTCTTTCGTCTGATGCAGACACGTCTTGAGGACATCGAGGACGAGCGTGGCTGGCTGATCGTGGTAACCAGCCGGCTGTGCTTGGATCACGTCAAGTCGGCGTCTTCGAGGCGGGAACGCCCAGAGGACATGGCCGCTCCCGGGCACCATGAGCGTCCATCGTCATCAGTCGATCCCGCTGACCGTGTCACCCTCGACGACGAGCTCCGACTGGCGCTGCTGGTTGTGTTGGAACGTCTCACCCCCGCCGAGCGGGTGGTGTTTGTACTTCACGACATTTTCCAGCAGCCGTTCGACCTGATCGCGGCGGCGGTGGGCAGGCCGTCAACAGCCTGTCGGCAGCTGGCCAGCCGGGCGCGCCGCAAGATCGCCCAGTCGCCCAATGGCGCCCGCCGAACCGTCGAACCGGCAGAACATCAGGTCCTGACGAGAACATTCATCGCGGCATGTTCTTCTGGCAACCTCGATGAGCTTCTTGCGGTGCTCGATCCCAACGTCACTGGCGAGGTCGACACACGCAAGGGCCTTGTCGTGGTGGGCGCCGAGCGGGTGGGGGAAAACCTTCTTCGTTTCTGGGGCCGTCCCAGAACGGTCCTCGTCTCCCAGCCTCTAGGGGCCGAACCCGCCGTGCTGGCGTTCGTCGATCGCCAGTTGGCCGGCGTTCTCGCCCTGACGATCGGTGCCGGCAAGATCACCAAGGTCCACGTCCACGTGGACCGCTCAACGCTGGCCCCGTTGCGCGAGCAGCTCTTTGGCGCTGTGTAGCTGGAACGTCACATTCCCGGCGGTCTCGTCGTCCTACAGGAATGACTAACGCTGCGATCGCCCCCACTCGACCATCCGTCATTGTCCGGCTGGTGATGGCACCGCTGAGCAAAATCCTCAACCCCGCCGTCGCTAAGGTCGCCGGCCGTCGTTTCTTCGCGACGGTGGCAACAATCCATCACACAGGGCGTCGATCCGGCAAAAGCTATTTGACGTCGGTGGGTGCGCGGGCGGCCGGTGACGTCGCAATCATTCCACTGACTTTCGGCAATCAGTCGGACTGGGTACGTAACGTACGCGCGGCGGGAAACTGTCGGATACGAGTCAGCGGGAAGGACCACCAGGCCGTGCGACCCCAAATCCTCAATTGGGCGGATACGAAGTCTCTGGTGCGCGCAGAGTTCAACCCACTAGAGCGCGTGGTATTCAGGGCGCTTCGGATCAAGCAATTCATGCGACTCGACATCAGCCCGACCAAAGACCAAAATCGGAGCGCTACAGCCTGACTCGCATCAGTTCGTTCCACGCCCGTCGAAGTGACGTTGTAGCCCCGGATCGCAGTGTCACATTCGGCGCACCCGAATCGTCCTTAAAAGCAACGGGATACTAGGCCTATCAGCCGCATCCCGGGTCCATCGAAAACTGGAGATGAAATGGAACGACCTACTCGCTTCACTCCGTGGATCAGCCGGACCGTACTCGCGGGAGCGACCTTGATCTTTTCCATGATCGGCCTGAGGTACATAACCGACCCCGTTCAGAATTCCGCGAAAGTCGGAATCAGCATCGGTTCCGCGCTGGCGTCGACGACGACGCGGGTTGGTTCGGGCGCTATCCCGCTCGGGCTGGCAATTTTTGCACTGATCTGCTTGCTGTCGACGCGCTGGCTGTTTGCCGGTGTAAGCCTGGTGTCGATTGTCGCAACAACAGCGATCATGGTGCGCGTTCTTGGCTTGATCACTGATGGCCCGGCGCCGGAAAGTACCCGATTGTTCATTCCGGAGGGGATACTGCTGGTTCTTTCGTTGACGGCAATCATTCTGGAGATACGGCGCAGGCGGACTGTTGCCGCTCGATAGCTCACCGGGTGACTGATCCGTAACATGTTGATGTTGGGACGCTTTCGTGAGCTGTAAGCTCTCAGCTTTTTGCGGACGTAGTTTCCTATCGGTGTAGACGAACTAGGCGGCCACTAGGCGTGCCTAGATACTCGGCGGCAAACTCGCACCGGCCGGTCTGCGGCAGCCGACATCCGCGCCAATTCCGTCGGCCGGTTGAACATTAGTCGTGGGGAGAGCCGGTCG
This sequence comes from Mycobacterium sp., assembly GCA_019236925.1. Lineage (GTDB taxonomy): Bacteria > Actinomycetota > Actinomycetes > Mycobacteriales > Mycobacteriaceae > Mycobacterium. Next base: position 12,013 of record JAFAID010000466.1, on the reverse strand, counting down.
ATCGCGTGGGCCGCTATGCTCGGCAGGCCTACTCGGCGACGGCGAGGAGCTCGGCGAGCTTGGGGTCGTGAAACCACCGACGCGATATGCCGTTTGCGGTCTCGGTAATGGAAACGGTTACACGCGCCAGCCGCGATAGCGGCATCGCTCAGTTTGGCCACCATCGGGCAGTCGGTGGTACCCGCCTGGCTGGAACGCTAGGCTGCGCTTGCAGTGAAGTGTACTGCGCGATACATTAAATGTATTAGACAGTACATTTGCCTATCGGGCCGAAGACTCCGACGCAACGGGTTGGCGGTCGTAGCCCGACAGCCGGTAAGGCACATGCGTCGCCTCGGTGGACCGCTGTCGCACCGGAGGTGTGAATGATGTTGATTTCACTGGTGTTTCTCGGTTTTCTGATGTTGTTCGTGGCTCTGATCATCGACGCGATCTTCAATAGCCGGTAGGTGACGCGATGACTAGTCCGATAGTAGGAACCACCGTGGCCGACCTGACGGTGGTTGGCGCGCCCACCAGCGCCGGCGCTTCCGCGCCCGGGCAAGAACTCGCGCCCGCCGCACTGCGCGAGGCAGGTCTGATCGGTGAGTTGGCCAGCCGTGGCCTGGTGGTGTGCGATGCTGGCGACGGTCCGCTGCAACGTTGGTCACCCGACCGGGATCACCCCCGTGCGCAGAATGTCGGCCAAGTCGCCGCCACGGTGTATCAGGCGACCGCGGCGATAACGGCCGCGTTGCACAGCTCGAAGCAGGTGCTCGTGTTGGGCGGTGACTGCACCGTGGGTACCGCCTCCTTTCAGGCTCTAGCAGCTCATGACAACTCAGCCGGCCTTGTCTATTTCGATCTTGACGCCGACATGAACACCCCCGACAGCACCGAGTTTGGTGCGCTGGACTGGATGGGTCTGGGTATGCTGCTTGGTGTCAGCGGGGCCGTCAACGGCGTGATCAGGCTGGGTCAGCTGCGCCCGGAAAGGCTTGCCCTACTAGGCTTCTACGAGGGCAGTTCGACCGCATGGGAACGCGAACAGCTTGAGCGATACGACATTACGACGGTGACGGACAAGACCGTCCGCGCCGACCCCCGCGCGGCCGCCCGCGCTGCGCTGGCCAGCCTTCCCGCCGACGCTGCGGCGATTGCGGTGCATTTCGACGTCGACGTTATCGATTTCGTTGATGCGCCGTTGTCGGAAGACACCAACCGCAACCTCGGAGTCTCCCTGAACGCCGCGCTGGCGACCGTCACCGAACTGCTGCGTGACCAGAGGGTGCGAGTGCTGACGGTGACCGAGCTCAACCCGCAGCACGCGGCCGCTGATCCCACTGCGCTGTCACGCTTCGTTGCCGGGCTTGCCGACGCGTTAGGTCGGCAGTGAGTCGCGCCGCCGACGCCGGCATAGATGCCCGTCGCGCATGTGGGTGGGCTGATCGATGCATATGATGTTGCCCCCCAGGACAGTTCGCCGGCGAACCCCTCCCACGCAGCAGCCGCCGCCGGCGTCGCTGCGTAACCCTGGATCCGAATACATTCGGCCCGAATTGATCTCAGGCGGTAACGCCCGAAATCCATCGCCACACTATCGCCACTCAGCGGAAAGTGCCGTCACCGCCGCGGTGTTGAGCCGTAGTCTTGACTTGTCGTGTACTGTTCAGTACAGTAAATGTACTGAACAGTCAATTCAGTCCGATTCGCATCAAGGAGCCTGAAATGTCGCCTGTTGCCGCCGGCCCGTCCATCGCAAACGCAGAGCAGCTTCAAGCGCGAACCCTGATCAAGGAAACCTGGGGGCGCGTCCCAAATCTTGGTGATGTCCTTGCGCTTTCACTGCCGTTGACGCGGGCCGTACTCGCTTTCGACATAGCTTTGCGGGAGGGCGCGTTTTCTGGGGGAGTCGCGGAGCAACTGGCAATCGCGGTCTCCCAGGAGAATCGCTGTGCTTATTGCCTCGCAGCTCACACCGCCGCGGCTCGCGCCTCGGGCGTGTCGGCTGATGACACCGCCGCCGCTAGGACCGCGGACGCGTCTGATCGCAAAATCGCGGCGGCGCTGCGTTTCGCGCAGCAAGTCGTCCGCAACCGGGGGGAAGTGGATGATCGCGAGCTAGCTGCCGTCCAGGCCGCCGGTTGGCAAGACAGCGAAATCGTCGAGATTGTCGGACACGCGTTATCGACGACGCTGAGCAATTACCTGCACCATCTCAGCGATGTTCCGATCGACTACCCGACGGTCCCCTTCGCAGAGGACGACGTGAAAGCGTGACAGCGACTACATCGCAGAGCTTGGCTGGTTATGCCAACGTAGGTGATCGCTAACGTGTTGAAACTTTGGTTCGGGCCCGCGAGCGCCGGTCACGTGTGGCGGGCGGCGCGAGCGCGGAAGCGGTAACCGTCTCCAGCGCACGCCGCAGCGGGTCGACGTCACCCATCACGTCGGCGAGAAGAACACCGCCTTGATAGGCGGCGAGAAGGCCGGCGGCCAGCACCGATGGGTCGGTGTCCGCAATCAGGTCGCCGCTCTCGGCGACCCGCCTCAGCCCTTCGGTGAAGAGCGTTTCCCATCGGGCAAATCCCGCTCTCAACGCGACCCGCGCGGGTCCGTTGTCTTGGTCGAGTTCATGCACGAGTGATCCGATCGGGCATCGGATCGGATCACTCGAGGACGCGTAGAATTTCACCGCGTCGTCGCACCAGGTGCGTACATCGGCAGCAGTCGACATATCGTCGATGGACGGTTGCATCGACGCAATCACCCGTTCGACCTGCAGGCTAACGACGTCGGCTACCAGATCAGCCTTGTCGGCGAAGAAGTGGTACAGCTGACCACGACCGACACCCGCGGCGACTCCGATCTCATCGAGTGTGGTCGCCCGCACACCCTGCTTGGCGAATAGCACACACGCGGCGTCTAGTACGCGGCTAACCGTCGCACGTCCGCGATCCGTCGTCGGCTTGGTAATCACGCGACAACCTTACCTTCCAGCTAATAGTTGTACCACTTAATACAGATAGTGTACTGTATAGTACAGTCTAGTCGATGCAGGGAGGCCGTGGTGAGTCTTTCAGTCGGAGCTGTGTTTCCGGTCGGTGTTGCGCTGGACTCGTCGGGTGGCCGCGTTCGCTTGTCGGACATGCTGCGGGCCGGCCCGATGGTCGTCGCGTTCCACCGGCTGTGGTGCCCGTTTTGTCAGCAGGCCGCTCGCGAGCTGCTCGCAGTGAAGGACCAACTCGATGCATTAGAGGCGCGGGTTGCGATCGTCTACGGCGAGCCGGTCGAATTTGTCAGCCGCGCGTGCGCTCGACGCGGTATCCCCTTCGATTGCCTCAGCGATTCGCGGCGCGAGCTTGAGATTGCCGCGCAGATTGAGCGCTTCTCGATCGGCCGCTACGCGGCCTTCTCGCCGCGCAAGCTGATCGGCGCTGTGCGCTCCGGTAGCCGTATGGGCAAGGCAACGACGGGACTGCTGCAAGGACGCGCCACGTTCGTGGTCGACCAGAATTCGCGCATCGTCTATGCGCACAGAAGCGTCAATGCGGCCGACATCCCGCCCATCGCCGACGTTCTCGCCGCGGTGCGAGCCGTCGCAGATATTGACATGACAAGCGAGCGACAGTGACTGGCCACAAGGTGCGACACGCCCGGCTAGGCGAGCTATCGTCCCTACTGGATCTCGCGACCGCGTTTTACACCGAGGGCGGATTCGCCACTCCGGTCTGGCAACTGCGGGAAAATCTACTGGTACTGCTGGATTCGGACAATGCCCGCGTCGCGGTCGCGTGCGGCCACAGCGACGAGATCGTGGGCTTCGCGATCAGCACTCTCAGCTTCGGTCTCGAATACGGCCGCTCCGCCGAGCTCGAGGACCTCTTTGTGGTACCCGCGCGCCGGCGCGGCGGAATCGGACGCGCATTAATCGACGACAGTGCTGACTGGGCCACGTCTCGCGGCTGCCGTGCTCTCGAACTTGTCGTCGCACCCAACGGCGCCGACGTCGACCATTTGTTCAATTACTATGCACACCAGGGCTTTACTAGCGAGGGCCGACAAATCCTGAGCCGCGGCCTCGCACAGGGTGGTTAGTCGGCGAATACGGCAGGCCGCTGCCGGTGTTCTCGTCGACGACGACGCGTCCGCCGAGATACGGGAATGCGCGTTGCGGGCACGACGGCCGGTTGCAGATCTTGCAGCCCGCGCCGATCGGGACGGCGGTGCTTGGGACGTCGAGGGCGATTCCGGTGGAGCAGATCAGCTTCTCGGCGTGGATCAGGTCGCAGCCCAACCCGATGGCGAAGCTCTTGTGCTGGCCCAGATAACCCTGCCCTTCAGGAGCGGTGGTCTTGGCAAGCCAGAAATACGACTCCATCTGTGCTCCTTCCCGCCTAGTCGAATGCTCTACCTAAAACGACACCTCAAACCACCGAAATCGACACGAAGGCGAAAGCAAGGCGGCCTGATCGACCCGAACCGCGTCCGGCGACTTGTCCAATTGATCGATCGCCCAGGCCCTGGCTGGGAGGTGGCATTGGGTGACACACCGGTGATTGCGGTGTCGTCCCAAACGGTCCAGGCTAGGAGTGCTCATCGGAGTCGATGGCATGGAAAGGGGACATTCGTGACCAACTTTCTCTTGCTGTATCGGGCCGACCAGTCCGCGGCCGAGCAGATGGCCGCAGCAACCCCCGAGCAGCAGCAGGCCACCATGGCCGCGTGGATGACGTGGGCCAGCAAGGCCGGACCGGCGATTGTGGACCTGGGTTCACCTGTGGCACCCGCTGCCGGCACCACTGTCAGCGGTGCCTCAGTAGATGGCTTCTCGATTCTGCAGGCCGAGTCCGCCGAGGCGTTGCAGGCGGTGCTCGAAGCGCACCCGCACACCGCGCAGGGCGGCACGATCGAGGTGTATGAGTGCTTGCCGGTTCCTGGAATGTGACGCCGACGGCTACAGCAGGTCGGTGATCGTCTTCAGGCCGGCGTCGTAGAGCACGCCGGGCAGCATGCCCCCGTCATGCTCGATGGTTGTGCCGTTGACGAAGTCGGCATCTCCGCCGGCCAAAAAGACACACACCCGGCCTACTTCTGCGGGCTCGCCCGCGCGGCGCAACGGGACAGCGGCGAAGTATTTTTCGCCGGCCGGATCGTCTTTGGGCAGCACGAACGACCGGAAGTTTTCCGTCATCGTCGGCCCGAGTGCCACACAGTTGACCCGGACCTTCGGGCCCCATTCCTCGGCCAGCGACCGGGTGAGGTGATTCAGCCCGCTCTTCGCCGCCCCGTAGGAAACCAGGGTCGGTGATCCCGCCGGATGCCCGGCGCCGCTGGAAATGTTGATGATGCAACCGATTCCGTCCTGAGTGACCATCTGCCGATATGCCCGGATGGCGAACCACAGCGGACTGGTCAGGTTCATCTGGACCGCATAGGCGTGAAAGAGCGCGGTGCGTTCATAGTCGTCGTCGCTGCGCGGTGCGCCCTGGATCCGTTGCACGAGCTCGGGAATGCTCTCCGCGTGTGGTGCGGGAACCGTCCCGCCGGCGTTGTTCACCAAGATGTCGATCCGGCCGTGCGCGGCCACGACGTCGCTGACAAAGGAGTCGATCGAGTGGTAGTCGCCTTGATCGCAGACCTTCTGGGAGGCGCGGGCCGCCCAGTCTGCGTCGATCCCGGGGATGGCATCCAGCGGCGAGCGCGCGCACCCGACGACGATGGCGCCGGCGCGTAGCAGCTCGTGGGCGATGCCGACACCGACGCCGCGGCTGGTTCCGGTGACGATCGCGATCTTGCCATCGAGGACGCTCATGAATCGACCTTCTGACGAAGCTCATTGACAGCTACTGTCATCTAGGCATACTGTGCCATCGCGTCATGGATGTGTAAAGAGGGGTTCACCAATGAGTAGTCCGTCCAAGCTTCGTGTCATTCAGTGGGCGACCGGAGGGGTTGGCAAAGCCGCCATCGAATGCGTGCTGAATCACCCGCAGCTCGAGCTGGTCGGGTGTTGGGTGCACAGTGCGGACAAGGACGGACGCGACGTCGGCGAGATCCTCGGCACCGCCGCGCTGGGCGTGGCCGCCACCTCCAGCCTCGATGAGGTGCTGGCACTCGACGCAGACTGCGTGGTGTACAGCCCGCTGGTCCCCAACGACGAGGAGGTCATAGCGATCCTGCGGTCCGGCAAGAACGTGGTCACCCCCGTCGGCTGGGTGTACCCCGATCCAGGCAACCCGCGTCACAAAGCCGTTGCCGAAGCTGCGATCGAAGGCGGCGTGACCCTGCACGGCTCGGGGATCCACCCCGGCGGCATCACTGAGCGATTCCCGCTGATGCTGTCCTCGCTGTCGTCGGCGGTCACCCACGTTCGCGCCGAGGAGTTCTCCGACATCCGCACCTACAATGCCCCAGACGTGGTGCACCACATCATGGGTTTCGGCGGTACCCCTGAGGAAGCCATGCAAGGGCCGATGGCCAGCCTGCTCGAGGCGGGCTTTAAGCAGTCGGTGCGAATGGTCGCCGACCACATGGGATTTCGCATCGACCCTAACATCAGGACCATCCAGGACGTCGCCGTGGCGACCTCCGACATCGACTACGGTCCGTTCCCGATTACCACCGGAACCGTGGCCGCGCGCCGGTTCCGCTGGCAGGCCCTCGTCGACGGCGAGCCGGTCATCACCGCGGCGGTCAACTGGCTGATGGGCGAGGAAAACCTGGAACCGGCCTGGAATTTCGGCGGTCGCGGCGAACGCTTCGAGGTCGAGATCACCGGCGACCCGACTGTGAGCCTCACCTTCAAGGGACTGCAACCGCCGTCGATAGCCGAAGGGCTGAAACGAAATCCGGGTGTGGTGGCCACCGCCAACCACTGCGTCAACGCCATCCCCGACGTCTGCGCCGCCGAGCCCGGCATCAAGACCTATCTGGACCTGCCGCTGTTCGCCGGGCGCCCGGCTGCCGATCTCGCGACGGGCGACCGGTGAAACACTCCGGCGTCCTCGGCGATGTGTCGTTCTGCCACCTTGTTGTCGGAGTGACCGACATGGACCGTGCCCTGGCGTTCTACCGAGACGTGCTCGGCATGGAGGTGGTGTTCGAAACCCTGATCTCCGGCGAGCCTTTCGACGCCGCCCTGCACGCGAAACGAAAGCAAGAAGGCCGGGTGGTCGGCGGCTTGCTGGGTGGACTGATGGTGGAGCTGCTGTCGCTGGGAGCCAAACCTGCCGCGGACAAGCCGGGCCGTCGTGGCATCACCGGAATCCAGAACGTGTCGTTGTCGGTGACCGACCTGAACGATACCCATCGTCGCATCAGCGAGGCCGGCTACCCGCCCGACCAAGAGCCGTTCGAGATCGGCGGTGTGCGGATGTTTTTCGTCAAGGACCCGGACGGGACCCCGGTCGAGTTCATCGAGCTGCCCAACGGCGCGCGCAGCACCTACGAAATGCACCGCGGCGTGGCGTTGCAGATGGGACCCGTCAAGTGAGCTACACCCACCCCGACTCGATGCGCGGCCACGTCGCGATCGTCACCGGTGCCGCCCAAGGCGTGGGTAAGGGCATCGCCGCCGCGCTGCTCGAACGTGGTGCGGCGGTGCTGGCGGTCGACATCCAAGAGGATGTGCTCGCCGCGACAACCGCCGAACTCGAGGCTGCGGGCCGAGTGGAGAAGCTGGTCGCCGATCTGCGGGATCCCGTCAGCGCCAAGCGAATTGTGGCGGCTGCCGTCGACGCCTTCGGCACGGTGCACGGCCTGGTCAACAACGCGATCGCCACCAACGAACCCAAGGCGTTCGTTGACATCACCACCGAGGACCTGGCGCTCGGTTACGACGTCGGCCCGCGGGCGACCTTCCTGCTCATGCAGGCCGTGCACCCGTTGATGGTCGAGGCGGGCGGCGGGTCGATCGTGAACCTCGGCTCCGGGGCGGGCACCGGCGGCGAGCCCAAATGGGGCGGCTACGCCGCCGCGAAGGAAGGTATCCGCGGGCTGTCGAAGGTCGCCGCCCTGGAGTGGGGGCGCGACAACATCCGCGTCAACGTCATCTGCCCGTTCGCCGAATCCGACGGTGTCAAACTGTGGAAGCAATTCGCACCTGACGATTACGCGAAAGCGGTGGGACGCGTGCCGATGAAACGCGTCGGCGATATCCGCAGCGACGTCGGCGCGCTGGTGGCGTTCCTGCTCAGCACCGACGCGACATTCATCACCGGGCAGACCATCCATGTCGACGGTGGAATCGGTTGCTTCCGATGACCTTTCCTACCAGACCAGAGTCGCTGCGAGATCGGCAGCGCGCACAGATCAGGGCCGACATTCGGCGCGCGGCGTTCCGGCTGTTCATCGAGCACGGATACGATGCCGTGACGACGGAGGAAATCGCCGCGGCCGCAGGCGTTTCGCCGCGTACCTTCTTCCGGCACGTCCCGACGAAGGAGGAGGTGCTGCTGGCACCGGTTCGGCACGGCGGCATCGCAATCGTCAACCTGCTCGAACAGCGGCCCGCCGCCGAGTCCCCCGACGTCGCGCTGATCAACGCCATCATCACACGAACTCGATCCTTCGACGCTGCCGACATCGAAGAGTGGCGCAAAGCTCTGCTGGTCGCCCCCGATGTGCTCGGCAAGCTGACCATGGTCACATCCGCCGACAAGGAGCGTGCCGCCAAGCTCGTCGCCGCACGCATGGGCGCCAACCCCGATACCGATATCCGACCGGGCCTGCTGGTCCAACTTGCCTTCGCGGCAGGCGATTACGGCTTTCAGCGGTGGGTGCGTCAATCCCGCAACCGTCGTCCGCTGGACCGCTACGTCACCGAAGCCCTCGACGCGGTCAAGAGTCCGCACTGGAAAAGGAAGCGCACGTCATGAAATCCAGCTACAACGTCGCTGTTTGGGCCACCGGCGGAGTCGGGAAGTACGCGATCCGCACCATCGCCGACCGGCCCAACCTCCACCTGGTCGGAGTGTGGGTGCACTCGGACAGCAAGAACGGCAAGGACGCCGGCGAGCTCGCCGGCATCGATCCGATCGGAGTTCGCGCCACGCAAGACGAGTCGGAGATCCTCAACGGCGACGCGGACTGCATTGTCTACGCCGCGCCGGCGCCACCCCGAATGAAGGAAGCGATCGCCGACCTATGCCGAATCCTGGCCGCCGGCAAGAACATTGTGACGACTGCCATATCGGGGCTGGTCTACCCGCGCGGCTCGATGCCCGACAAGGTGACCGACGCAATCCGCGGCGCAGCCGAAGCCGGACGAAGTTCTCTGTTCTCAAGCGGCATCGAGCCGGGATTCGGCGCCGACTTGTTTCCCATCGCGCTGATGTCCATGTCACACAGGGTTTATTCGGTACGGGGCATCGAAATAACCAACTACTCGGAATATCCAGCCGAATACGACATGCGCGACCTCTTCGGCTTCGGCCAGCCGCTCGAGTATGCAGGCGGGTTGAAGGCGCCCGGCACGCTCCGCTGGGGGTGGGGCGCTGCGGTGACCATGGTCGCCGAATCACTGGGGGTTGAACTCGACGAAATCCGCGAGACGTGCGAGTTTCAGGCCACGCCGCGCGATATCAACACGGCGTTCGGACTCGTCGAAGCCGGCACGGTCGGGGCAACCCGGGCGGCGTGCATCGGCGTCGTCGACGGCCGTGACGTCGTCACCATCGAGCACGTTGACCGCATCGCCGACGATCTGGCCCCAGACTGGCCGAAGGGCCGAACTGGTGGAACCGATGGCATCTGGCGGGTCAATATCGACGGAGAACCAAGCTTCGACGCCGAGTTCGAAGTCGGGTATCGGCCCGGCGAGAGCCACAATGATCACGGCTTGCTGGCGACCGGCATGCGCGCGGTCAACGCCATACCGTGGGTATGCGAGGCCGAACCCGGAATTGTTGACGCGCTGCACATCCCGCTCACCTCGCCGGTGGGCGCGCTGCATCCGCACCGGGACGGGGTGCCTGCGTTTTAGCTCAGCAGGCGCTCGGGTGTGATTCGCAATACGGGGTAGTCCCCGGGAAGCGATACCGGTTCGCGGCGACCCATCGGTAGATGGCTTCCTCGATCGAGCGGATACCGGGAATCCGATAGATCGCCAGCGGGATTCGGGTGCCGATCGCCGCCGAGAACGCTGCGTTGGCGGCCTCGGCGCCGGAGTAGACGGCGCCCGAGGAATCCAGCCACCGAACCGATTCCAGCAGGCTTGTCGGCGCGATACCCAGTCGCTCTGCGGTGCCGGGACTTTGCAGAGCCTCGGTCCGAAAGTTTCCGGTTCGATCCATCCTCAACAGCAAATCCCTGGAGCGAGTGCACATTCCGCACGCGCCGTCGAAGAACAGGGTTCCCGCCGGTTCCGCGTTCACGGTACGACACCCTGTCGCGGCTGCAGCCGCGTACGCGAAGCCTCGCCGACTGACCGGCGTGCCCGGATGCCGGCGATCGCGAACACGATGCCGGTGCCGATCTCGGTCAGGGCGGAAAACCAGGAGAACCACGTCACGTTTATGTGCGGCGGCGAAATGAAGCTGTCCTGGTAGCCCGGCAAGAAAGTCGGTAGCAGGTGTGCGTAGCTGAATACCACGGCGCTGCCGAATCCGACCGCGATCGCCGCTTCCGGCGCACGCCGGCGCCGGGTGAGCGCCATGACGACCGCGACGGCCACGAAAAGCCCTTGGATCATGCCGCCGACCATGATGAATGGCGGCGATGCCGACATGCCGCGGCGCAGATGGTCCAAGCCGTGGATACCGAATCCGATGGCGAATGCTATTGCGGCCCAACGAAGGATGTCGCTGGCATCTTCGCGTCCTGGCGAAATCTGATCGATCATCGCGGATCACCGTCCTTGGTGGGGGCGGGTAAAGACAAAGTTGCGAATTTGCCCGCTTACACACCGTTCTACTACTACAATACGTAGTAGTCAAGGTCGGATGTTGTTGGGCTGAACCCAAACAATCCGGCTAGAACACGTTCTAGTCTTGCCGCCATGGGATTTCTCAAACAGGACACTCCGCAGATCGACTTCGAGGAGTGGAGCAGGGGCACCCGCGCAGAGAAGATCATCCCGATGGCGCGGCACTGGGCGGAGGTCGGCTTCGGTACCCCCGTAGCGCTGCACCTGTTCTACGTCGTCAAGATCGGCCTGTACATCCTGGCGGCGTGGCTGCTCGTGCTGACCACTAAAGGTTTGGGAGGGATGGCCGGCTTCACCAATGTCGCGCACTGGTACGCCGAGCCGATCGTGTTCGAAAAGGTTGTGCTCTACACGATGCTGTTCGAGGTGGTCGGCCTGGGCTGCGGCTTCGGGCCGCTGAACAACCGGTTCTTTCCGCCCCTGGGCTCGATCCTGTACTGGCTGCGGCCCGGCACGATCCGGCTGCCGCCCTGGCCAAATCGCATACCTTTCACCAAAGGGGATGAGCGCACTGCGGTCGACGCGCTGCTGTACGGCGCACTGCTGGTGCTCCTGGTCATCGCGATCTTCTCCGACGGCACCGGGCCCGTCCCGGCGCTGGGGACGACGGTCGGAGTGCTGCCGTCCTGGCAGATCTGGGCGGTGCTCGGCGTGCTGGCGGTGCTCGGTCTGCGCGACAAGGTCATCTTTCTGGCCGCCCGCGGCGAGGTGTACGCGTCGTTCACGGTCGCCTTCCTGTTTACCGGCTACGGCGTGGACATGATCCTCGGTGCCAAACTGGTGTGCCTGGTGATCTGGCTCGGCGCGGCAACATCCAAGCTCAACAAGCACTTTCCGTTCGTCATCTCGACGATGATGAGCAACAACCCGGTATTCCGGCCGCGGTTCATCAAACGGAAGTTCTTCGAACACTTCCCGGACGACCTGCGTCCGGGCCGGGCGTCACGCTGGCTCGCGCATTTCAGCACCGCGATCGAAGGGCTGGTGCCGCTGGTGTTGTTCTTCAGTCACGGCGGATGGCCCACCGCGATCGCCGCATTCGTCATGCTGTGCTTCCACTTTGGCATCCTGTCGTCGATTCCGATGGGGGTGCCGCTGGAGTGGAAC
>JAFAID010000123.1 GCA_019236925.1 Mycobacterium sp. | reverse complement strand
GTTCGGTGTCAGCCTGCCCAGGGCGATGTTCTGGATTCTCATCATCTACGTGTTGATCGCGACGATTGGCGGCTTCTGGATCGGGCGGCCGCTGATCAGGCTCAGCTTCCGCAACGAACAAACCAATGCCGCCTTCCGCTATGCGCTAGTGCGGGTGCGCGACGCCGCCGAGGCGGTGGGCTTCTACCGCGGCGAGCGCGCCGAAGGCGCCCAATTGAGCAACCGGTTCCGCCCGATCATCGACAATTATCTGCGGTTTGTGAACCGGACCGTCGGCTGGTTCGGCTTCAACGTGTCGATGAGTCAGGCAATCGTCCCGCTGCCCTGGGTCCTTCAAGCACCGCGGTTATTCGCCGGCCAGATCAAGTTCGGCGATGTCACCCAAACCGCCGCGGCGTTCGGCAACGTCCAGGACGGGCTATCGTTCTTCCGCAACGCCTACGACCAGTTCGCCAGCTACCGCGCGGCGATCATCCGGCTCAACGGCCTGGTGGAGGCCGACGAGAAGGCCCGTGAGCTGCCCGAGCTGCTGGTCAGGCCGAGCGACAACGGCGCCGTCGACATCGAAGGTGTCGAGGTCCGGACGCCGGACGGCGACCAGCTCATCGACACGCTCGACGTGCACCTGACGACCGGTGACGCACTGGTGATCACCGGCCCGTCCGGCAGTGGCAAGACAACGCTGCTACGCAGCCTCGCCCAGCTGTGGCCATACGCGACCGGAACCCTGCGCCGGCCCGACGGCCCCGACACCATGTTCCTGTCGCAGGTCCCCTATGTGCCGCTCGGCGACCTGCGCGCGGTGGTGTCCTATCCGGCGGCCGCCGGCGACGTATCCGACGACGACCTCCGCGACGTGCTGAACCGAGTTATGCTGGGCCACTTGGTCGACCGGCTCGACGACCCGCAAGACTGGGTGAAGGTGCTCTCGCCCGGAGAGCAGCAGCGGGTCGCGTTCGCGCGGGTGCTGTTAACCAAGCCCAAAGCGGTGTTCCTCGACGAAGCGACCTCGGCGATGGACGAGGGGCTAGAGCTGGCGATGTACCGGCTTCTGCGCGGCGAGTTGCCGCACACCATCGTCGTCAGCGTCAGTCACCGGAGCACGGTCGAACACCATCACAATCAGCGGCTCGAGCTACTCGGCGAAGGCCAATGGCGGCTGGGCCCGCTGGAGGACGAGCCCGCTCGGGTCTAGCCGGCAGCGTGCGCTCCGGCGCGACGACCGAAGAACGATCCCTCACCAAGCTGAGTGCCGCTCGCGTATCCCTTTCCGTCCTGGGCGATATTGGATGCGCACGCACCCACGGCATACAGGCCGGCGATGGTCGTGCCGTCCTCGCGCAGCACCTGACCGTCGACCGTGACCGCCAGGCCACCCATCGTGAATCCGGAGTACATCGCTCGCCCGAGTGACAGATCGAACACTGCCCAGGGTCCGTTATCCTGCGGCGCAACATATTCCGGCTGCTTGTGAAAGTCCGGATCCTCACCCATGGCGGCAAACTCGTTGTAGCGGTCCAATGTCGCCGCGACGTTGCCCGCAGGTATGTCGAGCGCGGTCTCCAATTCGGCGATCGTCTCGTAGCCGTCGAGGAAGCGGATCAACGGCATCGCGGGCATCTCGGTGTGCGCTTCGTCAACGATCAGGTATGCGGTCTGCTCCGGCTGCTCCAACACGAAAGCCGATGTGCGCGAATGGTAGGAGTCCTCGGCGACGAAGCGCTTGCCCTCCTTGTTCACGATCACACCCGTCAGCAAGATTTCGGGCGGATACGCCGCCGCGGTGATGAACTTTTCGTTCATGTTCTCGGCGACGCCTCCTGCCGAGACGCCCATCCGCAGGCCCAGTCCGTCATCGTTGGGGTTACCCAGGATGTAGGGCGCCACGAGCCCATGGTGCTTAGTGCGCCGCGGCTGGCCCAGCGCGGGAGTGTGTTCGGCGACCATCTCCGGGTTCATCGCGAAACCACCCGTGGCGATGATGACTGATTTGGCTTTGATCGCACCGGTTTCGGTGAAGTGCTTCCAGGCGACGCCGACCACGGCGCCGTCGGCGTCCAGGATCAGGTTGGTTGCGCCGGTCTCGTATCGGATCTGCACTCCCAGGTCGTCGGCGCGCTTGACCAGCAGGTCGATCACCATGGCAGCACCGCCCAACTCGCCGGGCACCGGCACCGAGTGTCCGCGCGGTGCCGGTGTGGCCTGCTCGCAGAACGGCCACACCTTTTCGTTACCGGTATAGCTCAAGCCCTCGGTGCCCGCTGGAACGACCACCTTGCCCGCGACGTAACTGCGTTCGAACTGAAAACCCAAGTCCTCCAACCAGTTGAAGTGCTCCACGCTGCCGTCGCAATAGGCCCGGATCTTCGTGTGGTCGGGTTGGCGCGACACCGCGACCAGATACTTGTACATCTCCTCGGGCGAGTCGGGATGTCCGGTCGCCTGCTGGACCGCGGTGCCGCCGCCGAGGTAGAAGTGCCCCCCGGCAAGCGTGGTGGTGCCACCGGCGGCGGCTGCGCGCTCCAGCACCAGGACGCGTGCGCCCGCGGCGGCCGCGCTCACCGCTGCGCAGCCGCCCCCGATACCGAAACCGATCACCAGGACGTCGACGTCATCCGACCACGACGAAACGTCGTCAGCGCTGAAAATTGCTGGTATGTCGGTACTCACCGCTGCTCCTGCTTGATGTAGTCGAAGAACTGCCGCATCTCGGGAGAGAAATGCGCGACCTCCACGAACGGCACTCCGGCCTGCGGGGCAGACAGATACGCGAACCGCAAACCGCCGGGCATCACGCCCTGCTGCACCACCGACGCACCGTGCTTGCTGGCGGTGGCCAGTTTGTCCGCGAACTGCTCCGGGCTTTCTGCCTCGACGCAGATGTGGTGTAGACCCGGCCCGCTGTCGCGCAGAAAGTCACTATAGATATTAGGGCCGCGGACCGGTGCGATCAGCTCCAGCTGCATGTCGCCGAGATAGCTCAGCGAAATGCTGGCGACGAAGTCGGCCGGTCTGCCGAGGTAGCTGCAGCTGTCTGGCGCAAAGTGCACGTCGGGCAACCTCACCCATTTTTTGACGCCTAACAGGCCGGTGAGCGCCGTTTCAGTGGCGTCCAAGTCGTGCGTCACCCAGGCGACCTGCACCGGTGATCCGACGGAGAAGCTCATCGCTTCGCAGGATAGCCCAGCGTCTCCCCCGGCAGAAACACGTTGCCACCACCAGGTGCTCAGGCCGCTGAAGCCAACGGTTGAACACGTTCTAATTCGGCGACGACGCCCGGTATCGCATCGCGTCCACGTCGGGCTGGGTCAGCACGCCGACCAGCAGCCGGACCTGGGTGTCGAACACCGCTTCGGGGTCGCTCAGGGTGTCGGTGCCGTATTGGCCGAATACCTCCAGGCTGATCGCTCCCATCACGCCGGCCCAGACCGCGAAACATTTCGCGACGACCGGATCGTCGCCGGGAAAACTGAACTCCTGGCGAAGTCGTTCGAAGTCCGACGATATCGGTTCCGGCGCAGGGGAATTGGTCAGCATGATGTCGCCGGTCGCGATACCTGCGGCGACGGCGTCGAACAAGGCGCTGACCACCCGCGTTCCCGGCCCGACCGTCCGCTCGGCTGGTGCGTGGTAGCCGGGCACCGGGCTGCCGTACAGCAGCGCCCAGCTGGCCGGGTGGGCGATGGCCCAACTGCGGGCGGCATGCGCGATCGCGATGACGTCGTCGCTCCACACGTCGGGCACCGCATCGCGAGCGCGATCCACCGCGTCGGCGAGGTCGGAATAGGCGTCGATGAGCAGCAACGTCAGCAACTCGTCGCGGCTGGACACATACCGATACACCGCAGACGACACCATGCCGAGGTCGCGGGCAATCGCACGCAGCGACAGCCCGGTGGCGCCGTGTTCAACCAGGTGCCGCCGGCCGATCTCGACAATCTGCGCCTCGATGCGCTCGCGCGAGTCGCGCCGCTTGCCCATCAGCCCATTCTGACATAAAAGAGATCAGTGCTCTTGTATTTCCGCCGTCGATGTGGCACGGTCATACCCAATGAGAGCACTGCTCTCTCGCTGTTCTAGTGAAGGAGGATGTGTCATGTCAGTGCGATACGACGAACCCGACCGAGCGGCCCGGACAGCAAACGCGCTGATCCGCTGGCTGGCTGAGCTGGGCATCAGCATCGCCGGCACCAAATCGCTTCGCGTGCGCGGCCGCAAAACCGGCAAACTGCGCGGTGTGGTGGTCAACGTGCTGACCGTGGACGGTGTCGACTATCTGGTGTCACCGCGCGGCACCACCCAGTGGGTCCGCAATGTCCGAGCCGCCGGTGTCGTCGACGTGGGGCCGCGATGGCATCGCCGCCAACTCCGCACCACCGAGGTGGCTGATTCGGCGAAGACAAACCTGCTGAGGCGATACCTGGACAGGTGGTATTGGGAGGTCAAAGGCCACATTGCGGGGCTGACTCCCAACTCCGACGACGACGAAGTACGCGCTGCGGCGCCGTGTATCCCCGTTTTCGCGCTGGCGAATCCGAGCTGACCGGCTAAATCGACGGACCGCCGACTCCCACGTCGTCGCGGACCTGCTGCGAGGTGGCCTGCCACGACACCGCCGCCGGAGAATTGCCCCAGACGCTGTTGAGTATCCCGACAATCAGGGCCTGTCCGAATGGGTTGATGATGTACACCGGTCCGCCGGAATCGCCCTTCTGGCTGATGGCGCCATTCCCCATCGTGAACCAGCCGTTGTTGACCGCCTCGACCGTTCCGCAGGTTTCGCCGGTGACAACGCCGAAATGACAGACGGGTTCACCGGGCGTGACGACCAGGCCCGGGTCGGATTGCAGCACGCGTCCGCCGGGCAGGATGTTGTTCGCCGTCACATCGTTGGCCAGCACGATCGATTCATAGTCGCTGACCTGCTGTTCGGTACCGACGATCGCGCCATTGGGGATGTTGTCCCGGAACGTCGCCACCTTGCCGATGACGTGGTTGTCCTTGTCGGTGACCGGTCCATCGCCGCGGCAATGCCCGGCGGCGAACGCCACATGCAGGCCCGGGTCGACGAAGCCCAAGGTGCACAAATGGCCGCTTTGGTGGATCTCCATGCCGGGGAACACCAGCACGGGATCAGCGGTGGCCGTCACCGGAAAACAGGCGGCCACTATGCAGGCGGTAACCGCCGCGGCGAATGCGCGGACTGCCGAACGGCCCACCTTCGACTCCGATCCGTCGGGAGCCGGCGAGGTGCCGGCCGGCTATCAGGTTACCGACCGAAGACTGCCCGCGGAGAGCCGATCGGTCGGGAGCGCGCCGGCCCGGTCCGGGCTCGGCTCTGGGCCGTCGCGCTCCCGATCGCGATCAGGGGATTGTCAGCACCTGTCCCGGCTGGATCAGGTCAGGGTTGGCGATGCCGCTGGCGTCGGCGATGATCTGGTACTTGCTGCCGTCGCCGTAGAACCGCTCGGAGATGGCCCACAAGGTGTCGCCGGATTCGACGGTGTAGGTCCGCGCGGCGGGTTCCGGCTCATGTGCGCCGGCCTCCTCGGCGTGCGTCTCCTCGGCTGCCGGGGCGGCTTGGGCTTCCGGCTCCGGGGGCGGCGGCGCGTCGGTCTCGGTCTTGGTCGACCATGCCGCTCCATCGGCGGCGTACAGCACTAGGTTGCGGTCGTCCTGCAGGACGAGCCGGACATTCTTCTTGCCTTTGGTGTCGGTGTGCCACACCGGCTTATCGGCGGTGTAGATGACGAAGTTGCCGTCGCTCTGAACCTCGGCGCGGACCACGTCTTGGCCGTTGGTCCCGCTCGCCCAGATCGCGTGGCCGCGCGATGCCAGCACCAGGTTCCCGTCGTCTTGCAACGTCAGGGTGTAGGCCCCGTTGCTTGAGGTAAGCGAGTCACCTTTGACAAGTTTTTGTCCTCCGGTGAGTGTGTCTGCCACTGCATTCCCTCCTCATCATCGCGGCCCGGGCCGAATGCCGGGCGTCATAACAACTGTACGACGAGGCGGAGCTTACTGATCTTGGCTCTGCAGTGGGGCCTTTCGACTCGCGGTAATAAAAACGATTGATGAACGACTTCTAACCGCCGACGCGACGACCGCTGACGGCCACCGCAGATCGGGCGGCCGCGGGAGGCTGCCATCCGGGGGGCCCCAAGACGTAGCCCAACCGGTCCCGCAACCGTCCCGCCGAGCGGAAATCGCGGGCGATAGCCAGATATTCGTGTGTCTGCAGCTTCCAGACGTTGAACGTATCAACCTGTTTGGTCAATCCGTAGTGCGGACGGAATGTCTCTTGCCGGAAGGTGCCGAACAGCCGGTCCCAGAGGATGAAAATCCCGCCGTAGTTCTTGTCGAGATACTCGGGATCCATTCCGTGGTGCACCCGGTGATGTGATGGCGTGTTGAAGACGAACTCGAACGGCGCCCACATTCTGCCGATCCGCTCGGTGTGCACCCAGAACTGGTAGATCAGGTTGATCGAGAAACTGACGAAAACCATCCAGGGCGGAATTCCCAACAGCGGCAACGGGATCCACATCAGAATCTCGCCGCTGTTGTTCCATTTCTGACGCAGCGCGGTGGCGAAATTGAAGTACTGGCTGGAGTGATGGGCCTGGTGGGTGGCCCAAATCAGCCTAACCCGATGCGCGATGCGGTGATAGCAGTAATAGAGCAGATCGACGCCGAAGATCGCGATCACCCAGGTGTACCAGCGCGTTGCGGGCAAATGCCATGGAGCCAGATACGCATAGATCGCCGCATAACCGAGCAGGGCAATGAATTTCCAGCCCGCAGTGGTGGCCACCGAAACCAGCCCCATCCAGATGCTCGCCCAGGAATCGGCGGTCAGGTAGGCGCCCGACCCGGGGCGCACGGAATGTTGAATGCCGGTGGTGGCCTCCGCGTTGGCTTCCCGCTCAATATGTTCCAGTTTGCGGGCGGCGGTCCATTCCAGGATCAACAGGAGGAGGAAAAATGGAATCGCGAACAACACCGGGTCCCGCATCTGGTCGGGAACCACGGATAAGAAGTCCGCGATCGCGTTCACATCCCCTACCCTACGACGGCGGTGACCTGTGCTTGGAGACTGACTGGGGTTAGTCCGCGCGCGGGGCGCGCGGCATCCGGTCGTTCTGGTGGCCGGCATACCAGTGCACAGCTTGAACGCCTGGCTGCAGAGACAAGTCTGCGACGAGCTGCTCCAGGCGGGCCGGCGCGTGCCTGTCGCTGAGCAGGAACGCCGTCAACGTGACGCAGTCGTCGCCCGCACGCCCGGTATGGATGCCGCGCAGCACGAAGTCGCCCCCGCCGGTGTGTTGGACAATCTGGGCGCGCACGTATTTTTCTTGCTTGGGTCGACAGATCACTTGCAGTTGGTACGGCTGGTCATCCTCGTCCTCGTCCACGTTGCCGCGGTCAATGAAGCGGCCCAGTGGCCGCCCCAGCAGGTGAATGCCGACGATCGTGGCAGTGGCGATCAAGGTGAACACGATGTGCCCGCTGGCCGCGAGCACGCCAACAGCCGCAGAACACCACAGGGTCGCAGCGGTGTTGAGCCCATGTACGTTGAACCCTTCGCGCAGGATCACCCCACCGCCGAGGAAGCCGACCCCGGACACCACATACGACGCCACCCGGGTGGGGCTGCTGTCGTTGGCGACAACCGAATAAAGCACGAACAACGTGGCACCGGTGGCCACCAGCGCGTTGGTGCGTAGTCCGGCCCTCCGCGCCTGCCACTGCCGCTCAATCCCAATGAGGGCGCCGCAGCCGACCCCGACAGCCAGCCTCAACGCGAACTCAGCGATACTCAGCGTCTGCATGACGCGGCTCTCCTTTCATCTGTGCAGAGCTGACTACCAGTGTGGACGAGTCCGGCGAGATTGGTGCCGTCGCCATGGCGGCAAGCGTCACGGGTTTGCCCGGAGCTTGCTCGACGCTCGCTGAATTGGACTGCTAATAGCTCGCCCGCGCCAGCGGAAGCAAGCCTGATCCCGTCCGGATGGCACATCGATAGTCACCTCATCCCCATGGCAAGCGACGCGGTTGGCTAACTGGGCGAGGTCGCATTGAGTGCCATCGCTACAAAGTCGAGACGCCACAGCGACTGAAATAGCCTGCAGCCGAACGCCTCGAGGTCAGCCGCGCTGCCTCCTGGCGACTCACCCCGCTGCGCCACGAGCGCAGCAATATGCCGAATCGTGCGACGGCCGTCGATGTACTGTACGAAGGGCAACTGAGCCGGGTTGAGGCCCAACCGTGCATCCGGCCGAACAATGTCAGTCCCTGAGACAGCACAGCGGGCCCGCCACATCGGAACATAATCGAGGGCGTCATCCATCGAAAAATCGATCGCGTAAAGTTCTTTCGGCCGATCGGGACGGCACGCAATGAAAAGATGGCAAGCATTCACTGTTTGGAGACGTTCCATCACCGACCAAAGCTTGCTCTCGGGCAACGCATTTAGGACCGGATAGAAAGTATTCGCCTGCGCAAAGAACTCGTGCGGATAATACGGGGTCTTGAGGAGCCATCCTTGAAATACGAGGCCGGCCGAGACGACAAGATCGATGCACTCGGCGACGGTGTAACTACGCGCTCGACCATGCAGAAAGGTATCCACCAGAGCGGCATCCGATTGCAGATCCCACGCGCCCTTGATGTAATTTCGAGCAGGGTGATCCGCTGGTAGCACCGACATCGCGTCCTTGACTATCTGGACCGATGCGTCGTCCTGAGACAGTTCCAAGTCACGAAAGACCGATTCCAGCAGTTCAACTCCGGATCGCCCGTACCTTGCATAAAGCATGACGCCCAACACGCCATCCCGCCGCAGGCAGCCGGCAAGCGCTTTCATGCCTGCCAGGGGATCTGCGATGTGATGTATAACGCCGGTCGACACTACGAGGTCGAAGTCGAGTCCGAGTGTTGGCAGCTCCTCGACCGGAAGCAGATGCAACTCCAGGTTCCCTAGCTGGTGCTTGTCTTTCAGATATTGCTGATGATCCAGCGAGGACCGGCTGATATCAACCCCCACTACTTTCGCGGCAGGATTCGTGAACGCGAAAACAGCGGCCTGGTTGGTGCCGCACCCGGCAATCAAAATATCAAGATCGGGCTTGTATTCACGATCAGGCCACATAACCCGGTGAGAGTGCACAGGGTCGAACCAATCCCAGTTGTTATTGGTCCATGCTTCGAGGTCCTCTATTGGAGGTGGGTACGTCCATCGCTGGTACTGGCGGGACACAACATCCGCGCGAGCGTTCTCGTTCACTTCAGCGGTGGCTCCTTCGCGGTGAAGTGTTGACCGATAGCAATCCCGTCAGGGCATCCGAAATTGCCCTCGTTGACTGGAGGATTATGGGGTACGGGCTCTCGTGCTCGCAAGCGCCCGTCGTCTGCCCGCGGACTCGCGAATCCAGCGAATCGGTGCGGCTGATTTGTTCTGCTCACCAATTGCGGAGAGAAGCTATCCGAACCAGTGCCCAATGAGGCGGGGAATCTCGATCTTGACCAGCATCTCGATTGTGTCGTTGACCTGGTGGCCTCCCGCCGTTGAGGCGCAACGGAACTCGACCGCGGTGCACGCCGGAGACGATGGGCCTGAATCCCGTGCCTTACCGCGCCACCGAAATCCCGGACCGCCTGATGGCAACGTCCTTGACCCGGTGGGTCACCATTTCCCAAGCCGTCGGCGAGTAGTGCGTGGTGGTTTGCTCGAATCCCTCAATGTGAGAAACGGTGATTACGCCAGTGTCGTGATTAAACGAGAGCCGATCGCCCTCGGTTTCGTGGACTTCACGTCCGTTGTTCAGTCGGATTACAAACACGGTGTTTTCTCCTCTTTCATTGGGTTAGGCGCTAAGCGAGTTGAATGGCCTTGACCACCAGCAGGATCGCCCCGAGGACGAGATAGCCGCGCAAAGCCAGCATGCCTAGTCGAGTTCCGGTCGACCAGGTGACCGGCTCGAGCAAGGTTAACGGCGGCATCCGCCACGTCGTCCGGTCGGCCTCGGCCGAGACGGCCGAGAGCTGTTCGAGGACCGGTGATTTCGACCGCCAACGGCCAGACCATCGGAGTACCCCGAAAGCGACTGCGCCGCAAACGCCGAAGCCGAGGACGAGGTTGGTGACGATCACGACGATGTCGCGGTCGGGGAACACCGTTGTCGCCATCAATATGCCGGACAATAGCAACAACCCGCCAACGATGACACTGGCGACCACATTGAGCCAGGGCCGGTTCACCCACGGGCCCAGGACGTGTCGGTCGTTGCACAACAGCAGCAGAAAGACGGTCGCGCTGGGCAGCAGCAATCCGGCGAGCGCTTGCACGCCGGTGGTGATCAACCCCAACGGCGCGCCGGGGATCAGCACGATGGCCGCCGCGATCACGACCATCCCGGTGTATGAAAAATAGAACGGTTTGGCGTCAGCGAACCCGCGATGCAGCGAGTGCTTGAGCCCGAATACATCCCCGAACGCGTAGCTGCTGGACAGGGTCACCGCAGCCGCGCCGATGATCGAGGCGTCTAGCAATACGATCGCGAAGATCGAGCCGAGGGTGTGATTGTGTTGGCCGAGGAGCTGTGCGAGCACGCCGGCGTCGACGAAATTGCCTCGGCTGTGCGTGGCGCGAGCGGCCCAATCGCCGGTCATCACTAGCACGGCCGCGAAAACAACCACGATAAAGGCGCCTATGGTGGTGTCAGCTCGCTCGTAGCCGATGAAGCGTGGTGTGATGCGCTTGTCGACGATGTTGGACTGCTGGAAGAACAGCTGCCAGGGCGCGACCGTGGTGCCGACCATGGCGATGATCAACAGCACAGCGTC